>NZ_JAQYXC010000291.1:0-346706 GCF_036322365.1 Streptomyces sp. SP18CS02
GGTGGTGATCAGCGTCGTGGACGTCGACAGGATCAGGTTCTGCGTGCGGGCCGCGATGTGGCCGAGCATGGTGGTCGGCGACGACGGCACGAACGGCGGGTTGTGGTGCTCACCGGTCGCGAAGACGTCCAGGCCGACCTCCTCCGCCTTGAGCGCGATGGCCACCATGGCCTTGATCCGCTCGTGCTCGGTGGGTGTCCGCCCCGAGGTCGGATCGGGCGTGACGTCGCCCACCGTGAAAATGCCGAACTGCACAGGTATCACTCTCATCAGGACATGGGTTGGTGTGGCGGCGCCGGGAAGGGTCGCCGGTGGTGGGGCCCCGGACCAGGGCCCCGCACGCGTGGTGGTCCACGGGGAGCGGGCGGCGTCTCACAGGGTGCGTCGCACGCCCGCCTGGCGTTCCAGGTTGCGCAGCTGTACCGCGAGGTCGCCCTCGACCGCGGTGTGGGCGGGGCCGCTGCGGCCGATGGGCAGGACCTCCTCGCTGCGCATGTCCTCCAGCATCAGGGCGAACGCCGCGTAGGTCGCGACCAGGGCCACCAGGATCCCGAGGGCGCCGGCCGTGTACGTGAGCCACTCGGCTCCGGTCAGCCCGGCCAGCCCGGTGGCCGTCCACCGGGGCAGGGAGACCACCAGGACGAGCCACAGCGCGCGTTTGGGCCGGGTCACGGCGGTCATCAGTGCCCCGAAGCACAGGAACGCCAGGTTGAACACGCCCAGCACCCGGTGCCCGCCCGCCGCGCCGGTCGCCATGACGAGGGCGTACGCCAGCCAGCTGCCGGCGAACGTCCCCATGAGCGTCGCGGCGATGACGTCCCGGGCCCCGAAGGCCAGCACGCTCACCAGGAGCTGGAGGGCGAACGCGGGCAGCACGCACAGGGCGACGGCGGTGCGGTCCGCGGCCTCGAAGACCCCGAGCTGCATGCAGCCCGTCATCACGGAGGCGATGGCCACCGTGAAGAAGCCCAGCGGCATGGGCGAGGCGATCGGGTGCAGGTTGATCCGGGTCATCGAGCGGAGGTCGGGTTCGAAACGGCGTCCGGGCCGGGTGCCCGCGCCTTCGCCGGGCTCACCGCCGGCGCTCTCGGCGCCGGCGGCGGAGTCGGTACTCATCTGGTGGGTTCCTCTGATCAGTGCGTGAAGCAGGGGTCGACGAAGGGCGCGGGCTCCGGGGACGCGTGACCGCGCGCCACGCGCCACTGACGGTGCTCCTCGGACTCGGCGACGGCCTCCGCCATGAGCAGCGCCTGGCGTGCGCCGCGGGACCGGTATCCGCCGAAGCGGGCCACCGGGCTCCACTCCGGGCTGACCGGCGGGACGGCCTCGTCGAGGCCCTCGTACTCTCCGCTCGCGTAGACGATCCGGCCGCCGACGACGGTGAGCACGGCTTCGATGTCGGGGATGGCGGCGTCGGGCACGGTGAAGTAGTCGTCCGACAGGATCACGAGATCGCCGTAGCAGCCTTCCCGGAGGGTGCCCTTGACGTCCTGTTCGCCGGTGAGCTCCGCGCCGCCCCGGGTGTAGAGGCCCAGCGCGGTCTGCCTGCTGATCAGGTTCGCGGCCGGGTAGAGCGCCGTTCCGCCGACGGTACGGCCGGTCACCAGCCAGTGCAGCGCGACCCACGGGTTGTACGAGGACACGCGCGTGGCGTCGGTTCCGGCGGCCACGGTCAGTCCCCGGTCGAGCATGGCCCGGACCGGAGGGGTGTGGGCGGTGGCCTCGGCGCCGTAGCGGTCGAGGAAGGCGGTGCCCTGGAAGGACATCCGGTTCTGCACGGACACGGCGCCGCCGAGAACCGCGATCCGGTCGAGACTGTCGGCCGAGACGGTCTCCGCGTGGTCGAAGAGCCAGCGGTTGCCGTCCGGGAAGAGCCCTTCGGCCGCGAGCTTCTCGAACACGGCCAGGTCGCGGCGGATCGTCTCGTCGTAGGTGGCGTGGAGCCGGAAGCCCCAGTCGTTCTCCATCAGCAGACGGACCGCCTGCTCGAACTCGGCCTCATAGCCGTCGGCGAGCTCGGGCCGGGGTTCGGAGAAGTTCTCGAAGTCGGCGGCGGCCCAGGTCAGGTTCTCGCCGGCGCCGTTGAGGCGGAGCCACTCGTCCCCGTCCCCCGGCTTCACCGTCCCGGTCCAGCGCTTCAGGTCGGCGATCTCCTGACCGGCCGTCTGCGGGAACAGGTGATAGGCGATCCGCAGTGACAGCTCCCCCGACCGGGCCAGGTCGATGACGGTGGCGTAGTCGTCGGGGAAGTTCTGGAAACCGCCGGCGGCGTCGACCGCCGAGGTGAGCCCGAAGCGGTTGAGCTCGCGCAGGAAGTGCCGCGTCGAGGTTCGCTTGTCGGCCTGGTCCAGGGTCGGGGCCTTGGCCAGGGTGGAGTACAGGATGAGCGCGCTCGGCGCAGCCAGGAGCACCCCGTTCGGTTCGCCGTTCCGCCCCCGCACGATCTGCCCGCCGCGCGGGTCCGGGGTCTCCCGGGTGAATCCGGCGGCCTGTACGGCGGCGCGGTTCATCAGCGCCGACTGGTAGAGGTGCAGGACGAAGACCGGGGTGTCGGGCGCGGCGGCGTTCAGCTCGGCGACGGTCGGCATCCGTCGTTCGGCGAACTGTTCGGCGGTCCAGCCGCCGACGACCCGGATCCACTGGCCCTTGGGGGTGCGGCCTGCCTGTTCGCGCAGCATGGCCAGTGCCTGACGGAGGCTGCGCACGCCGTCCCAGCGCAGCTCCAGCACGTAGTTCAGGCCGCCCCGGATGACGTGCAGGTGCGCGTCGTTGAGTCCGGGGATCACCCGGCGGCCCAGCGCGTCGACGACCTTGGTCGACGGTCCTACGAGGCCGGCGAGGTCGTGGTCGTCGCCGAGGGCCATGACCCGGCCGCCGCGGACGGCCACGGCGCGAGCCTCCGGGCGGGCGGGGTCGCCGGTGAACACCTTCGCGTTGCGGACGAGGAGATCGGCCGCCGGCCGTTCCCGGCCCTCGGCGGGGACGACGCCCGCGACGGGCATGCCGGTCGTGCCGCTCATGCCAGCGCCTCGCGCAGGGTGTCGGCCGCGAGACCGATGGCGAGCTCCGCGGCCCGCGTCTCGCGCAGTGCGTCGAGCATGACGAAGTCGTGGATGGTCCCGAGCACGCGCAGGGCGGTGACCGGGACTCCGGCGGCGCGGAGCCTGGCGGCGTACGCCTCGCCCTCGTCGCGCAGGACGTCGGCCTCGGCGGTGATCACCAGGGCGGGCGGCAGGCCGGTGAGCTCGTCGAGGGAGGCGCGCAGCGGGGAGGCGGTGATCCGCGCGCGCTCGCCCTCATCGGTCGTGTACTGGTCCCAGAACCACTGCATGGCCTCGCGGCGCAGGAAGTAGCCGGTGGCGAAGAGGTGGTACGAGTCGGTGTCGAAGGCCGCGTCGGTGACCGGGTAGAAGAGGACCTGGTGCACGATGCGGACGTCACCGCGCTCCTTGGCCATGAGGGTGAGGGCGGCGCTCATGTTCCCGCCGACCGAGTCGCCCGCCACGGCGATCCTCGTTCCGTCGAGGTCCTTGTGGTGTCCCTCGCGGGCGACCCACTGGGCGACGCTGTAGTTCTGCTCGATGGCGACGGGATAACGGGCCTCGGGCGAGAGGTCGTACTCGGGGAACACGACGGCCGCCCCGGCGCCGACGGCGAGTTCGCGGACCAGCCGGTCGTGGGTGTGGGCGTTGCCGAAGACCCAGCCCGCGCCGTGGATGTAGAGGACGACGGGGAGGGGGCCGGTGGCGCCACGGGGGCGGACGATCCGGGCGCGGACGTCCCCGGTGGGACCGCCCTGGACGGTGATCCACTCCTCGTCGACGGCGGGCAGGGGGACGCCTTCACCGCTCTGGACGTCGTCCACGGCCTTGCGTCCGTCCGCGGGGGGTATCTGGTAGAGGTACGGCGGCTGGGCGGTGGCGTCGGCGAAGGCCTGGGCGGCGGGCTCGAGTACCGGCTGGTTCGGCATGTCAGGTCTTTCTCTCGGAGGTACTGCGGGGAACGTGGCAGGGGTCGCCGGCGGCACGGGCCGGGTGCTGTACGGCGGTGCCGCGGGCGACCGCCCGGCGGGCGGCCGGGAACCCGCTTCGGGCCGGCGGGCGTCGAGAAGCACGCCGGCGTCCGCTCCGGGCGGGCGGCCGCGACGGTGCGCGAGGTGTTCACCCCGTCGTGCGGGAGCCGGCCCGTCGCGCCGTCCGCCGCCCGGCTGCGGGCGGCGGGCGTGCTCAGCCCAGGAAGGCGAGCAGCGCGGTGTTGACCTCGGCGGCGTGGGTCCGGATCAGACCGTGCGGGCCGCCGGGCACGATCTGCAGCTCGGCACCGGCGATGAGCCGGGAAAGCGGGATCGCGGTGGCCTCGATGGGCAGGGTGCGGTCGGCGTCGCCGTGGATGATCAGCGTCGGCACGTCGATGCGCGGCAGGTCCGCGCGGAAGTCGGTGAGCCAGGCCTGGACGCAGTCGAGGGTGCCCTTGGCCGACGCGCCGACGGCGACGTTCCAGCTGGCCTGGACCGCCTGCTCGCTGATGCGTTCGCCGCCCAGGACGTCGACGTTGTAGAAGTCGGCGAGGAAGGAGGTCATGAACGCGAACCGGTCGGCGACGATGGCCTCTTCTATTCCCTTGAAGACGCTCGCGTCCACGCCGCCCGGGTTGTCGTCCGTCTTGAGCAGGAAGGGCGGGACCACGCCGATCATGACGGCCTTGGCGACGCGCTCGGAGCCGTACGTGCCGAGGTAGCGGGTCACCTCGCCGCTTCCCATGGAGAAGCCGACCAGAACGGCGTCGCGCAGGTCCAGCGCGGTGAGCACCTCGTTGAGGTCCGAGGCGAAGGTGTCGTAGTCATAGCCGTCGGCGGGCTGGTCGGAACGGCCGAAACCGCGCCGGTCGTAGGTGATGACACGGTGGCCCGCGGCGAGCAGGGCGACGGTCTGCTTCTCCCAGGAGGCCCCGTTCAGCGGCCAGCCGTGGATCAGCACCACCGGCTGTCCCGTGCCGTGGTCCTCGTAGTAGAGCTCGACGGGGGCGGAGTTGCCTTCGGCGACCTTGATGAACGGCATGGGTGTGCTCCTCTGTTGCGTATGCGCGTGTGTTGCTCTGTCGAGCGGGTGGGACGTGAGGGAAGAGGGCGGGCCGGGCGCCGTGCCGGCCGGCCGTGTGTCCGGGGTCCGGGACGGGACCCGGCGGACACGGCCTAAGGGCCGTAGGCCTCCAGCAGGCGCAGCCAGACCTCGCTGACCGTGGGGAAGGCGGGGACCGCGTGCCACAGGCGATCGAGCGGGACCTCGCCCACGAGGGCGACCGTGGCGGTGTGGATCAGTTCGCTCGCGAGCGGTCCCGTGAAGGTGCAGCCGACCACCACCCCGCGGGTCTCGTCGACGACGAGCTTGGCGTGCCCGCGGTAGCCGTCCGCGTACAGCGCGGCTCCGGCCACGTCGTCGATCCGGTACTCGACCGCGCGCACCGCGATGCCGGCTTCTCGTGCGGCGCGTTCGGTGAGGCCGACGCTGGCGATCTCGGGGCGGGTGAAGACGGCCTGCGGGACGGCGACGCGGTCGGCGTCGGCGCTCCAGACCCGCCACCGGCCGGGGTCGGCGGGGCGGCCCGCGGCACGCTCGGCGATGGCCGCGGCACAGGCGCGGGCCTGGTACTTCGCCATATGGGTCAGGGGCGCGCGGTGGTTGACGTCGCCGACGGCGTACAGCCAGTCGCCGTCCACAGTGGTGACGCGGCAGGTGTCGTCGACCGGGAGCCGGCCCCCGCCGGGCAGGCCGACGTTCTCCAGGCCGAGATCGGCGGTGCGCGGCCGGCGGCCGACCGCGGCCAGCACCTCGTCGCAGACGAGGGTGGCACCGTCGTCCGTCCGCACGGTCACGGCGCGAGTGGTCTCGTCCCGGGCGACCCGGGTCGCCGAGACCCCGAACCGGATGGTGACCCCGAGGCCGGTCAGCCCCCGGGCCACCTCTTCGCCGGCGCACGGCTCCCAGCCGGTCAGCAGGGCCTGGCCACGGACGAGCAGGGTGACCTCGGAGCCGAGGGAACGCCATGCGGTGGCCATCTCGCAGGCCACCACTCCCCCGCCGATGACGACCAGCCGTGCGGGCACCGTGCCGGCCGTGGTGGCCTCGCGGTTGGTCCACACGCCGATCCCGTCCAGTCCTTCGACGGGTGGCAGAACAGCTTGAGTGCCGGTGCTGAGGACGACGGCGAGCCGGGCCCGCAGCGTGCGGACGCCGCCGTCGGTCCCGGTGACCTCCACCCGGCGCTCCCCGGCGACGCGCCCGTGGCCCCGTACGAGCGCGATCCCTGCGCCGCTCAGCCAGTCGGCCTGGCCGGTGTCCTCGCCGCGGCCGGTGAACCGGTCGCGCCGGGCCAGGACGGCGGCCGGGTCGAGGTCTCCGGTCACCGCCTGGCGTGCCCCGTCGACCGACCGCGCCGCCTCCCGGGCCGCGCCGGGGCGCAGCAGGGCCTTGCTCGGTACGCACGCCCAGTAGGAACACTCGCCGCCCACCGCGCCGGCCTCGACGACGGCGGCGGTCAGCCCGGACCGGACGATCCGGTCGGCGACGACCTCTCCGCCCGGGCCCGCCCCGACGACCACGACGTCGTACGTCGCGTCCATCAGGCGCGCACCAGGGGGGTGTCGACGAGGTGTTCGGCCAGGAACCACACCTGTGCCTCACCGGTGCGGACGACCTCGGAGACGAGCAGGTCGTTGCTGCCCTCGTCACCCTCGGCGGCGATCCGGGCGGCGGCGTCCCGGGCGTCGCACAGGATCCGCTCGTGCGCGTCGAGGAGCCGCGACAGCATCACGGGCACCTGCTCCACCCCGTTCGGCGGGCGGGGGACGGACGTCAGCTCCGCGACATGGCGGGGGTCCCCGACCGCGACGCCGCCAAGGCTCTGCACCCGCTCGGCGAGCGCGTCCACGATGGCCAGCTGCTCCCCCGCGTGCTTGTCGAGCAGCAGGTGGAGCGAGTAGAAGGTCGCCCCGCGCATCAGCCAATGGTGCTTCTTGTACAGGGAGTACAGGATCTGTGTGTCGGCGAGCACCTGGTTCAGCCGCTGGCAGGCGTAGAGGCGGGTGTCGTGACCGAGGCCGATCGGGAGCTGCTTGAGGGTGCCGAACGACTGGGTCTCCTCGCCCTTCTGGTGCAGCAACGGCTGACCGCCGCCGCGCGTGGGTGCGGTGGTGGGTGCGGATTCCATCGGGTGCTCCTGATCATGGCTCTTTCGAGCGTCGGGGTGAGGTGGGGAATGCGGGTGGGTGGGCCCGGCCGCCCGCGCAAAAGGGGGTGTACACGGACGGCCGGACCCGGTCTGTGTGTCCGGCGCTCAGCGCCGGACGGCGGCCTGCGCCGTCGCCGGGGGCCGGTGCAGCAGGAGCCTGGTCAGCAGGCCGCTGCCGACACCCGCCGCGAGGACGAGGCCCGTCCACCACAACGGGTACGGCATCAGGCCGAACACCGCGTCGAGGGACCAGGCCCCGGGGCCCGTGGCGGCCAGGGCGGCGGCGGTGACGATCAGGACCAGGGGGTACTCGTAACCATCGTTCTGCGCCCAGAGGCCGTTGTGCCGTTTCACGGTGAGGGCGACGGTCATGACCCCGATGGCCCCCATGGCGGCCAGTGGGGTCAGGAAGCCGAGGGCCAGCAGGAGGCCCGATCCGATCTGCCCGCCGCCCGCCGCGAGGGCGGTGAGGGCCCCGCCGCGGAAACCGTCGGCGCGGAACTCGTCCGCGCCGCCGTCGAGTCCCTTGCCGCCGAGGTGTGAGCTGATCTTCTGCACCCCGTGTCCGGCGATGAGCAGGCCCACCAGCAGACGCAGGATCAGAATGCCGGTGTCCAAGGGACTCAGCCGGCCGCGTGCGCGCCGATGACGGTCTGCGCGTACACGACACCCAGGCCGTACGCGCCTGCGTGGGCCTTGACGATCTCCATCACGGCGCCGTAGGTCTCCTGGCGCGCCCAGTCGCGCTGGAGCTCCAGCAGCACCTGCACCCAGGTCACCGGCACGGCGCCGGCGGCCAGCATCCGCTCGATCGCGTGCTCGTGCGCGGCCGGGCTGACGCCACCGGAGGCGTCGGTGACCACGTAGATCTCGTACCCCTGGCCCAGCGCGGACAGCGCGGGCAGCACCAGGCACACCTCGGTCCACAGACCGGACAGGACGATCTTCCTGCGCCCGGTCGCCTTGACCGCCTCCACGACCGCCTCGTCCTCCCAGGCGTTCATCGTCGTGCGGTCGAGGACCTCGTGCCCGGGGAACACCTCGGCGAGCTGCGGCAGCAGCGGTCCGGAGAACGACTCGGCGGCGACCGTGGTCAGCACGACGGGCACGTCGAACGCCTTGGCAGCCTTCGCGAGACCCACCGTGCTGTTGATGATCGCGGCGCGGTCGCCGCTTCCGGTGCCGAAGAACATCTGCGGCTGGTGGTCCACGAAGAGCATGACCGCGTTGTCGGGCGTGAGCAGGTCCGCGCTCGGGGCAGCCTGCACCTGGGAGATGTCGAACATGAGGGTGTCCTCTCGGAACGGTCAGGAGTAGCGCCTGCCGCGTTCCCACGGCCCGGCACACCCCGAAACTACGACCGCTGCGGCCGTCCGACTTTTCCTCCCGTGCCCGGGAGTTGGCCCGACAGTGCACTGCCGGGTCCTCCGGCCGGTCCGCCCCGCCCGCGTCCCGGCATCCGGGCGGCGACTCCCGGCGAGGGCGGCGGCCTCCGGTCGCCGGCACCCGCCCGCTCGGAACGCGGTGGTCGGCACCGGCTCACGTCACCTCCAGCGGCGGTACCCCGCGCCGAGGAAGGCGAACTCCCGGCGCGGACCGGCGGCGCCGCCGGCCAGGGGAGCCGGACACGACCGAGGAGCGCGGGTCCCCTCGCGATCGCGCGTTCTCGGGCAAGTGCGCGTGCACGGGCGGACAGGTGCTGTCCGCCGGCCGCCGTAGCCTCGACCGGATCGCGCACCCGCGGTATCGACAACGAGGAGAGCCCGGATGAGCCCGGATGAGCAGGCGGACACGGTGGCCGAGACCGCGCCCGGAGGCCGTCGATGAACCCGCCCCTGGCCGGAGGTACGGGCCCGGTGGTCCGGCGCACCATGCTGGGCCGCGACCCCGGGGAAGCGCACCGGCCCGCCACCTCCCTCGAACTGCTCTACGACCTGTGCTTCGTCGTCGCGGTGGCCCAGGCGTCCGAGGGCCTGCTGGAGGCGCTGTCCCAGGGGAAGCACACGACCGGGGCCCTGAGCTTCGCGCTGGTGTTCTTCACCATCTGGTGGGCGTGGATGAACTTCACGTGGTTCGCCTCCGCCTACGACGTGGACGACGTCCCGTACCGGCTCATGGTGCTGGTGCAGATCACGGGGTCGCTGATCCTCGCCGCCGGTGTGCCCCACGCGTTCGAGGGGGGCGATCTGCGGATCATCACCTTGGGGTACGTCGTGCTGCGCACGGCCCTGGCCGCGTCCTGGCTACGGGCCGCGTACTCCGATCCGGCTCGGCGGACCACCGCCCTGCGCTTCGCCGCGGGGGTGACCGGGTGTCAGCTCGGCTGGGTCGCGCTGCTGTTCCTTCCGGCCGGGGTGAGGCTGCCGGGCATCGCCCTGATGATCGCGGCGGAGGTTTCCGTGCCGATCTGGGCGCAGTCCGCCGGGATGACCCCCTGGCATCCGGGACACATATCCGAGCGCTACGGACTCTTCACCCTCATCGTCGTCGGGGAGTCCGTCGCGGCCACCACCGTGGCCGTCCAGGGCGCCTTCGCCCGCCACCACGGCACGGGTTCGCTGTACGCGCTGGCGGCCGGGGGCCTGTGCACGGCGTTCGCCATGTGGTGGCTCTACTTCACCCGGCCCGCGCACACCCTGCTGGCGACCACCCACCGGGCCCACCGCAGGCGCTTCACCTGGGCGTACGGCCACTACCTGATCTTCGCCTCGGCGGCCGCCGAGGGGGCCGGCCTGGCCGCGTACGCCGAGTACGTCACCGGCCACTCGGCCGCCTCGCCGCTCGCGGCCGGTGCCGGGGTCACCGTCCCCGCGGCGGTCTTCCTGCTCACGGTCTGGGCCGTACACCTGCGGCCGCACCGGGCATCCGCCGCCGAGCGCGTCCCGTACCCGGTCGCCGCCGCCGGCATCCTGCTGTCCACCGGCACCCCGGCCCCGGCGCTCGCCGCCGGTGCGCTGCTGGCGGTCCTGGTCGTGGTGGTCACGGTGCGGCGCCGGCGAAATCCCCCCGCACCGCTCGTACCGGGTGGGCCGCTCCCGGGGTGACCGACCCGGTGAAGCGGGCGGCAGGCCCCCAGTGGTTCAGGCGTCAACTACGCCTGGGCCGCCGAAAAAACGTACATTGGTCCTGAGCGGACTGAACGAAGTTGATGGCGATGGATGAGCGTGTCGTCGGCGGCCGCGGCCCTGGTGGGGGCGATGACCACCGACGCCTGGCAGCAGGCCCGCGCGGCCCTCGTCGCCTGGTGGCGCCGTATGCGCCCCCAGCAGGCCGACCGGGTGGACGACGCGCTCGCGGAGTCCCGGGAGCGCGCGCTCACGGCCCGCCGAGCGGGGGACGAGAACGCCGAAGCGCACCTCGTCGCGGCGTGGGAGGCCCGTCTGACCGCGCTGCTGTGGGAGGACCCCGGGCTGGCGGTCGAGCTGCGGCGGGCGGGCCATGTCCTCACCGTGGACGGATACGAGTCCACCGGCGGTATCGCGCACAGTGTGACGGCCGAGGCGGACCGCTGCTTCGACCGGCTGGATCCGCGGGCCCGACGGACGGCGGAGGACGTGTTCCTGCGTCTGGTCAAGTTCGGCGACGGCACCGACGACACGCGTCGACCGGTGCGGTACCGCGAACTGGTGAGCCATGGCGCGCACTCGGCCGAAGCGGCCGAGGTCATCGAGACGTTCACCCGGGGGCGGCTGCTGACCTGCGATAAGGACACCGTCACCATCACCCATGAGGTGCTGCTGCGGGCCTGGCGGCGCCTGCGGCAGTGGATCGAGGCCCACCGCGCGCAATACGTGGTCCGCCAGCGGCTGGAGGACGCGGCCGCGGCGTGGTCGGACGCGGGCCGTGATCCGGGGCTGCTGTACCGGGGCAGCAGGCTGGACGAGGCCCGCGCCCTGGCCGACGACAAGGAACGGGCGGGCTCGATCCGGTCGTGTCCGCCTTCCTGGCCGCCTCGGTACGACAGCGGCGCCGGGCGCGCCGGATCCGCGAGGGCGTCATCGCCGGTCTGACCGTACTGGCCGTACTGGCCGTACTGGCCGTGGCCTTCGCGGTCTTCGCCTTCCAGCAGCGAGGCACCGCACAGCAGGAACGCAACACCGCGCTCCTCGGCCAGATCAGGGCCGAGGCCGACAAGGTGCGCTGGACCGACGCGTCGCTGGCCGCCCAGCTGGATCTGGTGGCCCACCGAATGTCACCGGCCGCGTCGACGGAGACCAACCTGCTCAGCGCCCAGAACATGCCGCTGGCCACCGTGCTGACGGGTCACACGGACCGGGTGAACGCCGTGGCCTTCAGCGACGACGGACGTCTTCTGGCCAGCGCGGGCGGCGAGGGGACGATCCGGCTGTGGACCATCGCGGACGCCGGCCACGCCACCCCTTCGGGTGCCCCGTTGCGCGGCCACCAGGGGGCGGTCCGGGCGCTCGCCTTCAGCCCCGGCGGCACGATGCTCGCCGGCACCGGCGACGACGGCACGGTCCGGTTGTGGGACGTACGCGACCCGCGGCACCCGGCCGGTCACGCCGTCCTTGCCCGGAGCGGCGCGGGCGCCCTGAGGACGCTCGCCTTCAGCCCGGACGGACACGCCCTGGCCGCCGGGGGCGACGACGGCCGCATCCGGCTGTGGGACACCACCGGCCCGGGGCAGCCGCAGCCTCTCACCGAGCCGTTCCCCGCCGCCGTGGGCGAGGTCAGCGGCGTCGCCTTCAGCCCGGACGGACGCACTCTGGTCAGCGGCGGTCTCGACTCGACAGTGCGGTTGTGGGACGTCCGCGACCGGGACCACGCGCGGGCGCACGGCATGCCGCTGACGGGCTTCCCCGACTGGGTGAACGCCGTCACGTTCTCCCCCGACGGGAAGTTCCTCTTCCTCGGCTCCGGTGAGAAGACGGTACGCGTTCTGCCGCTGTCCGCCCGGACCGCCGCCGACTATGTGTGCCGGTCCACCGGTGACCTGCTCACTCCCGCGCTCCGGCGCACCTGCATCCCCCGACTGCCGTACGACCCGCCGTGCACGGGGCGCGGCCGCGCCGGCCCCGGGCGGTGACGCGGCGTCCGCCCCGCCACGCCCCTGCCGACGCGCGCCCGCCGCCGGGGGGCCGCCGCGGGCGGTCCCCCCGGCCGCCGGCCGGCCCCCGTGGTGTCAGGACGCGCCCTTCGCGGCGCGGAAGCCCGCCTCCAGGTCCGCCTTGAGGTCGGCCAGGTTCTCGATGCCCACCGACAGGCGCACCAGGCCCGGGGAGGTGCCGGTGGCGGTCAGCTGCTCGTCGTCGAGCTGGCTGTGGGTGGTGGAGGCCGGGTGGATGATGAGGCTGCGGACATCGCCGATGTTGGCGAGGTGGCTGAAGAGTTCGACGCCGTCCACGAAGCGCTTGCCCGCCTCCACGCCGCCCCGCAGCTCGAAGGAGAGCACGGCCCCGGCGCCACGCGGGAGGTAGCGGCGCCCGGCCTCGTACCAGCGGTTGGACGCCAGTCCGGGGTAGTGGACGGCCGAGACCTCGTCACGCTGCTCCAGCCATTCGGCCAGCGCCTGGGCGTTGGCCGAGTGGCGCTCCAGGCGCAGGCTCAGCGTCTCGACGCCCTGGAGGAGCAGGAAGGCGGAGTGCGGGGCGATGGCGGGGCCGAGGTCGCGCAGCAGTTGCACCCGCAGCTTGACGGCGTACGCGCCGGGGCCGAGTACGGGCCAGTACCGCAGTCCGTGGTAGCTGGGGTCCGGCTCGCTGAAGTCGGGGAACCGCTCGGGACGCGCGCCGAAGTCGAAGGTTCCGGCATCGACGACGACGCCCCCGATGGTGGTGCCGTGACCGCCGAGGAACTTGGTCGCCGAGTGGACGACGACGTCCGCGCCGTGCTCGATGGGGCGCAGGAGGTAGGGGGTGGGGACGGTGTTGTCGACGATCAGCGGGAGACCGGCCTCGTGGGCGACGTCGGCGACGGCGCGGATGTCCAGGACGTTCCCGCGCGGGTTGCCGAGGGTCTCCGCGAACAGTGCCTTGGTCCGGGGCCGGACGGCGGCCCGCCAGGCGTCGAGGTCGTCCGGGTCGTCGACGAAGGAGACCTCGATGCCGAACCTGGGCAGGGTGTGCCGGAACAGGTTGTAGGTCCCGCCGTAGAGGGACGTGCTGGAGACGATGTGATCGCCGGCGCTCGCCAGGTTCAGGATGGCGAGGGTCTCCGCTGCCTGCCCCGAGGAGAGCGCGACGGCGGCGACGCCCCCTTCGAGGGCGGCGACCCGCTGCTCGAAGACGTCCTGGGTGGGGTTGTGGATGCGGGTGTAGATGTTGCCGGGCTCGGCGAGCGAGAAGAGGGCGGCCGCGTGCTGGGTGTCACGGAAGACGAACGAGGTGGTCTGGTAGATCGGGACCGCACGCGCGCCGGTCGCCGGGTCCGGTGCGGCGCCGGCGTGGAGCTGCTTGGTCTCGAACGACCAGGCGGAGGTGTCGGGGCCGGTGGCCTCCTCCTCGGCGGTGTGACCGGCGGTGACGGCGTCGATCGGCTGGCTCATGCTTCTCCTTGGTACGCGTGCGGTGTCCGGAAGGGGCAGAGGTGGGGCCGGTGAGCGGTGGGCGCACGGAGCCTCGGAGAAGCGCGTACGCCGGGGGGTGACGGCGCGGAGAGGAGTCACCGCGATGCCGCGCCCGGCGCCCACGGGACGGGGCGGAGCGGCGAAGGCATCGGGAAGGGGCGGCCCGAAGGGGCCATGACGCCGCCTCAGCGGGCGGTGCGACAACCCGTGGTCGTGACACGCGCGTAGTCCACGTGGCGACGGGTCACGAGTACGGTCATGGGCCCAGGTAACCACAGTCGGGTGGCGCGCACCAGCGCCTTCCACCGTACAGATGAGGATGCGGACGGGTGTGCTGCGGCGGCTGTCCGAACCGGCCGCCCGCCCACCGTTCGGCAGGCGGATTCCCCTGGGGCGGGCGGCAGTTGTGGGTGACGGCCTTCCGGCCAGGGTGTGTGCGTCCTGTGCGGTGAGGGCCACCGGGGGGCGGGAACGGCGGCTGCGGCCGTGGCCCCGCCCGGTCCTCGCGGGCGCGGCCCTGCTGCCCGCGGGTGCTTGTCCGCCGTCGCGGTCACGCACTACCGTTCCGGGGTGCACCTCTTCTCACGCTCGTGGACGGCGTTGCGCACGGCGGTCACCGAGCTCCCGGACAAGGACTTCGAGCAGCCGTCCGGCTGCGCCGGCTGGCTCGTACGGGATCTCGCGTGCCACCTGGTCATCGACGCGCAGGACGTGCTGATCACCCTGGCCACCCCCGCCACGGCGGATCCGACCGTCGACGCGGTGACGTACTGGAACGTCGAGGACCGTCCGCCGACCGGCGAGGACCCGCTCGACGCGCTGACCGTCCGGCTGGCCGCGGCGTACGGGGAACCGCGCCTGCTCACGTTCCACCTGGACGACGTCGGGTCCGCCGCCGGACGCGCCGCCGAACTCGCCGATCCGCGCGCCCGGGTGAGCACCCGCGAGGAGGTCCTCACCGTCGGCGACTACCTCACCGCGTACGTCCTGGAATGGACGCTGCACCACCTCGACCTGATCGCGCACCTCCCGGACGCGCCGAAGCCGCCCGCGGAGGGCCTGGCCGCATCCCGCGCGATGCTGGAGACGATCGCCGGCGCCGCGTTCCCCTCGTCGTTCTCCGACGAGGACGCGCTTCTGGTCGGTACGGGCCGCCGGGCACCGACCGACGCGGAGAAGGCCGAGCTCGCGGAGACGGCCGCGCGTCTTCCGCTCGTCCTCGGCTAACTCGCCGCCGTTCGCGCGGCGGGGAGCGGGGGTGGCGGGTCAGGCCGCGCAGCGGCGGATGGCCGCGAGCGTCCGTGCCACGTCCTCGTCCGTCGTCGACCAGTTGCTCACCGAGATGCGCATGACGCGACGGTCCCGCCACGTGGAACCGCTGATCCACGCCGTTCCGTCGTCGAGCAGCCGGGACAGCACGCGTTCCGTGCGCCCGTCGTCCCCGAACACGGCGCAGACCTGGGTGAACACGACGTCGTTGAGCACCCTGGCCCCGTCGATGCGCGCGATGCCCTCGGCGAACGCCTCGGCGTGCCGGCACAGACGCTCGACGAGTGCGGCGACACCCGACCGTCCGAGCGACCGCAGGACGGCCCACACCGTGAAGGCCCGTCCCCGCCGCGAGAGCTCGGGCACCTTTTCGAAGGGGTCGCCGCGCTCGTCGTCGTGGATCAGGTAGGGGCCGTGCAGTCCCATCGCGGCCCGCAGGGCGCCGGGGTCCCTTACGACGGCGAGACCGCAGTCGTAGGGCACGTTGAGCGTCTTGTGGGCGTCCGTGGCCCAGGAGTCCGCCCGCTCGCAGCCCTCCGTCAGATGCGCGTACCGGGGAGAGGCCGCGGCCCACAGTCCGAAGGCTCCGTCGATGTGCACCCACGCGCCGACGGCGTGTGCGGCGTCGACCGTCTCCCGGAAGGGATCGAACGCCCCGCTGTGGATCTCCCCCGCCTGGAGCGCCACCACCGTCGGTGCCGGTCCGCCGTCCCCGAGGGCGCGCACGAGCGCTTCCGGAACGATCCGGCCCTGATCGTCCGCCTCCACCGGTTCGGGCCGCCCCAGCCCCAGATAGCGCAGCGCCAGGTCGATGGCCATGTGCCGTCCCTCACCGACGAGGACGCGCAGGCGCGGCGCGCCGGTCAGCCCGTCGCGGGCCACGTCCCAGCCGGCCCGCCGGAGCACCTCGTCCCGCGCGGCGGCGAGGCAGGTGAAGTTCGCCATGGTGGCCCCGGTGGTGAACCCGACGGCGCTGCCGCCGGGCAGTCCGAGCAGTTCCAGCAGCCATGCCTCCGCGATGTCCTCCACGGCCGTGTGGGCCGGCGACACCTGGCGCATCACGCTGTTCTGGTCCCAGGCGCTCACCAGCCAGTCCGCCGCGAGCGCGGCCGGCTCACCGCCCCCGACCACGAATCCGTAGAAGCGGCCGCTCGGGAACGCCGTGAGGCCGGGCTCGCAGGCCGTGGCGAGGAGATCCACGACCTCCGCGGGCGGGCTCGGGCCGTCCGGCAGGTCGGGACCGAGGGCCCGTACGACCTCCTCGACCGAGGCGCGGGCCGGCACCCGGCGGCCGGACAGACTTGCCAGCCAGCGGACGGCATGGCCGTACGCCTGCCGCAGCGCCGCCTCGCGCGCGTCCATGTTCCGCACTATGGCCCTCCCCGGGGCGGGTCGCAACAGGACGGCGTGCGCCCCGGGCGGGGCGGGGGGACGGCGTCCGTGACGCCTTGGTTCGCGCACAGCGGCGTGCGGCGGCCCGCCGCCCCGGTGTGCCGCACCGCTCCGCGGGCGGGGCGAGGGAGCCGGCCGTCGGGACCGGGGCCGAGGGCGCGGTGGCCGCGGGACCGGACACCACCTCCCCGAGGTCCGAAGCCCGTCCTGCCGGCAGCCGTGAAACCGTCGACGCCCACGAGCAGGCGGCCCGACCGACACCCGGGACGCGCTTCGCGATCCCCTTAACCGGCAGGCCGCGCTCGACGGACGCCCGCGGAGGGCCGGGCTGCCGCCGGGCCGGAGCCGAATGACGCACCACCGCCTGTTCGATCCCATGGGCCGGCACCGAAGCCGGGCCGGTAGGGTCGACCCGTACCGGCTGATCGGTCGGGTGCGCGCCCTCGTCGGCAAGCAGCCCTTTGAGGAGGGTGGATGGCAACATCGGCACGCCGTGGTCCCTATTTCTGCGGCATCGACGCGGCGATGGACGTCGTCGCCGGCAAGTGGAAGTCGCTGATCCTCTGGGAGCTGCACCACCACGGGACGCGCCGCTTCGCCGAGCTTCGGCGTGGTCTGCCGGGGGTCAGCGAGAAGATGCTGGTCCAGCATCTGCGGGAGATGGAAGAAGACGGGCTCGTGCGTCGTGAGGTGTACGCCGAGGTGCCGCCGAAGGTCGAGTACTCCCTGACGGAGCACGGCGTCTCGCTCAACACCGCGTTGGCGGCCCTGGGGGAATGGGGCTCGGAACGCATCCAGCGGATCGGGGCCGACAAGGTCTCCGTCGACGGGGCCGCGACCGTGCGCCGATAGAGGCCCGGTCGGCGCCGGCCTGCCGGGGTGACGGTCCCGCCGCGCGCGGCGTACGGCTGCTCCAAGTCCCCCTCCTCTCCCCCGCCGTTCTCGTGACGGTGACGTCCGACAACCCCCTTCATCACGAAACGATAACGGGTCTGAGCCAAAAGTCGCCGCCTGTTCAACTCCGTGGAGTTCCGCCGAAACCCGTGGTGGGTCCGGGCGCCCCATGCTCATGACCGCCGGCCGCCCGGCCGCGTCACACCGTTCACGCAGAGCCTCCCAGGGAGATCCCGTGCACCTGACCCGATCCCTCCGCGCCGCCCTCGCGGCCGCCGTCGCGGCGACGCTGCCACTGGTGGCCGCCGTTCAGGCGGACGCGGCGGGCAGCAGCGACACCGCCGGAACCCACGGGGCCAAGCGCCCGAAGTCACTGGTGATCGGCATCGACGGGGCGACGTTCGCCGCGTTCGACAAGGCCGGAATGCCGAACATCAAGAACCTCATGGCGACCGGCATGACCGCCACCAGCAACCTCTACGCAGCTCCCATGGCTCCCACATCCTCGGGTCCGGGCTGGTCATCGATCGCGACCGGCGTGTGGCCCGACAAGCACAAGGTCGTGGACAACGCCTTCACCGGGGCGGACTTCGCGCGGTACCCGGACTACGCCACGCGCATGGAGGCCGCCGCCCCGGCGCTGAACACCCTCGTCGTGGGCACGTGGAGCCCGGTAGCCACCACCGTCTTCGGACCCGCCACCGACACCCGCCTCACCGGGGCCGACGACGCCGACACCACGGCGAAGGCCGTCTCCCGGCTGGCCTCCACCGACGCGGACGCCACGTTCGTCCACCTCGACGAGGTCGACGGAGCCGGTCACTCCTACGGCGCCGCCTCGCCCACGTACCTGAACGCCCTCACCACCGCCGACGCCCGGGTGGGCAAGCTCCTCCAGGCCGTCACCTCCCGCCCCGCCTACGGCGACGAGGACTGGCTGATCATGCTCACCGCGGACCACGGGCACACGGACGGCGGCGGCCACGGCGGCAACAGCCAGCAGGAGCGCCAGACCTTCGTCATCGCCAACGGGGCCGGCTTCGCACCGGGCTCCGTCCGGCACGACGTCAAGGTCACCGACGTCGCACCGACAGTCCTGGACCACGCGGGGATCACCGTCGACCCCGCCTGGCGGCTGGACGGGGAAGTCATCGGCGCCGCGGCTCCCGACGCGTTCGACACGCTGCGCCCCTCCCTGCGCACCCGGGTGGACGAGTCGGGCCTGCCGTCCACCCGCAAGGGATGGACGAACACGCCTCCGTCCGGCTGGACCATCGACAACTCCGCGATGCCCACCGGCGGCGTGACCGAGTGGCGGGGCTGGTCGTTCGCGACGGACGAGTTCTGGACCAATGCCGCCCTCGGCCAGGGGCGCGAGACGAACGTCCGCGCGCGGGACGTCTTCGCCCTGGCGGACTCCGACGAATGGGACGACAAGGCGCACGGCGCCGGGCAGTTCGACTCGACGCTGATCAGCCCGGCCTTCGCCGTGACCGGAGGCGCTCCCGCGACGGTGTCGTACGCCACCCACTACAAGGTCGACGGCCCGCAGACGGGTGACGTCCTCATCTCCTACGACGGCGGGGCGCCGCAGCCTCTGAAGTCGTACCGTACGGATGTCAACACCGTCGAGCGGATCGCGTTCGGCGTGCCGGCCGGAGTCACCTCCGCCCGCCTGCACTTCCGCTACACCGGCACCAACAGTGCGTTCTGGACGGTCGACCGGGTCTCCCTCACCCGCTGACCCGGATGGCCCCGCTCCGCGGGCGCTCCTCGGGACGCGCCGACGGCCCCCACCGCTCCGCCGGGCGGTGGGGGCCGTCGCGCGGCGGGCCCGCGCCGGGCCTGTTGCCCGCGAGGTGCGGGCAGGGTCTCGCGTACGGATCAGGCCCGTCCGGTGGACGACACGGCTCAGCCGGCCAGTGTGAACGTCTGGCCGGCGGCGGTGGTGCGGGGCTGCTGGGACAGCCGAGCGCCGTCGGCGGTCGAGCCGTTGTCGACGGTGAGGCACGTGCCGCTGTGGCGAGCGGTGAAACGGTACGTGCCGGTGGTGCCCACGGGCTCGGGGCGCCACTGCTGGTTGGTACCGCCCTCATAGGTCCACAGGTGGACCCTGGCGCCGTCGCCGGTGGCGGGCGTTCCGTGAGCGACTCGGCCGACCCGTCCGCGTACCCGGTGATCCACTCCGTCCCGCGGCCTGCGCGGGCGCGACGGGCACGGGGGCGACGCGGGCGCGAGTTCGCGGTGACCGGAATGCAACTCCGTTCCCCGCACGACCGGTTGGGGTGACCTCCCGCCTCCGTCCCACTCCGTGGGACACGGGTCGGCGCGCCTTGACCCCATCGTCGGGCGCCTGCTTCGATCATGTCCATGCAGCTCCGGTGCCCGATCCTCACGCGACGACGTCACGTCGATCTCGCGCGGACGTCCGGCGCCCTCTGTCGCCTGTTCTGACCGGGGCGCCCGCCGTTTCCCGGCGCGCCGGCACCGTCACCACTCGTCGGCACCGTACGTCGGTACTGTCACCGCCGCGTTCCCGCGACCGGCCCGGCCCCCGCGCGCCGCGTCGGCGTGCCCACTCCGCACCCGTCCCGGCCGTAGGGGCCGCGTCGCCGTGCGTGGGCCTCCCCTGCTCGCCCGTACGAGCCCACCGTCACCCGGAAGGACCCCGGCCCCGCCATGCCCCTTTCGCCCGTCCGCCGCCGTGTACACCGCGGATCACTGGTCGCCGCGCTGATCTCCGTCCTCACCCTCACGGCCGCCCCCGGACCGGCCGGCGCGGTTCCGGCCGCCGTCGCTCCCTCCACCGCCCCCTCGCACAACCCGTACACGGGTCCCGACGGCACGGCCACCATGCACGGTGACACGGCGTCCTCGGACACCACCCCGCTGGCCGGCCCCGGCGCCGGGAGCCTGGCGTCGACGCGGGTGGCCCTCGCCTCGGCGTGCCCCACCGTGCTCGTGGGTTCCGACGGCCACCCGGTCGTGCTGTGCACACCGATCTTCGGCCAGGTCCCGACCGTCCATCTCCTCGACCCGGCCGACGGCTCCTCCCTCGCCTCCCTCAAGCTGACGAAGGGATCGCTCCTGGGCGGGGTCTACGCCTACCTGGACCACCAGGACCGGCTGGTGGTCGCGGACGGCAGCCGGAACCTGCTCCGCGTCGGCCACCGCCGGGACGCGTCCGGCACCTGGCGCCTGTCGATCGACCAGAGCCTCTCGCTGTCCGCCGTCCTTCCCGAGGGCGACGCGGTCACCGGGCTGTCGCCGGACTGGCAGGGCCGCGTCTGGTTCGCCACCGGCGGCGGTGTGGTCGGTGTGGCCGACGACCGGACGGGACGGGTGACCTCGCTGCGCCTGCCGGCCGGCGAGCGGGTCGCCAACAGCATCTCCACCGCCCCCGAGGGCACTGCCGTCACCAGCACCCACGCCACGTACCTGCTCACCGCCGACGCGGACGGCACGCCCAGGGTCGCCTGGCGCCAGGCGTACGACCGAGGACAGGCCCGCAGGCCCGGGACGTTGAGCTGGGGCAGCGGTTCCACCCCGACGTTCCTCGGCCCGGCCACGGGAACCGATTACGTCGCGATCGTCGACAACGCCGACGCCACCGTCCGGCTGAAGGTGTACCGCACCACCACCGGGGCGGAGGTCTGCTCGGTGCCGGTCCTCAAGGCCGCCGACGGTCCCGCGAGCGAGAACTCCCCCGTCGGCGCCGGCAGCAGCGTCTTCGTCGCGGGCACCTACGGCTACCCGTACCCGGCGCTCCCGGAGGGAGCGGGCGACTCCGTACCGGCCTCCGCCGATTTCGCCGGCGGTCTGACCCGGGTGGACATCCGGCCCGACGGCACCGGCTGCGCGGTCGTGTGGGACAACACACTGCGCTCGGCGGCCGTCCCGAAGCTGTCCACCGCGACCGGCACCCTGCACACCGTCGTGCGCGACCCGCTCGTCCCCGGCACCAGGGGCACGGGACCGCTCGACCCCTTCCGGTACGTCGAGATCGACCCGGCCACCGGGCGTGTCACCCGCTCCGAGCAGGTCGGCGTCGGCTTCCTGTACGACACGCTCCAGATGGCCGGGACCGTCTCCCCTGACGGCGCCTACCTCCAGGGCACCACGACCGGGGTCCTGCGCATCACCGCGGGTTAGCCGGACAGGGCCGTCGCCCGCCCCGACGGGCTCGTGGCGCGAGCCCGTCGAGGGTCCCCGCCCGGGCACTCCGCGGCAGCGCGAGCACCTCCGTCCGCCACCCCTCGCGCGGCGCGTGCGCCGGCGTGGGAGCGGCTGCCGTGCCGCGCGGAGCCGCCCGGCCACGCGGCCCCGTGGCGGTGGCGATCGTCAGCGTGTGGTGGTGACCGGTGCCCGGACATCACCGGCCGGGCGGCGCGGTTCACGCCACATCGTCCACAACACCGGCCCGTCCCCCGGCAGCCGCATCTCGTCGCGCACCGCGAAGCCGAAGTGCTCGTAGAAGGGCAGGTTGGACGGCTTGGACGACTCCAGGTAGACGGGCATTCCGGTCGCGTCGGCGTTGGCCAGGCCCGAGCGCAGCAGGGCGGCCCCGTGCCCCTGCCCCTGCGCGGCCGGGTCGGCGCCGATCACCGCGAGGGACCAGTGCGGCTCCTGGGGTGTGTGGGCAGCGGCCGTCTCGACAGCCTCCCCGAACAGCCGGGCCCGGTCGCCGAGGAGGTCCTGGAGCTCGCGGATGGTCCCGGCGTCCGGAACGGCCTTGGCCTGCGCCTCCGGAGCCACCCAGAACGCGGCCGCCGCCCCGGTGCGCTCGCACACTCCGTGGTGGACGTACTGCCGGGTGAATATCGTGGTGAAGTAGCGGCCCAGCGCGGCCTCGCGCGAGGCGTCGTCGGGGAAGAACCACCGCATCATCGGGTCGTCGTCGAAGGCGCGGGTGAACGTGCGCCCGATGAACGGGGCATCGTCGATCGTTGCTGTCCTCGGAGTGTTCGTCAGCGACATGCACAGCATTCTCCACCCTGTTGATCTTGGTCGACGGGGTGGGGTCCGCCCGGCCGCGAAGCGGCCTCAGCCGCACGGGACGCGGGAGCCGGGGTCAGTCGACCGGCCAGGTGTGGGCGGGAGCGTTCATGTGCATGTAATCGATGTACTGCCTGGTCATCCGCCTCAGTGCCTGGTGCCGGTTCTCGTGGGCGGTGTCGTGGAGGTGGTGGAACATCTCCGACTGCCACACCGCGCCGTTGCGGCCGCTGACGCACCGCTGCTCGATGATCCCCAGCAGCGGCTCCCGCCAGGCCGGGTCCATCCCCGACCGCTCCAGCCCGCGGTGCGCCAGCGGCAGCAGCCGCCGCAGCACCAGTTCGGTCACCGGGACCTCGCCCATCCCGGGCCAGTACAGCTGCGCGTCGATCCCGTGCCGGGCCGCGGCGTGCAGATTGTCCTCGGCGGCCGAGAACGACATCCGCGACCAGACGGGCCGGTCCTCGTCGACCAGGGCGCGGGTCAGCCCGTAGTAGAAGGCACCGTTCGACAGCACGTCGGCCACCGTGGGGCCCGCGGGCAGCACCCGGTTCTCCACCCGCAGGTGCGGTACGTCGTCGACCACCGCGTAGACGGGCCGGTTCCAGCGGTAGACCGTCCCGTTGTGCAGAGTCAGCTCGGCCAGCCCGGGGGTGCTGCCGCGGTCGAGCGTCTCCTTCGGGTCCTCGTCCTCGCACAGCGGCAGCAGGGCCGGGAAGTACCGCGCGTTCTCCTCGAAGAGATCGAAGACGCTGGTGATCCACCGCTCGCCGAACCACACGCGGGGCCGCACGCCCTGCACCTTGATCTCGTCGGACCGGGTGTCGGTGGCCTGCTCGAACAGCGGAATGCGCGTCTCACGCCACAGCTCCTTGCCGAAGAGGAACGGCGAGTTCGCCGCCAGCGCCACCTGTACCCCCGCGACGGCCTGTGCGGCGTTCCAGTAGTCCGCGAACTCGTCGGGTGAGACCTGCAGGTGGAACTGGGTGCTGGTGCACGCCGCCTCCGGCGTGATCGTGTCCGCGTAGGTCCGCAGCCGCTCCACCCCGTCCACCGAGATCAGCAGGTCCTCCCCCCGGGCGGCGAAGATCTGCTCGTCCAGCAGGTGGTAGCGCGGGTTCTCGGACAGCGCCGCCGCGCCCACGTCCTTCAGCCCGAGCGTCGGCAGGATTCCGATCATGACCAGGTGCGCGCCGATCGCGGCGGCCTTCTCCTCGGCGTGGTTGAGCGCTCCCTGGATCTCCCGCTCCCAGGCGTCGGGACCGCCCGCCGTGAGCTGCCGCGGTGCGATGTTGATCTCCAGGTTGAACCGGCCCAGCTCGCTCGACCAGGAGGGATCCGCGATCGCCTCCAGGACGTCCGTACTGCGCATGGCGGGCTCGGCGGCGCCGTCCACGAGGTTCAGCTCGATCTCCAGGCCGACCTGTGGGCGTTCGAAGTCGAACCGTGACTCCCGCAGCATCCGGGCGAGCACGTCGAGACAGCTGTGCATCTTGTTCCGGAATCGGCGACGGTCGTCACGGGTGAACACCAGCGCCGGGACGTCACGTCCCATTCGGCCCTCCCGAGTCTCGTTCGGCACGGACCCGCAACCTCCAGAATCCCACTCGCGGAGCCGCCCAACCACCGAGAGCGGCGGTGAGCGGGACGCGGAGGCCCGGCCGCGCCCCCGCGACTTCGCCGCTCAGGCGGGTCACGCGGGTACGGCCCCATCTCGGAGGCTCCCGCGACGTCCCGCGACGTCGGCGACGCGCTCGAAGCCTGTGAGGTCGAAGCCGGTGAAAACGAGGTGCCTCGATGGCCGGCGGCCGGGTACGGTGCGGTCCATGTCGAGCCCCGAGTCGGACGAGGTGGGGGCTTTCGGTCACGCCGTCAGCCCCCGGGACCACTGAGTTCTCCGCCCTGCCGTCCCGCCGCGATCCGCGGCCGGGCGGATGCGCCCCTGGGTGCTGACCGCGGTGACGAGAGATGCCCTTCTCGTACTTCTCCTCACCTCGGAGCGACTCGATGCCTCTGCCCCTGTACCTGCTCGCCGTGGCGGTCTTCGCCATGGGCACCTCGGAATTCATGCTCGCCGGCCTCCTGCCGGACATCGCCTCCGACCTCGACGTCACAGTCGGGACAGCGGCCATGCTCACCTCGGCCTTCGCGATCGGGATGACCGTCGGCGCCCCGCTCATGGCAGGGATCGCGCGCGACCGGCCTGCCCGGTCCGGCCTGCTCGGATGCGTCCTCGTGTTCTCGGCGTCCCATGCCGTGGGCGCCGCCACGTCGAGCTACCCGCTCCTGCTCGCGACGAGGGTGACCTCGGCCCTGGCGAACGCGGGTTTCCTCGCCGTTGCCCTGACGACCGCCGCCGCACTGGTCCCGTCCGACAAGAAGGGACGTGCGCTCTCGGTCCTGCTGTCCGGCACCACGGTGGCCACGATCGCCGGTGTGCCCGCAGGGTCGGCACTCGGCGCACAGCTCGGCTGGCGGGCCGTCTTCTGGGCCGTCGCCGCTCTCTGCCTGCCCGCGGCCGCCGGCATCCTCGCGGGAATCCCCGCACGCCGTGCGGAGCGGGACGTGGCCGGCGGACCGGCCCTGCGGTCGGAACTCGCGCAGCTCAGGAGCCCGCGGTTGCTCCTGGTCATGCTGCTCGGCGCGCTGGTCAACGCGGCGACCTTCGGGAGTTTCACCTTCCTCGCACCCGTCGTGACCGACACCGCCGGGCTGGGTGAGCTGTGGATCCCGGTGGTCCTGGTGCTCTTCGGCGCCGGTTCCCTGGTGGGTGTCACCGTCGCCGGACGGCTCTCGGACCAGCGCCCCGGCCTGGTCATCGCAGCCGGTGGTCCGCTGCTGCTCCTCGGCTGGCCGGCCCTGGCCATGCTCGCCGAGGAGCCGATCGCTCTGCTCGTCCTCGCCTTCGTGCAGGGCGCGTTGTCGTTCGCGCTGGGCGGCACGCTGATCACACGGGTCCTGTACGAGGCGGCGGGAGCCCCCACCATGGCCGGCTCGTACGCGACCGCGGCGCTCAACGTCGGGGCCGCCGTCGGACCGGTCATCGCCGCCACCACCCTCACCACCGCGGTCGCGGACCTCGGGCCCCTGTGGGCGAGCGGAGCCCTGGTGGCCGTCGCCCTGCTCATCGCGTTCCCCCTCCGGGCCGTGGTCGCGGGGCCGAAGCGCCGCGATGCACCGGTGACACGGGCGAACGCCCCCGTGAACGTCGAGGGACGCAGAAACCCCGTCGAACACTGACGCGGCCGACCGGATGGCCGGAGGGCCGGAGGGCCGGAGGGCCGGGTGGCCGGAGGGCCGGAGGGCCGGAGGGCCGGAGGGCCGGGTGGGCGCTCGGTCGGCCACCGGCGGCGGGGAGAGGGGCAGCACGTGCGGGTTCCGCCCCTCCCCCGTCCGTGGTGTGCGAGGCGGTTCAGGCGTCCGGGCGACGCTTGGCGAGCCAGGTGACATCCCGGGGTCGTGGTGATCGAGGAACAGCGCGCCGGCGGTGTCGAGGGCGGAGATTCCGGGCCTCCG
Source organism: Streptomyces sp. SP18CS02 (assembly GCF_036322365.1). NCBI lineage: Bacteria > Bacillati > Actinomycetota > Actinomycetes > Kitasatosporales > Streptomycetaceae > Streptomyces > Streptomyces sp. SP18CS02. The sequence goes on from NZ_JAQYXC010000291.1 coordinate 25,820, forward strand.
GTCGTCGGTGAGCCGGAAGTCGAAGACGTCGACGTTCTCCGCCGTACGAAGAAGTGCCGAGCAGCAGCGGTGAGGCCCGGCCCACGCCGTCGAGCAAACGGCGGGCGACCGCCGTCTCGAAGGACGGGCCCGGTCCGCGCCCGGGCGCAGTGAACCGCACGATGGCACCGCCTGGCATCACGACGACACAGCGAAGGTCCAACATGGCGCCACATTCACTTGCGGTGGCGCCATATTGGTGCCACTATTCACCCATGGACCTCACCCCCTCCGTCGATGACCTCCACCATGCACGCGCGGCCGCCGCCCCCGCCGACAGGGGCGAGGCGCGCGGCCCGGCAGGGCAACCGACCACTCTTCGATGTCGACTGCCCGGTCCGCCTGCCTGAACCCGCTGTTCACAACGGAGTTGGCGCAACATCCGACGGATGAGCGCCACCAAGGGGCCGACGCCGAGTCCATGGCGACGACTCCGCCCACCCGGGAATCGATGAGCGAGGGCCCGTCCGGCATGGCGGAGTCCATGGCGCCACCTCGACGCCATCGGCGCCACTCGACGGCACCATCGTCAAGGGAAACAGGGCACGACCGCTCCCGGCGCACCTCAGGGGCCGGATCCGAGGACCGGCGTCGGCAGGTGCGGCCCGGCGACCCGAGCCGTACGACGCCGGGGCCGGCCCGGACGGCTTCGACCCGCCGGCGTCCATGCGAGGCATCGCCCCCGCCCGCGCCGGCCATGCCGGGCACGGTCGCGCCAAGAGGCCCCCGAAGACCTTTTCCGCGGACCGCTTCACCCACCACGACACCTGTGCACCGCACCGCACCACTCACACGGCGCATCACTCTCCTACGGAGGACACCATGCAGCACGAACCGTCGCCCCGGCCCGGGAGCGCCGAGCCCGTCACGCTTCCCACGCAGCGCGCCGCCGGCTGCCCCTTCGACCCGCCCACCGGTCTGGCGGAGCTGCGCGAGGCGCGTCCGCTGACCCGGATGACGTACCCCGACGGGCACGTGGGCTGGCTGGCCACGGGCTACTCCGCAGTGCGCACGATCATGGGGGACAGCCGGTTCAGCTCGCGGTACGAGCTGATGCACTTCCCCTTCCCCGGCGGCCCCGACGGCCCGCTGCCGCCCGCCCCCGTCGGTGACATGACCGGGATGGACGCCCCCGAGCACACCCGCTTCCGGCGACTCCTCATGGGCAGGTTCACCGTCCGGCGGATGCGGCAGCTCGCCGAGCGGGCCCGCGAGATCACCGCCGAGCACCTGGACGCGATGGAGCGCCGCGGTCCGGGCACCGACCTGGTCGAGGCGTTCGCCCGGCCCCTCCCCGCGCTGATGATCTGCGAGCTGCTCGGCGTGCCCTACGCCGATCGCCGGCGTTTCCAGGACCACGCCCAGACGATCATGTCCATGGACGCGGCACCCGAGGACACGCACGCCGCCATGACGGGGCTCCAGGAGTACATGGCGGAGCTGGTCGCCGCCAAACGCGCCGAGCCCTCCGACGACCTGCTCGGGGACCTCGCCCGGGACTCCGACCTCACCGACGAGGAACTCGTGGGCGTCGGCGGCTTCCTGCTCGCCGCGGGGCTCGACACCACCGCCAACATGATCGCCCACGGTACTTTCGCGCTGCTCAGCAACCCGGCCCAGGCCGAGGCCCTGCGTACGGACCCGGACCTCGCGCCGCAGGCCGTCGAGGAACTGATGCGCTATCTGACGATCGCCCACACCAGCGTCAAGGCAGCGCTGGAGGACGTCGAACTGGACGGCCAGCTGATCAGGGCCGGTGAGTCCGTCACACTCTCGCTGGAGGCCGCCAACCGGGACGCGGAGAGGTTCCCCGACCCGGATGTCCTCGATCTGCACCGCAAGGCGACAGGCCACCTGGGCTTCGGACACGGCATGCACCAGTGCCTGGGCCAGCAGCTGGCCCGCGTCGAGCTGACTGTGGCCCTGCCCGCACTGCTCGGCCGGTTCCCCACGCTGCGGCTCGACGTACCGGCCGGGGAAGTGCCGCTGCGGACGAACATGAACATCTACGGCGTGCACCGGCTGCCGGTCACCTGGGACGAGGACTGATTCCATGGACGTCCGTGTCGACCGCGACCGGTGCATCGGTGCCGGGATGTGCGCCCTGACCGCGCCCCAGGTCTTCGACCAGGATGACGACGAGGGCCTGGTCGTCCTCCTCGACACCCGGCCGCCCCGCGAACAGCACGCCGCGGTCCGCATCGTCACCGGCGTGTGCCCGGCCTCGGCCGTCAGCGTCACCGCCACTGCCACTGCCACTGCCACTGCCACTGAGCAGGGTTCCTCCCCCGCCTCGTAACCGCGGCGGACTCTCCTCCGGCGTCGCCGACGCGCGACGCGCGATCCCCCGTCCGCCCGCGTCGATCTCCGCGGGCGACTCCCGGCACCGGTCCGGGCCATGGCGGCTCCACAACCCGCCCTGCCGGTCGACGCCGTCCGCCGCCCCCACCCTCGCGGCTCCCCCGGCTCCGGTCCGGGCCCCGCGCGTGGTCCCCGGTGCCCGGTGCGCACCGTTCCTCACCTCCGACATCCCGATCGCGTCGCCGACGGCACCCCTGGCGTGCCGTCGGCGACGCGATCGCCCGACCGACAGGACTCCTCCACCGTGGCTACGTTCCTCTCAGGACTGGGCCGTTTCGCCTTCCGACGACGGGGCCTCGTCGTCCTCCTGTGGCTGCTGGCCCTGGTCGGCGCGGGCTACGCGGCCTCCACCGCCGCCGCCCCTCCCGCCGACACCTTCTCGATGCCGGGCACGGAGTCGCAGAAGGCGTTCGATCTCCTCCGGAAGAAGTTCCCGGACGCCGGCGCGGACGGCGCCGCCGCGCGCGTCGTCATCCGCGCTCCCGGCGCCGAGAAGATCACCTCCCCCGCCCGCACGGCGCAGGTCGAGCGGCTCGTCTCCGACCTCGCCGAGGCACCCGAAGTGGCGGGCGTGGCGGACCCGTTCCAGGCCGGCGCCGTGAGCGGCGACCGTACGACCACGTACGCCTACGTCACGTACCGGGCGAAGGCCGCCGAGCTGACCGACGCGGCCCACGACGGTCTCACCGACGCGATGGAGCGGGCCCGGGGCACCGGTCTCGTCGTCGAGGCGGGTGGCGACGCCGTCGAGATCGATCAGGCGATGAGCGGTACGGGTGAGAAGCTCGGCATCCTCGTCTCCGCCGTCGTGCTGCTCCTCACCTTCGGCTCCCTGGTGGCCGCCGGAATGCCGCTGCTGACGGCCGTCATCGGCGTCGGCATAGGCATCAGCGGCATCACCGCGCTCGGCAGCACCTTCGGCCTGTCGTCCACCACCTCGACACTCGCCATGATGATCGGCCTGGCCGTCGGCATCGACTACGCCCTCTTCATCGTCTCCCGCTACCGTTCCGAGATCGCCGAGGGACGTGAGCGGGCGGATGCCGCCGCCCGTGCCGTCGGCACCGCGGGCTCGGCCGTCGTCTTCGCCGGGCTCACCGTGATCATCGCCCTGGCGGGGCTCGCGGTGGTGAACGTCCCGATGCTCACCAAGATGGGTCTGACCGCGGCGGGCACGGTCGCCGTCGCCGTACTCGTCGCGATCACGTTCGTGCCCGCGCTCCTCGGCTTCGCCCCGGTCAGGGTGCTGTCCCGCATCGACCGCAAGCGGTACCTCGGCAAGCCGCTGTCGAAGCGTCAGCAGCGCGGGGCAGCCAAGCGCGAGGCCCGCCGCAGGCCCAACCTCGGCGCCCGATGGGCCGGTCTGGTACTGCGCCGGCCCGTCACCGTCCTGCTGCTCGGTGTCCTGGGCCTGGGCACCGTCGCCGTACCCGCCGCGAGCCTCGAACTGGGGCTGCCGGGCGAGGGCACCATGGCCCCGCAGACCACCCAGCGCAAGGCGTACGACATGCTGTCGGGCTCCTTCGGCCCCGGATTCAACGGGCCACTGATGATCACCGTCGAGGCGAAGGACGCGAAGGCCGCGGCCGAGCGGGTCCGTACGGCACTGGAGGAGGTCCCCGGGGTCGACGCCGTCTCCCCCGCCACTGTCAACCCGTCCGGCGACACCGCTCTCGTCAACGTCGTCCCCACCACCGGTCCAACCGACAGCAGGACCGAGGACCTGGTGCGCGCCCTGCGCGGCATGGCGGCCGGACTGGAGTCCCGGTCGGGCGCCTCCGGGATCCTGGTCGCCGGCCAGACGGCGATGTTCATCGACTTCTCGCAGACCCTGGACGACGCGCTGCTCCCCTATCTCGGCCTGGTGGTGGGGCTGGCCTTCCTCCTGCTGATGCTGGTCTTCCGGTCCGTGCTGGTCCCGCTCAAGGCGGCGCTCGGCTTCCTGCTGTCGGTGACCGCGGCCCTCGGTGCCGTGGTGGCCGTCTTCCAGTGGGGCTGGCTCGCCGACCTCATCGGTGTCGACCACCCGGGCCCGGTCATGAGCACCCTGCCGATCTTCCTGATCGGCGTGGTCTTCGGGCTGGCGATGGACTACGAGGTCTTCCTGGTGTCCCGGATGCGTGAGGCGTACGTCCACGGCGCCCGGCCCGGCCAGGCTGTCGTCACCGGGTTCCAGTACGGCGGCCGGGTCGTCGGCGCCGCCGCGATCATCATGACCAGCGTCTTCTCCGGCTTCGTCATGGAGGACAACGACTTCGTCAAGATGATGGGCTTCGGACTGTCCACCGCCGTCCTCTTCGACGCCTTCGTCGTCCGCATGGCGATCGTGCCGGCCCTGTTCGCGCTGCTGGGCAAGTCCGCCTGGTGGCTGCCGAGGTGGCTCGACCGGCTCCTGCCGAACGTCGACGTCGAGGGCGAGAAGCTGTCCCGGCGGCCCGGTATCCCCTCGGAGACCGCACGGGAGAAGCACCTCGTGGGCTGACCTGCCCTCACTCTCCCGCCCCCCGGCCCGGCCGAGGCGGCCCGGAACGCGCGCGGCCCCCTGGTGGCCGCGCGCACTCCCGTACCCGGCGCGTGCCCTCCCCGTGCCCGGACGCCCCGGACTCACCCGCCCTTCACCGGTGGTCGCCTCGGGCCGCCGGTCGACCGGGCGGCGGGTCAGGCACCGGCGCGGATGTGTGGTCGGCGTCGGCGTAGTCTTCGCTCAGCATGGACGCAGCGGGGGGGGCGGAGCACATGACGGCCGAGACAGCGCTCGGATGGGGGTCGACCCTCGATTCTGTCGTGGTGTACGCCCAGGGGGCCTTGTGCCGCCGCCTGGCCCGGGGCAGCGTGCCGCCGGACGGCCGGGTGCGGGTGACCGGACTGCCCCGCTCGCTCGACCCGGGCTCGCTACGGGCCAGGGTGCTGGGCGCTCCTGGAGTGCGCGTCACCGAGGCCCGGGTGGAGTACGGGGCCGGGCCGCTCGAAAACGCCCACGGCGACGGCAACGGCAACGGCAACGGCAACGGCAACGGCACGATGGGCACGTCCGACGGGTTGCGGCACGAGGTCGAGCGGCTGCGCGAGGAGAGCGCGGCGGCGCGGGCGCGCCGGGACCGGCAGCTCGGTCTGATCGAGGAGATCAGGACTCTGCACCCCGCTCCGCCGGCCCGCAGGCGCGAGGACCCGCACCGCCGCACCCCGGTCGACGCGTGGCTGGAGCTCGCCGACTTCGTCGACGCGCGGCTGACGGGACTGCACACCCGCCTGGCCGAACAGGAGGAGGCGCTGCGCCGCGCCGAGCACGCGCTCCTCGTCGCCGAGGACCGGCTCGCCCGCACCTCGGAAGGTGCGGCACCGTCAGCGCATGTGCGGACCACGGTCTCCGCGCTCCTCGCACTCGACGGCAGCGGCGACGCGACGGTGGAGCTGGAACTGGAGTACGGGGTGCCGGGCGCCGTCTGGGTGCCGGCCTACCGTCTCGCCCACCGTCAGGGCGAGCCCACCGGGCGTCTGGTGCTGCGCGCCTCGGTCGCCCAGCGCACCGGCGAGGACTGGACCGGCGTATCCGTCGCCCTGGCCACCGCCGACCTGTCGCGCGGCAGCGACCTGCCGAGGCTCCGCTCGATGCGGATCGGACGCCGTCAGCCCGACCCCGCGCCCTCCGGCTGGCGCGAGCCCCCGGCAGGGCTGGCCGACCTGTTCACCGGGTACGACGCGGCAGGCCCCCGCCCCGCCGTCGCCACGGCCGTCGCGGTCGGCTCCGCGCCCAGGGCCGCCGCCGGCGGCCCCGTGTCCGGTCCCGTTCCCCTGGCCTCAGCCGGCGGTCCCGTACCGCCACCGCCGCCGCAGGGCTACGGCGGGCCGCCCGTCGCGCTTCCGGCGCCCGGGGGCCCGGCCGGGGGCCACCCGGTGGCCTTCGGCGGCGGGATGCCCGCCCCCGCGCAACCGGTGCGGTCGCGACCGGACGCGAGACCGCGTCCCGGGGGCAGGGCGCGTTCGGCCCCCGCCGGCCTGGCCCCCTCGGCTCCGGGCCGGGCCGCCCCGCCGCCACCACCCCCCGCGGCCGGGCCGCCGCAGCCGCGAGGCGCCGAGCTCGACTACCCCGCCCTGGTCCTGTGCGGCCCCGACGAGCAGGGCGGTCGCCGAGGCCGGCTGTTCCCCGGCTCTCCCTTCGACCCGGTGGCGGACGAGTACCGCCGCCGCGCCGAATCGGTGGCCGCACTGCCGCTGCCCGGGCACGCCGTGCGGCCCCGCGAGTCGGCGGGTTCCTTCGACCACCGCTTCGACGCCGCCGCCCGCGCCGACATCCCGTCGGACGGCACCTGGCACACCGTCACCGTCGGAGAGATCCCGGTCGGGCTGCGCACCGAGTACCTGTGCGTGCCGTCCGTGGAGCAGACCGTGTACGCGACCCTGGTGCTCTCGAACGCCACCGGTCAGGCCCTGCTGGCAGGCCCGGTGGAGGTCACCGTCGGCGACGACTTCCTGCTGACCGCCGCACTGCCCACGCTCCCTCCCGGCGGTGAGTGCCGGGTGGGGCTCGGGCCGGCCGAGGGCATCCGGGTCGCCCGCCGCACCCATCTGCGCGAGTCGACCTCGGGTCTGCGCGGCACCACCACGGTGCTCGACCACCGGGTCCATGTGGAGCTGGCCAACCGGCTCGCGACGCCGGTCACCGTCGAGGTCCGCGAGCGGGTGCCCGTCACCTCCGAACCGGACGTCCGGATCGAGGAACGGAGCGACTGGACGGCACCCGAGGACGGCGCGGGCGCGGAGCACCACGCGCCGGGCACCCGTGTCTGGCGGGTGGACCTGCCCGTCGGTGGCACCGCCGCCCTCGACGGGGGTTACGAGATCCGCATACCGGCCGGCAAATCCCTGGTCGGCGGAAACCGCAGGAGCTGAACACCCCATGCCCACGGCACCGAAGCCGATCGCCCTTCCCGTCACCGCCGTCACCTGTCTGGAGGACCGCGCCCACATCGAGCGCGCCGCCGTGCTCGATCTGGATGCCGGGGTCCAGCGGCTGCTCCTGGGGCCGGTCAGCGCACTGGCCGTCGACCGTACGCTGCACGCCGAGCTGAGCGCCGGTCACCCCGCGACCGTGCTCGATGCACGGATCGTCCGCGCCTGGACCCCGCGCGGGCCGCTGCCGTCCGCCGACGACGACTCCGCCCTGCGCCGCTTCGTGCACACGCTCGAAGAGGAGCGGCTCGCCCTGGAGCAGCGGCGCGACCGGCTGTACGCCCGCCTGGACGTGCTGGGGCGCCTCGCCTCCGATCTGCTGAGGGAGATCCGCGAAGGCTCCGGTTCCGGGGAGGCCGAAGGGCCGCGCTGGGCAGGCGAACTGGACCGGGTGGACCACGAGCGCGACGTGTGCGGCGAGCGACTGCGTACCGTGGAGGCCCGGCTGACCTCCCTGGCCGCCGAGCTCGTGGAGGCCCGTCGGACCCTTGACCTCTCCGAGGAGGAGCCCGCCGAGCTGGTCGGCCACATCGAGCTGACCGTGGAGAGCGCGGCCGCCGGGCCGGTGGGGCTGCGCCTGAGCCACCTCACCTCCTGCGCGCTGTGGCGGCCCGTCTACCGGGCCGTGCTCGACGGGGACTCCCTGACGCTGGAGACCGACGCGATGGTCTGGCAGCGCACCGGTGAGGACTGGTCGGACGTGCGGCTGACGTTGTCGACGGCCCGTTCGGCATCGGCCACCGACCCGCCGCGGCTGGGCGAGGACCGGCTGACGCTCCAGGACCGCTCCGCCGAGGAGCGCCGCACCGTCGAGGTGGAGCTGCGCGAGGAGGAGATCGCGGATCTCGGCCCGGCGACGGTGCTCGGCCTGCCGGGAGTGGACGACGGCGGTGAGGTCCGGGTGCTGCACGCCCCCGCACCGGTCTCGGTACGCGCGGACGGCCGCGCCCAGCGCGTACCGCTCTCGTCCTTCACCACGGCCGCGAGCGGCGAGTACGCCTGCTCGCCCGAGCTGTCCCCGCTGGTGACCCGGCTGGTGCGGTTCGACAACCTGTCCGGCCACGCACTGCTCGCCGGGCCCGTGGACCTCATCCGCGGCAGCGGCTTCGTCGGCCGCGGCACACTGGACTTCACGGCCTCCGGCGCCCGCGCCGAACTCGCCTTCGGCAGCTGTGACGACCACCGGGTGGTCCGCCGGGCCGAGGAGACCCGCGACACGGCCGGCATCACCCAGCGGACCGTGCTCACCCGGACGGTCCGGCTGCACCTGTCCCGGTTCTCCGCGCCCGGAGAACACGGCGACAGTGTGGTCGTGGTCCGGGAGCGGATCCCGGTCTCCGAGGTCTCGGCGGTGCAGGTGCGTCTGCGCGGCGAAGCCTGTTTCCCCGCCCCCGACGTCGTCGACGCCGACGGCATCGCCCGCTGGGACATCCCCCTGCCGCCCGGTGGCCACCGGTCGGTCACCCTGGTCTACGAGTTGTCGACGAGCGCCAAGGTCGCCGGGATCTGAGCTCCGGCCCGCTTCCTCGCAAGGCCCGCCGCCGGGTGCCGCGTCGGGGCCGGCGCTCGCGGTCCGTCCTCCCCGGGAGGCGGGGACGGCTTCGCGACGGCGGGCCGGAGCCTTGCCGAGCCGATGCCCGGAGCCTCTGCCGGTCACGGTGGCACGGTCACGGCGTCCGGGTGCTGTCGCCCTCGTCCTCTCCCTCCGCCGTGGTGGGCGGGGGCAGCGGGATGCGGGTCTGGCCGTCGATCGGTGGCGGTGTCCGCTCACCGAGCCGTTCCTCTAGCTGCCGCAGCCTGGTACGTGCTTCCGGTGTCGTCATGTTCTCCTCATCACCACTTCGGCGGCCCGGAATCAGGAAGCGGTCCCGTCCCCTCCTCGACGCCCGTGGCGGCCGAGCAGCGTGCGCCGGGCCGTCGTCCGCCTCTGTCCCCGTACGAGCCGGCGGGTACGCTTCACGGGCCGCCCGGTGCGCGAGCCGTGTCGCGGGGTGCCGCCGTACCGTGCCGAGTCGCGCGTTCCCCGCTATGGCGTGATGTTGCCGTCGCGGGGCAGCAGGGAGGAGACCGTGCCGGTCTCCTCCCCCCGGAGGCGGCGGCCGGGTGGTGGCGGGCCGGAACGGAGCGGTGGTTTCATGACGATCGGTGTCCCCGCGAGCGCCTCGGCGTCCGGTCGGCGGCGCGAACGCGGGGCGTATGCCAGGGCCCTGGCCCGCACGCCGGTCGCCGTCTGGGAGGACGACCTCACCGACTGGGCGGCGGCGCTGACGTACTACGCGGTCCTGGCGGTCTTCCCGGCCCTGCTGGTGCTCGTCTTCTCCATAGCGCTGATCGGCACCGGCTCGCCGCAGGAGGCCCTCGCGCAGCTGGGAGCCTTCGTGCCGAAGGCGGCCCGCCCGGTGCTCGCGGAGGCACTGGGCAACCCCCGGAACGAACCGTCGGTGCGCTGGGTGCTCGTCGTGGTGACCGCCGGCGCCGCTCTGTGGTCCTCCTCCAGCTATCTGGCCGTGTTCCGGCGCGCCCTGCACGCGATGCACGGGGTGCCCGACTGCCGTCCGGCGTGGCGCACCTTTCCCGCCATCGTGCTCAGGGCGCTGGCGGTGCTGGCCCTGCTGGTGAGCGGCGTACTGACACTGACCGCCACCGAGCGGGTCGCCCGCGCCATCGGCCGGGGGACGGGTACGGACCATCAGGCGGCCCTCGTCTGGTCGGGCTTGAAGTGGCCGTTGCTGCTCGCCGTGGTCGTCGCCCTGGTCCTGCTGCTGTTCCGGTCCGGGCCGCCCGAGGCGCGCGGGGTGCGGCAGACGGTGGCCGGCGGGACACTGGCGGTGCTGCTCTGGCTGCTGGCGTCGATGGGGTTCGCGTTCTACGCGGCGCACATCGCGACGTACGACCGCCTCTACGGTTCGCTGGCCGGCGTGGTGGCGTTCCTGGTCTGGCTGTGGGTGTCCCACGTGGTGCTGCTGGCCGGCGCGCAGTTCAACGCGGAACTCGCGCGGGACGGCCGGCCGAAGCGGCCCGATCCCTGCTCCTCGGCGGCGTGAACCCCTCCTCGTCGCGGTGGGCGCCGGGGTCGCGGCGGCCGGGGCGAGGGCCATGGCGGCGCCGCCCGCGCCCTCGCCCTCATGACCGGTCCTCTCGCCGTACGGCCCCTGACCGTCCCTGACCGTCCCTGACCGTCCCTGACCGTCCGGTCGCGGCAGCGGGTCGGTCCCGGGTCGACGGTCAGGTCCGGTCGGCGGTCAGGTCCGGTCGGCGGTCATCAGATCGTCCACTTCGGCGGCGAAGAGCAGGGCCGGACCGAAGCCCATCCCGGTGAAGTGTCCGGCGGGTTCCAAGGAGAGGGCGCCGTGCAGCCGGGTCCAGAAATGCAGGGCCCGGTGGAGGACCGCGGTCGGGACGGCGCGGCCGCCGGCCCAGTGCCGATGGTCTTCGAGGTGGGTGGCGAACGGCGCCGTCGAGCCTTCGGGAGCGAGCGCCGTACAGGCGTCGAGCAGGGTTCCCATGATCTCGTCGGCGATGCCGGTGATGTCCTCGGGCGCGTGGTATCCGGGGACGGGGGTGCCGTAGACGAGGAAGTACCGATGCGCGTCCTCCAGGGCCCAGCCGCGCAGGGCGTGAGCCAGCCCGGCGAGGTCGGCACCGTCGGCGGAAGCCGTACGGAGGGTGTCGGCGAGGCTCCGGCAGGCGTCCCGGACAAGCTCCGTGATCAGGTCGTCGCGACTGGCGAAGTAGCGGTAGAGCGCGGGACCGGTCATGCCCATCTGCCGAGCGATGGCGTTCAGGGAGAGCGCGGATGCCCCCGCCGCGGCGATCTGCTCCCAGGCGCGTTCCTTGACCTCTGCGCGCACCTCTTCCCGGTAGCGCTCGCGAGGATTCTTCGCGTCCGTCTTCGGGACGGCCGGTCCCGGGCGGAGGTCATCAGGGACGCCCCCGCCCGGGACCGGTGCCGCACGCGGACGCCCGATGGCGGCCTCCGTCAGTGGATCTTGGCCGGCGACGACGCGGTACCGGCCTCGGCAGCGGTGCCGGACTGCCCGGAGGGGACGGCCGCGGCCCCCTCGTCGTCATTACCGGACTCCTCGGAGAGCCGCTCCATGCCGCTGGTGGTCTTCAGCGGCTTCTCCTTGATGAACACCACGGCGATCAGGGCGAGCAGCGCGAAGGGCGTGGCGACGAGGAAGAGGTCGGCCGTGGCCACGCCGTACGCGTGCTCCACGATCTCCCGCATCGGTGCCGGCAGGGTGGTCATGTCGGGCACTCCGCCCTCCGCGGCCCGGTCCGTCCCGACCGCGACGCCCGCCTGCTCAAGGCCCTTGGTCATCTCGGACGTGACACGGCTGGCCAGGATCGCGCCGAGCACGCTGGTGCCGATCGTGCCGCCCATGCTGCGGAAGAACGACAGCACGGAGGTGGCGGAGCCCAGTTCCGCGGCGGGAACGTCGTTCTGCGCGGCCAGGACGAGGTTCTGCATCAGCATCCCGACGCCGATGCCCAGCACCGCCATATAGACGCTGAGGAGACCGAAGTGGGTCTCCGACCCGATCGTGGAGAGCAGCGCGAGCCCCGCCGCCATGATGGCGGCGCCTGCCACGAGGTACACCTTCCACCGGCCGGTCGCGCTGATGATCTGCCCGGCGACGGTGGAGGAGACGAGCAGGCCGAGGATCATGGGCAGGCCCATCAGGCCCGCGATCGTGGGCGTCTTGCCGAGGGAGACCTGGAAGTACTGGGACAGGAAGACGGTGCCGCCGAACATGGCCACACCGACGAACAGGCTGGCGACCGTGGTCAGCGCCACGGTGCGGTTGCGGAAGATGTCCAGCGGGATGATCGGCTCGGGTACCCGCGCCTCGACGAACACCGCGGCGACCAGCAGGATTACGCCCCCACCGGCCAGAGCGGCGGTCTGCCACGAGGCCCAGTCGAACTCGTTCCCGGCGAGGGTGACCCAGATCAGCAGCGCGCAGACGCCCGCGACGATCAGGAAGGCACCCAGGAAGTCGATCTTCGCCTCACGACGGACGGCGGGCAGCTTGAGGGTGCGCTGCAGCAGCACGATGGCGAGCAGGGCGAACGGCACGCCGATGAAGAAGCACCAGCGCCACCCGAGCCAGGACGTGTCCACCAGGACGCCGCCGATGAGCGGTCCGGCGACGGTACCGACGGCGAAGACGGCACCGAAGATTCCGGCGTACTTGCCCAGTCTGCGCGGCGGGATGATCGCCGCCATCACGACCTGCGCCAGAGCCGTGAGGCCGCCCGCGCCGATGCCCTGGGCGACCCGGCTGAAGATCAGCAGTCCCACCTCGTGGGAGAAGCCCGCGAGCAGCGAGCCGACGACGAACAGACCCAGGGAGAGCTGGAGCAGCAGTTTCTGGTTGTACAGGTCGGACAGCTTCCCCCACAGCGGCACCGTCGCCGTCATGGCCAGCAGTTCGGAGGTGACGACCCAGGTGTAGGCGGACTGGCTGGCTCCCAGGTCGGCGATGATCCGGGGCAGCGCGTTGGAGACCACGGTGCCGGCCAGGATGGCGACGAACATGCCTGCCATCAGGCCGGACATGGCCTGGAGTATCTGCCGGTTGGTCATGGAGGCGGGTGACGCCTCCACCGGCGCCGCTGATGAGTTCACTGCGTCTCTCTCGGTTGTCGATGGGGGCGGCTCGCGTGCCCACGTGTGGGCGACGGGCGCGGCCGCAGGGAAGAAGCAGGAGGGAAGGAGGAGGAAGAAGCACGCGGGGACAGCGGGTCAGTGCTTGCCGGTTCCACGCGGGGACGGTGCCGGAAGGCCGGCGGCGAGGTGGTCGAACGTCTCCCGGAAGACCTCCGTGAAGGTCACCTCCTCCCGCCGCAGGCACCAGTGCTCGATGGCGACGCGGACGGCGGTGGTGCCGACGGCGGCCAGCAGGCGGGGGTACAGCCCCAGGGCCCGTCTGCGGTCCTCCTCGTCCTGCGGGGACACCGCGGGGTCCGCGGAGAGCGGCGGCGAGTCCGCGCCGATGCGCTCGGCGAGCGCCGTGGCCAGACCGAGTTCGTCGGCCAGGTGCGCACCGATGCTGCGCGCGAGCAGATGCGGTGACTTGCGCAGCACTTCGGCGTGCAGGCGCCACAGCTCCTGCTGCTGCTCCACCTCGTCAAGCTCCGCGGCGATCGCATCGCGCAGCGCCCGCAACGGGGTCAGGTCCGGAGAGGCCGCGCGTACGGCGTCCCGGACCCGCTGGTTCGACTCCGCACCGACCATGACGAAGACGTCGTCACGGGTGTCGAAGTAGTTGAAGAACGTACGGGGAGAGACGCCGGCCGCCTCGCTGATCGCGTCGACGGTGACGTGCTCCGCCCCCTGCTCCGCGGCCAGGCGCATGGCGGCCGCCACCAGGGCTGCGCGGGTCGCCCGCTTCTTGCGCTCTCGCAGCCCCCCGGAGGGAGGGCTCACTTCACTCATGACTTGCACGATATGCAAACTTGCACTCTCTGTAAAATTACTCCCCCGTCAGCTCCGCGCCGTCCCCCGCGAGTCGGCGCCCTCCACGGGGTCGGGGGCAGGACGCGTGATGCCGACCGCCGGGTTCGGTGAGCCGCTTGACCGCCACGGATCCGTGGGCCGGCTCCGGGCTGCCAGGACAGGGCGTTCGAACAGATATCGGTCATTGTCGGGCCGAGGCTCACCCACGGCAGCGGGAAGAACTGTCCGGTAGGCCAACACAAGCAGGACAAGGGGTTTCGTGATGCACGTACGCCAACCAATGGTCCGGTCCGTGACACCCGCGCGTCGACGATCCATGACGGTCGCGGCGGCTCTCGCCGTCACCGGCGCGCTGGGGCTGGTGACCGCGGCACCGGCGAGTGCCGAGGTCAAGTCCACATGCGGGACCTACATCTGCGTCGCCACGGCCTATCAGGCCGACTACGTGCAGGACATCACGGTCACGACCAGGGACGGGCTGCCGGGGACGCTGCGCGCGTTCGTGGGCGACCACCGGGACAGCAAGGCGGGTGTGTCACGCTGGCGGTTCGTCGTCAACCAGGAGTTCAGGGCGTACCCGCGGCTGGCTGTCTGCGGTGGCCTCGACCGCAGCGGCAGGGTCATCGAGAACCACTGCGTCATGATTCCCTGACTGCCCGTCGGCCATTGTCCGGCCCGCGAGGGGGCGGAACGGCCGTCGTTCGCGAGCAAGGGGCTCGTGGCGGGGTGCCGCCGGACGGGTCCGCCTCCTGTGCGGGTGCGCCTACGGGTGCGTCAGTCGGACTTGCCCGGGGTGGGGTCATGGCCCCAGTTCATGAGGGAGTGACGCCACCGCGTGTCGCGTACGTCTCCCGACGGCCGCTGCGCGAGGTGACGGCGGATGTAGCCGTTCACCTTGCGCATGTGCTGGTAGTCGGCAGCCGAAAGGTCGCTCTTCTTCTTGCGCAGGATCTCGACGATGGCGCGGCCGGAAGCGTGACCGGTCGACTCGCCGCCGTCCTTGTGCTGTCCGGCCGCCCGCGACTCGTCGCGGGCCAGCCACTTCTCCAGGGCGGAGGGCGTCATGTTGACCAGTTCCTGGAAGGTGTCCCGGATCTCGCTCCGGTCGTCCTCGGTCGGCACGTCGGCGCCTACTTCTTCTTCTTCAGAGCGGAAGGCTTGTGGACGGCCGTACGACCGGACTTGTCGCTGCGTACCTCGTACTGCGGTTCGTCCGGAGAGGCGTCCACGGTGCGCCCGGAGGCCTTTGTCCGCTTGGAGATCTTCTTCTCCACGGTGCCCGTGGTCTCGCTGCCGTGACTGCGCCAGGCGACCTTGTCCCCCTTGGCGGGCTCGTTCTTCGCCGAGGAGTCCTTTTCCTTCGCCATGGTTCCCTCTCCCTCGGAGGCGATGTGCGGCCGGTTTCCACCTTGCGGTCCGATGCCGCGCTTCGCACCCGGAGGTGGCGTCGGGAGGGGCCCGTGGCCCCGTCGCCGACGGGACGACGCCGTCGGACGCAAGGCGGCCCGGCGCGGCGGTGGGGGCCTTCACCTGCCTCCCGGCGGCTTCAGACGGAGGTCTTCGGCTGCGCCTCGGCGGCCCGGGCCTGGGTACGCAGCTGCTCGTTGATGCGCTGGGCTTCCTCGAGCTGGTCTTCGAGGACGACGATGCGACAGGCGGCCTCGACGGGGGTGCCCTGATCGACGAGTTCGCGGGCGCGGGCCGCGATGCGCAACTGATAGCGGGAGTAGCGGCGGTGACCGCCCCCGGAGCGCAGGGGAGTGATCAAGCGGTGTTCGCCGAGGGCACGGAGGAAGGCGGGGGTGGTGCCGAGCATTTCGGCGGCCCGGCCCATCGTGTAGGCCGGGTAGTCGTCGTCGTCGAGACGGCCGTAGGAGTCATCTGCTGTCATCTGCACCTCTCCGTGCAACGCGTCGAGGGGCCCTGGCGCCATAACGGCACCAGGGCCCCGAAGGAACTGCTACACCATCTGCCGACCTCAGCGCTGCGCCGGCCTTCTGTGTCCGCGGCCCCGGCCGGAACGGCGTCGGGGGTGCGGGGATCGCGGTTGCGTGACCGGAGACCACCTGCCTTCGATGTCCTGCGGTACCCGGACCCATGTGCGTGTCCGGGCGATCCTGATGGTGCTCAACCCCTCCGTTCTTCCCTCTGAGGGATCCACTTGCCTCACATGCGGAACCGGAACTGCGTATTGCTGATACTGCGAACCGCTGGTGGCCTCGAACAGCGCCACCCTCCGGCAGCCGGCCCGGTCGCCCTTCCCGCGTCTGCTGCGACCCGGAACCCCGCTGCCGAACTCCTCGGTACGCGCGCCCGCGGCCAGACGCCTTTACCGAGGAACCACTCAATGCCGCACTGCTGATACCGCTGGTACTGCTCATGGCGGCCCCTGGAAACCGCGGGCCACCCGGTCCGGCGGTCAGCCCCGTCGCCGTCCTGCCATCGCTCTGGCTCCGGAACTCCACCACCGCACCGTCCTGCGCACTGCAAACACGGGTACAACTGCTCGGCAGTTCATCTCTGCCGGGCCTTCTCGATCTCGGCTACAAGAGAAACCATAACCGTGCTACCCACCAATGTCTACTCTGGCCGTCATAGATTTTCGCGTGTTCGAGGGTGAGATAGTCGGTCTCGAACAGGGCGGGCAGCGGCGGTGGGACCGGGGGCCGACGCCTGCCGCGTCATGAGCACGCAGGCGCCGCACGGCGGATGCGGCCGGGCGTCCGACGCGCCGCCGTGTCGGTCGCGCCTCACCGGCCCGTGACCGTCCTCGACCGGGTCCCGGGCGCACAACCGATCCGCCGGGACGGGTCAGGGATCAGGAACCGAGGAGCTTGCGCTTCTGGTCCTCGAACTCCGCTTCCGTGAGGATGCCTTGGGCCTTGAGATCGCCCAGCTGCTTCAGTTGTTCGATCCGGCTGGTCATGTCGGAGGCCGACGGATCCGTGGGCTGTACGCCGACGGGTGCCTGCCGCGGAGCGGGCGCCTGGTCCTCGCGCTGCGCCGCCCATCGCCCCTGCTGTCGGCGGGACACCCGGTTCGACACCGCGGTCGCGGTGCCGGCGACGACCGCCGTGCGCGCGACCCCTCGGATGAGTCCCGGCATGGGGATCTCCTTTCTCGCTTCCCGCTCGCTCCTCAGGGAGCGGGTTCGGTCGCGTCGAGCGCGGCAAGGACGGCCGACACGGGGATCCTCCCGGAGGCGACCAGCTCGGCACCGCCGCGGCGCAGGGCGGCGGCGAACGGCGCGGCCCACAGATTCTCGTAGACCAGGACGCCGGCGGAGCTGCCGGGCTCCAGCGCGGCAGCCGCCTCCTCCAGGTCGTCCTGGCCCAGCAGCCCGGAGGACGCACCGTCGAAGACGGCCAGGTCCAGTTCGCCGTCGCCGGTGAGATCGGCGATCTCCAGTCCGGCGACGGAACCGTCGGTGTCCTTGCGGATGAACGTCAGATCGAGGATCCGGATGAGGCCGCGGTCCACCAGATCGACCAGGAGGGGGAAGCCCTCGCCGGTCATTCGGTTGCCCGGGAACTCCACGACCAGATAGTCGATCGGCCCCATCTCGCCGGATGCGTCGATTTCGTCGATTGCGTCGCTCACGGGTCACCTCCGGGCTCGTGGCTGTTCCCCTTGCCCCCTGCCATTGCAGCATCGGGCCGCGGCGGTCGCACGTCGTGCTCCGAGCCGGCCGAGGGGTGAGCCGCACAAGCGGACGCGACAGGTCACAGGCGGATGATGACCAGGGCCGCGTCGTCGGTGGAGCCGGTGGGCGGCAGGAGCTCGGCCAGGAGGGCGTCGGCCAGGTCCTCGGCGTCGGCCTGCCGATGGCGGACGAGGCAGTCGGCGAGGCGGGCCAGACCGATGTCGATGTCCTCGCGGCGACGTTCGACCAGGCCGTCGGTGTACAGGACCAGGACGGCGCCTTCGGTGAAGGCCGTACTGGCCTCCGGCCTCGGAACGTGCTCGGGGCGCGCACCGAGAGGCGGATCGGTCGCCTGGTCGAGAAAGGCCACGGTGCCGTCGTCGTGCAGCAGGGCGGGTGGAGGGTGGCCGGCGGAGCTGTAGGTGATGGTGCGGGCCGTCCAGTCGATGAAGGTCTTCACCACAGTGGTCGACTCGGCACCGTCGACATGCCGGGCGTACAGGCCAAGGGCATCCAGAGCGCGGGCCGGGCCGTCGGCGACACGGGCGGCCGCGCTCAGCGCACTGCGCAACTGCCCCATGACACAGGCCGCTTCCAGGCCGTGACCGACGACGTCGCCGACAGCCACCGCGATGCGGTCGCCGGGCAGGTCGACCAGGTCGTACCAGTCGCCGCACACGTTCAGGGAACCGACCGCGGGCCGGTAGCGGACGGCGGCCCGGTGGTGTCCGACGGGCGTGGGGACGGGCAGCATCGCCGCCTGCAGGGCCAGGGCCACCTCGCGGTCACGCGCCTGGGTCCGGCGCAGACGCTCGTTCACCTCCTGCAGTTCACGGGAGCGGGTGTAGAGCTCGGCCTCCAGCACACGGGCCTGGGTGCTGTCGCTGCCAGCGCCGCGGGCGCGGGCGCGGATGAGTTCGGTGACCTCCTCCACCCGGTGCACGACGAGCGCCACTTCCCCGTCCGGTCCGAGCACCGGTGCGTTGACCGGGCTCCAGAAGTGCTCCACCCATCGGCCGGGGCGTCCGGAATCCTCGATGTCGTAGCGCAGCAGCGCCATCGTGTCGCGCTCGCCGGTGGCCACCACGCGCAGCATCGACTCCCGGGTCTCCTGCATGCCGGCCGCGGCGGGGTCGTGGGGGTTCTCGGGGAAGACGTCGAAGATGTAGCGGCCCAGCAGTTGCTCGCGGGAACGCCCGGCCAGCCGGAGGAAGTCGTCGTTGGCGTCGACGTACACCAGATCGGGGGTGAGCAGAGCCACCATGCCGGGGAGCGCCCGGAACACCGCCGAGTAGTCGATCCGCGGTTTCCTCATGCGCTGCCCGCCTTGGTGCCGACCGTCACTGTGCTGCTCCACGATAGGAGGGAACGCGCCATGGAGCCCGGGACTGCCCCCGCCGGCCCACGGCGGTCATCCGGGCGGCCCGTCACGAGAAGGCACCGGCCCGCGCCGGCAGCGTGCGCGGCCGTCCGCCGTCCGGGAGCCCTCATCCGCGCCCGCGGAGGTACGTCTCCAGCTCGGCGGCCCCGGTCAGCAGCGCCCGTCCCCGGGCGGACAGCCGACGGTGCCAGTCGCACAGTGCGGCCTCCAGCGGTTCGAGCCCGCCGGCCGCCCGCACCTGGGCGATCAGCGGGGCGATCTGCTCCAGCAGGTAGCCGCCCCGCCTGAGCTGGTGGGCCAGCCGGGCATCCCGGACATCGGCCTCGCCGTAGACGCGGTACCCGGTGTGCGGGTCACGGCGCGGGCGGAGCAGTCCGGCGCGCTCCCATTTGCGCAGTGTCGCGGGCCGGATTCCGAGGCGCTCCGCCAGCGGCCCGATGAACATGCCGTCGGGCACGGGGCCCCCACCGGCCTCGGGCGCCGTGGTGGGTTCCAGGTCGCGCAGGGCGCTCTCCACTGCCTGGAGGGTCCGTCGGTCGTCGAGAAGCTGGGCATGGCTCTCGTCGATGAGGCGGAACGCCTCCTCGACCGCGCCCTCGTTCACGGCCCGCATGATCGACGTCGCCGTCCTGTGGCCATGCCCGGGCACCAGTGCGAGAAACGCGCTCAGCGCCCCCGCGTGCAGTGGCGTGTAGGTGCGGTAGCCGTGGGAGGTACGGCCGGCCGCCGGAAGGATGCCGGCCTCCTCGTAGTTCCTGATCGCCTGCGTGGACAGACCGTGCCCGCGCGCCAGATCAACCGGCCTGAGTCGTTCACTGGTTTGAAGGTTTCGTCCCACGGTCTCGCCGTTGTCGCAGAAAGTTTCCACCGAAGGTTCAACGATACCGTTTAAGGCATGGCTACTGACACCAAGAACAGCGCCCATGCCGTCGAGGCAGCCGCCGTCATGGGGCTGCTCCCGGCCCGTCCGCGGCTGCTCGCCCTGGGCGAGCCCACCCACGGCGAGGACACTCTGCTCGACCTGCGCAACGAGCTCTTCCGGCAGCTCGTCGAGCAGGAGGGCTACCGGACGATCGCGATCGAGAGCGACTGCCTGGCGGGCCTGGTCGTGGACGCGTACATCACCTCGGGCACGGGCGATCTCGACGAGGTCATGACTCACGGATTCAGCCACGACTGGGGCACTTCCGCGGCCAACCGCGAGCTCGTGCGCTGGATGCGCGCCTACAACGACGGCCGGCCCCCGTCCGAGCGGCTCCGCTTCGCCGGATTCGACGGCCCGCTGGAGATCAGCGGCGCCGCGAGCCCCCGGCAGGCCATCACCGCACTCCATGACTACCTCTCGGCCCGGGTGGACGCGGACCTGCTCCCCTGCACCGCGGAAACACTCGACCGCCTGCTCGGCCCCGACGACCGGTGGACCTGTCCCGCCGCGATGAGGGACCCTGCCCGGTCAGTGGGGCGGTCGGCCGAGGCCGGGCGGTTGCGACTGCTCGCCGACGAACTGGGGGCGCTGCTCGACGAGCAGACGCCGCACCTGATCACGGCGACACCGCGGGACGCCTGGGACCGGGCGCGCCTTCACGGGCGCACCGCCCTGGGCCTGCTGCGCTACCACTACTGGATGGCCGACACCTCACCCGCCCGCTTGACCCGACTGGTGGGCGTGCGGGACCGGATGATGGCCGACAACCTCCTCGCCCTCGCCGACCGGGGTCCGGCACTCGTCCACGCCCACAACTCCCATCTCCAGCGCGGGAAGAGCACGATGCGGATGGGCGGGACGCCGTTGGAGTGGTGGAGCGCCGGCGCCCTGGTGAGCGCTCGGCTCGGCGAGGACTACGCCTTCGTGGCCACGGCCCTCGGCACGATCCGGCACCAGGGTGTGGACACCCCGCCGCCGGACACCGTCGAAGGTCTCCTGTACGCGCTCCCGGAGGACCGCTGCCTCGTCGGCGCCCCTCGGCTGGCCGCCGCCCTCGACGGCACACGGCTCGCACCGCGCGTGTCCCCCTGGTTCGGCTACGCCCCGCTCGACCCGGCCCGCCTGGCGGACAGCGACGGGATCGTGTTCGTCAAGGACGTCCCGCAGGTATAGGGAGTGTCCGGGGGGCGGCTGTCGTCCCGCCGCGGCGGCCGGGATGGACAAGGGCCCCTCACCGCCGGCCCCTTCACCCATGCCACCGTCCCCGTGCGGATCACGGCGCGAGCACGGCGCATGGACACCCGGATCTCCGGCACCGGGCAGGTCGTCGCGCCCCTGCAACAGAGCCCGGCCCGCAGCGACGCGCCCGTGGAGACGGTCACGCTCATCCCCATGGGAGCCGCGAGACTGCGCGTCTGGGTCTTCCCCATCGCCGCGCCGGACGGACACGTCCGGGTTCCCGCCCCCCTTCCGGCGCGTCCTCAACAGACACAGCGGAAGGGTGCTCGGCGTGGACAACATGTCCACGCCGACAGCGCCCACGTCGTCCAGTTCGACAACACCGGCACTGGGGTCCCGGCCGTCGAGCCGTCGCGGGCCGCACCTCGCCCGCCGGCGGCGGACGGGGGCGGGCTCGTCCCCGGTGGCGGCGGTCCCGTTGCCGGCGTCGGCCGCCGGACGAGCGGAAGCGGCGCGGCGTCGGCGAGGCCGTGGCCGCTGCCACACGGCGACCCCGACGCAGGCAGGGGTGACCCACGGGGTCACCCCCACCGGGGCCGCGTGGAGGGGCGTCAGGCCGGGCAGCCGGAGTCGGCGAGGACGTAGGAGCCGGGGGACGTCTGCTGGAGGGTGTGCGTGGTGAACGCGTTCCACAGTCCCATGGCCTGGCCGGAGCCCTTCGCGAAGGTGTAGCCGCCGCTCTGGTAGGCGCGGCCGGCGGTCGTGTGCTCGTAGTTGCTGGCCGTGTGGCACGTGGGCGTGTGCCCGGTGGTGGTCGCGGTCACGGCCGAGGAGACCGCACCCGCCACACCCGTCGTATCCACGGCCGCCACCGTGTAGCCGTACGTCGTCCCGCTCGCCAGGCCGGTGTCCGTGTAGCTGGTCGAGGTGGCGGTGCCGACCTTCGCACCGCCGCGGTGGACGCTGTACGAGGCCGCGCCGTCGACGGCGTTCCACTTCAGGGTGACGGCGGAATCGGTGTGGCTGGTGACCGTCAGCCCGGTGGGGGCGGGCAGGGCCCCGCCGCCCTGGCCGCCGCCGTCCAGCCCCCAGAAGCGGGCCGTGTGATAGCTGGAGCAGATGGTGTCGAGGTAGTAGGTGCCGGTGGTGCCGCACTGCTCGGTGCCACTGCCGGGGTCGACCGCGAGTCCGTGCGCCATGCCGGAGACGGAGTAGACCTGGACGGCGGGCCGGCCCGACGGGTCGTCGTAGACGCTCAACGTGGTACCCCCGGTCAGGCTCTCGGTACGGGAGGGCGTCTGCCCGATGCCCCACACGTCGGTCCACTGGTCCCGCAGCCCGGTGGCGTTGGCGGGTACGACGGTGGTGTCGGCCGTGCCCTGCCAGATCGCCACACGGGGCCAGGAAGCGGTGCCGGCGGGTGCTGCGGAGCGCACGAGGGACCCCCACTGGGCGGGCGTCCTGCCCGGCGGGCTGTACATGCAGGTGTAGGCGGCGGACACACTGTTCGCGCAGTACGCGGGGAGGCCGGAGTCGATGGCTCCGCCGGCGAAGACGTCCGGGTAGGCGGCGAGCATGTTCGCGGTCATGCCCCCACCGGCGGACAGGCCGGTGATGTACACGCGCCTGGTGTCGCTGCGGTATTGCGCGACGGCCTTGTCGACCATCTGCTTGAGGGACAGCGCCTCGCCCTGTCCTCGCGTGCTGTCGCCCGGCTGGAACCAGTTGAAGCACGAGTTCGCGTTGTTCGCGCTGCTGGTCTGGGGGAAGACCAACGCGAAGTGGTGACGATCCGCGAACTTCGGCCAGCCCGCGTTGTTGTAGTAGTCGCTCGCGCTCTGCGTACAACCGTGCAGGGCGATCACGAGCGGTGCGCCGGCGGGCAGGGTGCCGGGCGCGTAGGTGTACATGGACAGGTTCCCGGGGTTGGATCCGAAACCGGTGACCTGGGTCAGACCCGCGGCGGAGGCCTGCGGGGCGGTGGCCACCAGACCGGCGGTAAGTGTCAGAGCCGCCACGGCGGCGGCGGCCCAACGACGGGCGCCGTCGACGAAGCGGCGTCCCTTCCCGGGGTGGCCCGGAGGGTGCGGCTGTCCCATGGCGACTGCCTCCTCAAGTCATGGGTTCGTTCTGGGACCGGTGCCGAACGGACCCGGCCACCGATGTGGCGTGAATCATCCGGGCGTCCGTGTCGGCGATGACATGGGCAAGACAGCCAGAGTTGCGCGAAGCCCTGTATGACGACCATCCATGGCTGCGCTGGTGAACGGAATGTATGGCGCCGGACCCGCCTCCGTCGACGGCTTGTCCGCCCTGGCCCAGCACCCCGGCGGAAGCCCGCGGGACCGGCGGCAGTGGTCCGCCGACGGCTGTCCCCGGCACCGTGATCCTTGGCCTGGACCGGTGGCACCTGGAGGCGTTCCAGTTGCCGAGAGCACCCGGCGTGTCCGGCTGCCGGGTGGAATCGCACAAAGGTCAGGGCAGGGTGAGGATGCGGGGGCCGTCCTCGGTGACGGCGATGGTGTGTTCGATGTGGGCGGCCCGGCTGCCGTCGATCGTGCGCAGGGTCCATCCGTCGGGGTCGGTGCGGTAGTCGTTGCGCCCTCCGGCCATGAGCATGGGTTCGAGGGCGAGGGTGAGGCCGTGGCGCAGGGGGAAGCCGCGGCCGGGTCGACCGTGGTTGGGGACGTGGGGGTCTTCGTGCATCCGGCGGCCGATGCCGTGGCCGCCGAAGTCGGCCGGCATGCCGCAGTCGGCCTTGCGGGCGACCGTGCCGATGGCATGGGAGATGTCGCCGATGCGGTGGCCGGTGGTGGCGGCGGCGATTCCGGCGTCCAGGGCCCGCTGGGTGGCGGCGATGAGTTCGAGGTCGGCCGGGCGAGGGGTGCCGACGGTGAAGCTGATCGCGGCGTCGCCGGTCCAGCCGTCGAGTTCCGCTCCGCAGTCGAGGCTGACCAGGTCGCCGTCGCGCAGGCGGTGGTCGTCGGGGATGCCGTGCGCGACGGCGTCGTTGACGGACGCGCAGATCACGGCGGGGAAGGGGATGGGGGCGAAGGAGGGCTGGTAACCCAGGAACGGAGAGCGCGCTCCGGCCTCGGCGAGAACGGCGCGGGCGGCTTCGTCGAGCTCGCGCAGACGGACTCCCACGGCCGCCGCTGCCCGGGCAGCCGCAAGCGCGTGGGCCACGACGCGTCCGGCCTCTCGCATCGTCTCCAGCGCCGTGTCGGTCTTGATCTCCACCATGTGGCGTACTCCCTGCGATGCCAGCTACCCAATACTTATACCGGTATTAATATCACGGGCGGCATGGGGGTGGGTTCCCCGTGAACCCGCGGGAGCGGTGAGACGGGGAGCGGTTCGGCGTTCCGCACCGCGCGGACCCCGGCGACCGCGGCATGGAGGACGCGACAGCCGCGGCTGCCGGGACGTCCCCCGGAGGCACTGGGCAAGTCCGGTACTGGCAGGGCCCCCTGGCACGGAAGTGCAGTCGCTCGGGAAGCCTCCGGGCCCGGTGCCCCCGCCGACGTCGAAACACTCACCCGCCGCATCGGCGAGCTGGAGCATCGGATCCTCGCCCCCCGCTCCGAACTCGCCGAGCACGTCGAGGACCTGGCCGCCGCACGCGCCGCGAACCGCGACGTGATGGCGCGGCTGAACCGGCTGACGGGGCGGGTCCGCGGTACGCCGGATACCTGCCTTCCGCCAGCAGCAGAACACCGGCCCGACCGGGCCCGGCGATCACTACAGTCCAGGCGCATGACGACGGTTACGACACGCACGATCGCATACGCGGCCGACGGCCTGACGATGATCGGGCACCTCGCGCTCCCGGCCGGTGACGACCGCCGGCCCGCGGTCCTGGTCGGGCCTGAGGGGACGGGGCTCAGCGACGTCGAGCGCCACCGGGCCGATGTACTGGCCGAGCTGGGATACGTGGCGCTGGCCTTCGACCTCCACGGCGGGCGCTATTTGGGCGACCCTGAGGAGATGCTTGCCCGTTGCCTGCCGCTGCTCGCCGACCCCGACCGGATGCGGGGTATCGGCCACGCGGCGCTCGACGTGCTCCGTGCCGAGCCGCGGACCGACCCCGACCGGATCGCCGCCGTCGGCTACGGCACCGGGGGCGCGATCGCGCTGGAACTCGGGCGCGACGGCGTCGACCTGCGCGCGATCGGAACGGTCAACGGACTGACCACGGGCCGACCGGGCGAGGCGGCGCGCATCCGCTGCCCCGTGTGGGCCGGGGTCGGGTCGGAAGACCCGATCATGCCGCCCGCGCAACGGGACGCGTTCACCGCCGAGATGCGGGACGCGGGCGTCGACTGGCGCCTCGTGGTCTACGGCGGCGCACTGCACGCCTTCCACCACCCACCGGTCGACCACACCGTGGTCCCCGGCGTCGGCTACCACCCACGGCACGCGCAGCGAGCGTGGCGTGACGTCGTCGACCTGCTCGCCGAGTGCCTGCCCCTCACGGAGTGATCTGGTCGACGATCCGCACGTCGGCCCAAGCGACCCGACGCGAGGCAGGGGCCGGCAGGTTCCGCGCCCGGACCAGGTACGTCGCGGCCCGATAGTGGTCCAGGACAACGTGCGTCGCCACGATCACCGCAAGCGCGAGCGGGGACTGCGTGATCAGCGGGAACGCCAGCCCCTCCGTGGTGACGTGCACGATCGCGGGCCACCACCGCTTGACCGAGGTTCGTGGCGCTCCCCGCCCCGCGGAAGCACCGTCCCTCGCCGATCACCATGCCCGGCAGCACTCATGGGCGCGGCCCTTCAGAAGCCGCACCGACGGACCGCAGGCACTCCGGACCGGTCCCCTCGGGAGGGTTCGAGATGCGCTCGATGATGACGAGCGTGCCTCGGCTGCCGGGGCGTACGGCGTGCTCCACTCCCGCCTCGACGACGTACATCTCCCCCGCGCGCACTTCGACCTCGCTGCCGTCGACCGTCAGCTGCAGTGCGCCGTCCACCACCAGCAGCACTTCCGCAGTGTCATGGGATTCCGCTTCCAGGGGGCGCCGGTCCATTCGCAGCACCTTCACTTCCGTGCTCCCCACCTGTCCGAGCACGAGCGAAGTCCAGCCGTCCGGCAGTTCCGCGGCCTTGCTCCGGGTGTCGATGACGTTCATGACATGCCTCCTGACGGGATGTCCCACCGGAGGGCCGGGAAGCCGCCGGAGACACCCGCGATCGCGTTCAAGGGATGCTGCGAGGTTACGACGTGGCGGCGCACCGCTGGTCGACCGTCGGGTAAAACCTCTCCGTCGCGGTCACGCCCGGCTGTCGGGGCGGAGAAGGGCCGCGCCGGGCGGGGGGTGCGGCCCCGGGACCCAGCCACCGGCCGAGAGAGGCGGGGGCAGTTCCGCGTGGTGACCGTGCACCGGCCGAAGAGCGGCCGCCACCACGTTTCGTCCCCAGGGGGGCCCTCCGGGCACGGGGATACCCCCACCGCGTCGCCTCCCTCCTTCGCCGTGCGATGCGTCCCCTCGGCCGCGGAGGGCCTGCGGACGCCCCAGGCACCGACGCCGCTCACCGATCCGGCCCGATCGACAAGACACGTGCCGGGGGTCCAGAGCGGTGTGTGCGTGGCGCGTTCCAGCGCGCGGCCGACGGGGCAGAGCGGCTGTGGTGACCGAGTCGGTGCCCTCCGGGCCGTGGCGCCGAGCGGTGCGCCGACCAGCTCAAGCGGTGGCGCGGCCTTGCCACGACAAGGCCGCCGGCCTCTCCCCGGCCGCGCGGTTCCGCCGGGGAGAGGTGTCGGGGTCTTTCGCCCGGGTCGGCCCGGCAGGATCCGGACGAGAGGCCCTAACCGTCCAGGAGCGCGAGGGCGGCGAGCGCGCTGCGCACCCGCTCGCCGAGGTCGGCCTGCCCCACCTCGTGGTGCGCGGCCGGGAAGGAGCGCACCGGGGGCTTCTCCGACCACTGGAACGAGGAACGGGCGGCTCGGCGGACGTAGACCATCGCGCCGATCACGTTCTGCAGGAAGACGACCTCGAGTTCCGCGAACCGGTCCGTCCCCCGCGTGGGGTCGCTGACGAAGAAGACCTGGTACAGCCCCCTGCGTGCCTCCGCGTCCGGGATGTACTCGTCGAGCAGCTGCGAACCGTCGACGTGGTACCCCTCCTGGGCGAACGCGTCCAGGACCGCCTCGTACAGCGGAGGCGCGGCGATGTGAAGGAAGTCCAGATCCCGGACCGGTGATTCCGATTCCCACTGCAGCCGGGTGGTCAGCGACACATCGACGCCGAGAGCGCGGCCGCCGAGTTCGGTGACGGGGCACTCCCACGGAAGCCGACCGCTGAACGGGACCTGTACCTCCGCGCCGGGTGCCACGCTCAGCGAGTGGCGACGGGGGCTCAGGCCGGTCACCTCGTCATCATTGAGCGTGCCGTTGTAGTAGTAGCCCTTGGCCACCACATCGAGGTTGAGGTGGTCGACCTTGAAGCCCTGGCTGCCGCCCCTGAGAAGGACGATCCCCTCAACGGTGTGGCCGGGCAGCAAGGCGACCGTGGTGATCTGTGTGTCGATCTCCGGCGGCTCCTGGTCGCGGCCGTTGTTCTCCAGCCCGAACAGTCTGCGAAAGCCCATCGCGCGTCCCCTCCCCCTGTGCGTGTGGCGCAGCATAGCCGCTGGTCACACTCCCGGGTGACGGGGCTCCCGGGAGCAGCGGAATGTGAACGCGGGCTGCCGTCCGCCGTGTTCCGCGTGGTGACGCACCTCGGGCTTCCTTCACCCCCGCCTCCTCCCGGTGGGGGGGCTCTTCACCCGTCCGCGAGCGCGGGGCGCCCCGGTCAGCGCGCGTCTCCGGTCGTCGACGACGTGATGATGTCCCCGTGTGCGAAGTCGCCCGGTGGGATGCCCGGGTGATGGCTCTCGGGACGTGACCGCGGGGCAGTGGCACCCAGGGCGAGCCGGGAGACGATGCGGTAGCGGTCGCCCCGGTAGACCGAATGGACGTACTCGACCGGGTGGCCGGCGGTGTCGGTGGTCAGGCGCTCGATCAGCAGGGCGGGTGAGAGGACCGGGACGTCGAGCACGCCGGCTTCGGCCTCGTTGACGACGGTCGGCTCGATGGACTGCACCGCCTGGTCGACGTGGACCTGGTGGTGCTCACGCAGATGGTCGTACAGGTCTCCTGCCTCCAGCTCCTGGGGGCCGAGGGAGGGGACCAGGGCGGCGGGGAGGTGAAGGTGCTCGATCGCGATCGGCGTCCCGTCGACCAGCCGCAGCCGGGCGATGTAGACCACCTCGGCGGCCGGGGAGATGCGCAGCTTGCGGCCGATGCGGGCGCCCGCACGGATGGTGTCCAGTCGCAGCAGCCTGCTGGACCAGGCGCCCCCGGCCCGGGGCACGGCGAAGGCGGCGTCGTCGGAGACGAGCTCCTGGGTGATCTTGGCAGGGGCGACGAACATGCCGCGGCCGTGTTCGCGTACGAGCTGTCCGGTGGCGACGAGTTCGTCGACCGCCGCGCGCAAGGTGGGGCGGGAGACGCCCAGTTCGGCGCTGAGCGTGCGTTCCGAGGGGATGGCGTCGCCGGGACTGCGTACCTCGATCAGGCCGAGGAGGAACTCCCGGACCCGCTCCCGCTTGAGTACGGCACCTGAGGAGCTGCTCTCCATGACTCCGACCTCTCTGCCTCGCCGCCCGCAACTGGTCAGCTGGTAAAGGTCAGTTTAGGCATGCACCTGCCTCCGGCCTACCGAACAACCCTTATTTCGTGGGGGGTTGACGACCACATTGGTCTATGCCACCTTCAAGCCACATCGTTGTCCAGTTGACCAACTGGTCAACTCTCTTCCGAGGTGGATCCAGTGAAGATGCGCTTCATCCCCCCTGCCACGGCACTCGCGGCCGCTTGTGCGCTCACCGCCTGCAGCACCTCGCCGTCCGGGTCCGGTCAGGCGTCCGGCCCCGGCACACTGACCGTATGGATCATGAAGGACAGCGTCTCCGCCGCGTATCTGCAGCGATTCGAGGAGGACTTCGAGCGGCAGCACAAGGACACCGTCCTGGACATCCAGATACAGGAGTGGGAAGGCATCGGCGAGAAGATCACCGCCGCGCTCGCGAGCAAGGACTCCCCCGACGTGATCGAGGTGGGCAACACCCAGGTCGCGCAGTACGCGCAGAGCGGCGGCGTCCTCGACCTGAGTGACAAGGTCGGGGAACTGCGGGGCG
Source organism: Streptomyces sp. SP18CS02 (assembly GCF_036322365.1). Lineage (NCBI taxonomy): Bacteria > Bacillati > Actinomycetota > Actinomycetes > Kitasatosporales > Streptomycetaceae > Streptomyces > Streptomyces sp. SP18CS02. The sequence continues at coordinate 54,948 of NZ_JAQYXC010000291.1, forward strand.
GTGACTGGCTCCCCGGCCTCGCCGAGCCGGGGAAGATCGACGGCAGGCAGTACGGCGTCCCCTGGTACGCGGCCAACCGCGTCGTGATCTACAACAAGGACCTCTTCAGAAAGGCCGGGATCACCTCCCCGCCCAGGACCCGCGAGGAGTGGCTGCGGATCACCGGAAAGCTGAACCGGGGCAAGACGCAGGGCATCTATCTGCCCGGTCGGAACTGGTACGCCCTCGCCGGCTTCGTATGGGAGGAGGGGGGAGAACTCGCCGTGAAGGACGGTGACCGGTGGAGGGGTTCGCTCGACAGTCCGGCAGCTCTCAGGGGCATGGACTTCTACCAGCGGCTCCAGGCGCTGGGCAAGGGCCCCAAGGACTCCGACGAGGCCAGGCCGCCACAGGCGGACGTGTTCGCCAAGGGGGACGTCGCCCAGATCATCGCCGTTCCCGGCGGCGCCAGGATCGTGGAACAGGCCAACCCGGCCCTCGCGGGCAAGCTCGGCTTCTTCCCGGTCCCCGGCGGTACGGCGGGGAGACCGGGAGCCACCTTCACCGGCGGTTCGGATCTGATCGTTCCCGCTGCCTCCGCCCACCCGGACGCGGCATACCAGCTGGTCAAGTCCCTCACCGGTGAGAAGTGGCAGAGGGATCTGGCCAGGACCATGAGCTACGTGCCCAACCGGACGTCGCTCGCCGACGCCCTGGAGGACGACGAGGGCACCGCCGCCATGGCCGCGGCGGCCGCGCGTGGGCGCGCGACGCCCAGCACCTCGCAGTGGGCCGCCGTCGAGGCCACCAACCCGATCAAGGAGTACATGACCGCGGTGCTGACCGGAAGCGACCGGCAGAAGGCCGCGAAGGACGCCTCCGACGCCATCAGCAAGACGCTGAACCCATGAGCGGGGCCCGGTCGGGGAAGAGAACATGACGCGCCCCACCGCCCGCCCCGGCACGGGAGCCGCCCCGGTCGCAACGGCGACAGCTCCCGCTTCCGCGCCCGCCCCGTCACCGGCGCCGGCGCCGGCACCGGCCTCCGCTCCGGCCGGACGCCGACGCGCCGCTCCCGCCGCCCTGTGGCCCTACCTGCTCATCGCGCCCACGGTCGTCGGCGTCGTCTTCCTCCTCGCCTACCCCCTGGCCCGCAATCTGCTGATCTCCCTCCAGCACTTCGGCATGGCCGAACTGATCCGGGGAGGCGCGGACTTCGCCGGCCTGGAGAACTACCGTGAGATCCTGCGCGACAAGGAATTCTGGCAGGTCGCCCGGCGCACGCTGTGGTGGACCGGGATCAACGTCGTACTCATCATGGTGATCGGTACGGTCGTCGCGCTGATGCTCCAACGGTTGGGCAAGCGGATGCGGACCCTGCTCCTGAGCGGACTGGTGCTCGCCTGGGCCGGCCCCGTCATCGCCACCACCACCGTCTTCCAGTGGCTCTTCTCCTCCCGCCTGGGAGTGGTCAACTGGCTGCTGGTGCGGATGGGGTTCGGCTCCTTCCAGGACTACTCCTGGCTGGCGCACGGGCCGGCGGCCTTCACCGTCCTGGTCCTGCTCGTCGTATGGCAGTCCGTGCCGTTCGTCGCCCTCACCCTGCACTCGGCACTGACCACGGTCCCCGGCGAGCTCTTCGAATCGGCCCGGATCGACGGCGCCGGCGGCTGGCGCGTCTTCCGCTCGATCACCCTGCCTCTCCTCAGGCCGGTCTTCGGACTTCTCCTGAGCCTCGAAGTCATCTGGGTCTTCCGGTGCTTCGCCCAGATCTGGGCCGTCACCGGGGGCGGACCCGGCGGGGCGACCACCACCCTGCCCGTCTACTCCTACCAGGTGGCCCGGTCACTGCACCGCTACGACCTCGGAGCGGCCGCGGCGACTCTCACCGTACTCATCCTGATCGCCGTGCTGATCCTCCACTTCCGTCAGATGTTCCGGCAGGAGGCCGAGCTGTGAACCTCGTCCCCGCCTCCGCGTCCCGCGTGCTGCGGCGGCTGCCCCTGAACGCGGGCGCGCTGGTCGTCTTCGTGCTCTGCGTCTTTCCCGTGTACTGGATGGTGCTCACCGCCTTCAAGCCCACTCCCGACATCCAGGCCGAGTCGCCCGTCTTCCTGCCCACGTCACTGACGCTGGAGCACTTCTCCGCAGCGGTGGACGCCGACGGATTCTGGTCGTTCTGGCGCAACAGTCTCATCGTCACGGCCGGCTGCGTGCTGCTGGCCCTCGCGGTCGCTCTCGGCTCGGCCTTCGCGGTGGCGCGGTTGCGCTGGAAGGGCCGCCGCGGTTTCGTCCTGATGGTGTTCATCGCGCAGGTCGCGCCCTGGGAGGCGCTTCTCATCCCGATGTACGTCATCGCACGCGACACCGACATGCTCGACCGGCTCGCCACCCTCACGCTCGTCTACTTCATGATCACCCTGCCGTTCACCATCGTCACCCTGCGAAGTTTCCTCACCGCGATCCCCAGGGAACTGGAGGAAGCCGCCCAGGTCGACGGCTGCACGCGTGCCGCCGCCTTCCGCAGGGTCACGTTTCCCCTCCTCGCCCCCGGCCTGCTCGCCACCTCGCTCTTCGGGTTCATCACCGCCTGGAACGAGTTCGCCTTCGCCAACATGCTGATCATCAAGAACCAGGACGACCGCACCCTTCCGGTCTGGCTCTCCTCGTTCTCGAACGTCTTCGGCACCGACTGGGGCGCCACCATGGCCGCCTCCACGCTCTTCGCCCTGCCCGTCCTCATCCTCTTCCTGGTGCTCCAGCGCCGGGTCGCCGCCGGCCTGGCCGGCGGCGCGGTCAAGGGATAGGAGTCACCGTGTTCCCACCGACCGCGGACCCCGGGCTTGTGCCGGGCCCCTTGAAACTCAGCCGTTCAGCCGGGGCTTTCACCCTCGACGACACGACGGCGATCCGCGTCAGCCCCGGGGCCGCGCCCGCGGCCGCCCTGCTGCGCGCCCTGCTGGCCCCCGCCACCGGTCTGCCCCTGCCCCTCGCCCCGGACGGCCGGATGGTCCTCGTCCTCGACCCCGGCCTCACCGGCCTCGGCGCGGAGGGCTACGGCCTGACCGTCAGCGGCGAAGCCGTACTGCTGCGCGCCGCGTGCGCCGCCGGACTGCGCCACGGCGTCCAGACCATCCGGCAGCTCCTGCCCGTCGCCGCCCTTGCGGCGGAGCCGGTACGCGGGGTGCGATGGTCCCTCCCTGGCGTCGAGATCACGGACGTGCCCCGGTACGCCTGGCGCGGCGCGATGCTCGACGTGGCCCGTCACTTCCAGCCCGTCTCCTTCCTGCGGCGCTTCACCGACCTGCTCGCCCTGCACAAACTCAATGTGCTGCATCTGCATCTGACGGACGACCAGGGCTGGCGGATGCCCGTCACGGCGTTCCCCCGGCTCACCGAGGTCGGAGGGGTGCCGCACGGCGGTGCGTACAGCCGCGAGGAGTTGCGCGGCCTGGTCGCGTACGCCGCCGACCGGGGCGTCACCGTCGTTCCGGAGATCGAGATGCCGGGTCACGCGCGTGCCGCCCTGGCCGCCTACCCGCACCTCGGCAACTTCCCCGAGCGGCGACTGGGAGTATGGCGGAGCTGGGGAGTGTGCGACACCGTCTTCGGTGTCGCCGACGAGGTGCTCGACTTCTGCCGCACCGTACTGGACGAGGTCATGGACCTCTTCCCCTCGCCCCGCGTCCACGTCGGCGGCGACGAGTGCCCGCATACCGAGTGGCACCGCTCCCCCGCCGCGCTGCGACGCGTGGCGGACGAGGGTCTCGCCGGGCCCGACGCGCTCCACGGCTGGTTCATGGAGCGCGTCGGGAGCTTCCTGACCGACCGCGGGAGACGGCCGCTGGGGTGGACCGAGACCGGCCATGACCTGCCGGAGTCCTTCACCGCCCTGGCCTGGCGCGACGAGCGGCACGGTCTGGCGGCGGCCCGCCGCGGCCAGCCCGTGATCATGGCCCCGCACCGCTCCACGTACCTCGACTACCCCCAGTCCTCCCTTCCCGGCGAACCGCCCGGCCAGGCCGGCCCGGCGGTCGGCCTGTCGGCCGTGTACGCGACCGAACCCGCGCCGGCCCACTGGGAGACGGCGGCCGCCGCCCAGGTGCTCGGCACCCAGGCGCAGCTGTGGACCGAGTACGTCGCCACCGCGGCGCACGCCGAGTACCTCGCCTTCCCCCGGCTGTGCGCGCTGGCCGACACCGCCTGGTCCGGCGGCCGCGACTGGCCCGGGTTCCAGGCACGGCTGCACCACCACAGATCCCGGCTCGACGCTCTCGGAGTGCCGAGCCGGCCCCCCGCGATCCTTCGTCCTGAGAGGACCACCAGGTGACCAGCATCAGCACGAGCACGCGCGCACGCACCATACGGATACGTACGGCCCTGGCCGCCGCCGTCGCGGCCGGCCTCGGCTGCGCCACCCTGCCGGCGGCACCGGCCGCCGCGGCCGGCGAGTCACTGACGGTCCAGTACCGGCAGAGTGCCGCCGGCAGCGACCAGGCCGAGCCCTGGTTCAAGGCCGTCAACACCGGCACCACCCCGGTCTCCCTCAGCCAGGTCAAGATCCGGTACTACTTCAAGGCCGACGCCGGCGCCTCGTACACCTTCGCCTGTTCCTGGGCGGTCAAGGGCTGCTCCCACATCACCGGCGCCTTCGGCACCCTCACCCGGCCGACCGCCACCGCCGACCGCTACCTGGAGATCGGTTTCACCGCCGGCGCCGGAACCCTCGCGCCCGGCGCGGACACCGGCGACACGCAGCTGCGCTTCCACCGCTCCGACTGGCAGCCGCTGAACCAGAACGACGACTACTCCTTCGGGCCCACCCAGACCTCGTACGGCAACTGGCCCAAGGCCACCGCCAGTGTCGGCGGTACGCCGGTGTGGGGGACGGCACCCGAGGGCAACGATCCGGGACCCGGGCCGGACCCGACCGATCCGCCGGCCGGGGGCGCCACGCTCTTCGACGACTTCGACTACACCTCGCACACCGATCCGGCGATCGGCGCCCACGGCTGGAGCGTGCGGGCCAACGCGGGCGGGCCGGGGGTCCCGGGCGCGACCTGGGCGGCGCGGAACGTCACCTTCGCCAAGGAGGGGACCAACTCGATCATGAGCCTGGAGACCTCGACAGCCGGCACGCCCGAGTCCACGAGGCACGCCGAAGTCCTCACCAGGGCGTCCAAGTTCAAGAACGGGACCTACGCGGCCCGGGTCCGGTTCTCCGACGCGCCGAAGTCGGGTCCTGACGGCGACCGCGTCGTGCAGACGTTCTTCACCATCAACGACCTCAAGGCCCCGATGGCCGACGACTACGCCGAGTACGACTTCGAGTACCTGCCCAACGGCGGCTGGGGCGAGCCCGCCCACATCCTCTACACCACATCGTGGGAAACCTACCGGCCCGACCCCTGGGAGGCCGTCAACCAGCACTCGGAGTCGCGCACCAGCTACGCGGGCTGGCACGACCTCGTCGTCACCATCGACGACAGCAACATCACCTACTACGTCGACGGCCAGGAGTTCGGCCGTCACGACGCCCGCTATCTGCCCGAACGGCCGATGTCCATCAACTTCAACCAGTGGCTTATCGACCTGGCGGGCCAGACCAGCACCACTCCGCGCGCCTACGACCAGAAGGTCGACTACGTGCTGCACGTCAAGGACCGCGTACTGACTCCGGCCCAGGTGGCCGCAGAGGTCGCCGCACACCGGGCGGCGGGCACGTCCTTCAAGGACACGGTGCCGGCGACCCGGTGACTCCCGGCCGCGGGCGGACGCCGCGTGTGCGTCCGCCCGCTCACTCCCGCGGCCGGGATCGGCCTCGGCCACCGGGAGTCCGGTCCACTGCGCGTGTGCGGTCCATCGGTGCGGCGTCCGTACCCCTGGTCCACCGTCGAGCCCGGAAGGACGCCGCGGCCGGCAGCGGCGGGCCGGTGCGTGCCGAGGCCGCGGGCGCCCGGTGGAAGGCGGTCAGCGGTGTGAGCCCGGAGGAAGGTCATCCGGAAGGCTCTGTTCCGCCACCCTTCGACGCTGCGCCCCTCGGCCGCTGCGTCAGCAGCGGATCCTCAGCGCTTCAGGGGCGGGGACGGGTGGCGGTGTCGAGGTAGAAGGCGTCGATGCTCTGCACGGCCCGCTCGAACTCCTCCAGGTTCACGGGCTTGGTCACGTAGGCGTTGGCGTGACTGCTGTACGCGCTGGTGACGTCGTCCGGAGCGGTGGAGGTGGTGAGGACGACCACGGGGATGGTCTGCAGGTCCTCGTCGTTCTTCAGGACCTTCAGCAGCTCCCGGCCGTTCATCCGGGGCATGTTCAGGTCGAGGACGATGAGGTCGGGACGCGGCGTGCCCGGGGTGCGCAGATGTTCCAGAGCGGCGACTCCGTCGGTGACCTGGACCAGATTGCGGGCCCCGCGCTCGGAGAGGGCTTCCTCGATGAGCATGGCGTCGGCAGCGTCGTCCTCGACGAGCAGGACGTCGAAGGGGCGGGCAGGGGTGGTCATCATCGGATGCTCCGTCGGTTTTTCGCTTGAGTGGTGGAAAAGGCCCGGCCAGCGGCGCCTGGCGCCCTGGCGGGTCATGCCGCAGGCAGCGCCGATCTGCGGGTATCCGGCACCCGCGCGGGCGGCAGCGGCGGCAGCTTCCCTTTGGAGCCGTTCAGTGGCCTGCTGGAGATGGTCCAGCACGTGGAGCATGGCCAGGGCCTGTGCCGGGTCGTCCGGTGCCGGGGGTGCCGAGGCTTCCAGCATCTGACGCGCGAGTCGCCGCGCGAGGTCGCCGACCGCCGCGTCCGCGAGGACGGCCGTCTCCCTCGGGTCGGTCCGCAAAGCAAAGTTCTTACCGGGCACACTGGCACTCTAGGTCCCGGAGCAGCCGCGCGACAACAAGTGTTGTCGCCCTCTAAGGTGTGCTGGCCGCACCTTGAAAGGCGGTCGTCACAGCGAGGAGCTCACAGAATGACCGGCGATGAGAGGCAACCGCGTCCACGGGGACTGTCCGCATGGACGACCCGGCGGTGGCTTCGCGTGGGGGTGGCCGTTTCTCTGGCGGTTCTCGCCCTGCTCGGGGTGGCGGGGACATGGGTCCTGTCACGGACCGAATCGATCAGCAGGGACCTCGTGGACACGCGGTCTCCCGCGCTGACCACCGCGATCCGCCTGGAATCGGCCATTCTCAACCAGGAGACCGGAATCCGCGGTTACGGGATCACCGGCACGCCGGAGTTCATAGCCCCCTACCGGCAGGGGATCGCCACGCAGGAGGAAAGCACCGCGCGACTCGGCGAGCTGCTTCACGACGAGCCCGCCGGCCTCGACGACCTGAAGGCCGTACGGGACGCCACGACCAGGTGGCAGCAGAGGATCGCGCGACCGATCGCCGCCGCGCCACCCGGCTCGCCCCCGCCGCTGGCCGCCGAGCGGGCGGCGGAGGGCAAAGCCGCCTTCGACGACGTACGTGCCGCCCTGAGCCGCCAGCAGGAGCGACTGCGCGCGGACCGGACCCGGGCGAGGGACGATTTGATGGCCACGATGGCCCTGCGGAACTGGGTGTTCAGCGCCATCGGGATGTTCATCGTCGTTCTCACGGCTCTGGTTTTCGAGGGGCTGCGCCGCGGCATCAACGGGCCGCTGGACCGGCTCGGCGCGGACGCCCGCGCCATCGCCGGCGGTGACTTCGACCACCCCATCACCCCGACCGGCCCCGCCGACCTGCGGCGCCTCAGCGGTGAGATCGACTTCATGCGCCGGCGCCTCGTCCGGGAACTGGCCTTCACCGAGGAGGCACGTCTCCGTCTCGACGCGCAGGCCGCGGATCTTCAGCGGTCCAACGCCGAGCTGGAGCAGTTCGCGTATGTGGCCTCCCACGACCTGCAGGAGCCGCTGCGCAAGGTCTCCAGCTTCACCCAGCTCCTGCAGCGTCGCTACGGAGGGCAGCTCGACAGCCGGGCCGATCAGTACATCGACTTCGCGGTCGACGGGGCGAACCGCATGCAGACCCTCATCAGCGACCTGCTCGACTTCTCACGGGTCGGGCGGCTGCACAACGCCCAGCAGAGCGTCGATCTGGACAAGGTGCTGGAGCGGACCCTGTCCACGCTGAGCGTCGGCATCGAGGAGACGGGGGCGACGATCACGCACGATCCCCTGCCGACGCTGGTCGCCGACCCCACGCAGATGGGCATGCTGTGGCAGAACCTGATCGGCAACGCCGTCAAGTTCCACCGCCCGGACGAAGCACCGGAGATCCACGTCACGGCGGCCCGGGAAGACGGGCTGTGGCGATTCACCGTCACCGACAACGGCATCGGCATCGCACCGGAATACGCCGAAAAGGTCTTCGTGATCTTCCAGCGGCTGCACACCAAGGACGTCTACTCCGGCAGCGGCATCGGCCTCGCGATGTGCAAGAAGATCGTCGAGTTCCACGGCGGCGCCATCTCCGTCGACCCTGACTACCGCGACGGCGCACGTATCGTCTTCACCCTGGCGCCGGAGCCGCCGGCGACCCCCGGCCCCTCCTCCCTGCCGCAGGCCACCCGCTCGGGCCTGGAGCAGGCGTGATGACCTCAGCCATGACAGCCGCACCGGGAGCGGTCTCCGGCGAGCCGACGTACCGCATTCTTCTTATAGAGGACGACCAGGGTGACGCCCTGCTCGTCGAGGAGCTTCTCCACGACACGGGGCTGCGGTTCGAACTGACCACCCGGTCCACTCTGGCCGAGGCCCGTACCGAACTGGCCGGCACCCCGATCGACTGCGTCCTCCTCGACCTGCACCTGCCGGACGTGTCGGGCATCGACGCGGTCGCCGCCGTCCGGGGGCTGGCCCCCCACACCGCGGTGATCGTCCTGACCGGTCTGTCCGAGGCCCAGGCGGGCACCGACGCCATGGCCGCCGGAGCCCAGGACTACCTGGTCAAAGGAAAGGTCGAAGCGGACCTGCTGCACCGGACGGTGCGTTATGCCGTCTACCGGAGCCAGACCGAACGCGCGAGCGCCCAGGCCCAGGCCACCCGGCTGCGGGCGGAGGAGAACGCCCGCTTGGAACGCGGGCTGCTGCCCCAGCCTCTCCTCGACACCTCCACGGTGCGAGTGACCTCCCGTTATCTGCCCGGGGCCGCGATGGCACTGCTCGGCGGGGACTTCCTCGACGTGGTGGAGGGGGACGACGGCCTGCTGCACGCCGTCGTCGGTGACGTCAGCGGACACGGCCCGGACGCCGCCGCACTCGGCGTCTGTCTGCGGATCGCCTGGCGCTCCCTCGTACTCGGCGGACACCGCGGCGACGACCTGCTGCACCTGATGGAACGCATCCTGATCGCCGAACGCGGCAGCCAGCAGCTGTTCGCCACCTGCACCCTGCTCACCCTCGACCAGGACGCCGCCACCGCCACCTTCCACCTCGCCGGCCACCATGAACCGCTCCTCACCACAGCCGAGGGGACCCGGGAGCTGACGGCGGAGCACGGCATCGCTCTGGGAATCGTTCCCGGGCTGCGCAGCTGGCCTCCCACCGTCCTGCCCCTCCCGGCCTCCGGAGCGCTGACCCTCTACACCGACGGCCTCACCGAAGGGCACAACGGGGCGACGGGTGAGCGGCTCGGCGTCGAAGGACTGCTCGCGCTGATCGAGACCCTGCCCCCGTCCGATCCGGCAGCCCACGTCGACCTCCTCATCAAGGAGACCCTGGAGCTGAACGCCGGACGGCACTCCGACGACCTCGCGGTGCTCCGCCTCGACTGGGGCAGCCGGACTGCCCCTCCCTGAACCGGCCCCGCCCTCCGGACCGGCCCGCCGTCCCTGGACGCCGGGCCGGGCGACGCCCCGCCGGACAGGCCGCCGGCCGGTGTTCCGCCCCTCGGAGCTCGGCCGTCCTGGACGCAGCAGGCCCCCGGGACGGCCGAGCGCGGCCCCTGTCCCTGGCGAAGGCTTCGGGCCGAGTCGACCGGGACCGGCCTACTTGTAGGGCCGGATGGCCACCGTGACATCCATGTCGAAGACGTTCGCCCCCGCCGCGGAGGGCAGTCCCAAGGCCCGGTCGAGCGCGCGGCTCAGGGGGCCGCAGCCACTGGTCCCCGGGGCGGCGAACGCCGCGTCCTGGGCACCGAAGGCGACCACCAGGAGTTCTCTGGATATCACCCGGGTGGGAACGGTGTCCTTGAGCACCAGGTGGACCGCGTTCCCGGCGCTGCCCACCGAGCAGTCCGACGGCGACAGGGCCGGAAACCCGTGTGCCGAGCCCAGGGCGAACGTGATGTCGAACTCGCCGCGCCGGGTGTCGTCGGACAGGAAGTCCGAGTAGCCGCCGTACTGCGGAGTCAGGGTCAAGGGGGTGCGTCCCACCCGCATGGGCGCAGCGGTCATCTCTCCGAAGACCTGGCGGAATGCACCGTCCACCCGGCCTTCCGCGAAGGTGATCCGCAAAGGTCCGTTGAGCGGCTCGTCGACGGCGCCCATGCGCAGACGCCCCGTGGCGTGCATGACCTCGCAGCGCCAGGTCCCGGGGTCCGCGCCGGCGGGCAGCTCATCGACGGCCGGGCAGGCGGAGAAGTCGAACTCGGGCAGATCCGCGACCCGTTCAGCTCCATACGCGGGTGCGGCGCCCAGGGCGAGTCCAGCAAGCAGCGCCCCTGCGGCAGCACTGGTGAAGCGGTGGATGGTGCGATTCGAGGTCGCTCGGTTCGGCGTCATGCACCCGAGCATTGCAGAGATTTCTCTGCAGACAAAGGTCTGCAGAGAAATCTCTGCGGTCCGGGTAGACTGCCGCCATGACGAAAGAACGGAGAGCGGAAGCCGCGGCGCGGCGCACGGTCGACAGCCCCGAGGTCCTCAAGGCTCTGTCGCACCCCCTGCGCCTGCGCATCCTGCGCCACCTCGGCGCGGCGGGCCCCGCCACCTCGACCACGCTGGCCACCGCTCTCGGCGAGAACACCGGGACGCTCAGCTACCACCTGCGCATGCTGGAGCGCAGCGGCCTCATCGAGGACATCCCCGAGCGCTCCACCGGGCGTGAGCGCTGGTGGCGCGGGGTGCGCGGCCTTGACATCCGCAGACCGCCGCAGGGTGAGCTGACGGAGGCCGAGCGCGCCATGTCGGCCGAGCTGGACCGGATGAGGATGGCGGAGGACATCGATCTCACCCGCCGGTTCGCCGCCGGGCAGGCGGAATCCGAAGGCTGGATGCGGGGTTCACGCAGCCTCATCCACCTCACGAAGGGTGAGCTGGACGCGTTCCATGACGACTATCTGGCCCTGCTCGCACGCTATGCCCGAGGCCCCGAGGACGCCCCCGACGACGCACGACCCGTACTCCTGCGCTGGTTCGGCCTGCCCGCTGACTGATCGGCGCCCGGCCGACGAACCGTCCGGTCGACCGACCGACCCACGGACGGGTTCGCGGCGCGCCGGACATCAGCCGCGCATCCATGTCGTCACCCTCCCGGCGAAGTCCTCCGCCCTCGCGGGGGGCGTTGTCAGAGCCGTGTTGGAGGATCACTCCATGTTGATTGCAACTGATGAGGCGGGGCGCGTGGTGAAGAAGCCCTCGAAGCCGGCGATAGGCAGGATGCTGGCCAACCTCCGACGCGGCGACGCGCATCTGGTCCTGGAGCGCGTGGAGGAGGACACGGAGCGCGGCCGGTATGTCCAGGTGCTGCTGCGTGACGACAACACCTACCAACTCGAATTCCGCGACGGCGTAGCGGCCCGGCGCTGTCAGACGCGAACCATCTCCCAGGAGAAGGTGCTGACCGCCCTGCTCGGCTGGGCGGTCGGCAAGGAGGACTGGAAGGACGGCTTCATGTGGAACGACATCAGCTCCACGTCCGGGGCCGATGACGCTCGACAAGAGCGCTGACACGACCTTGGGCCGGCGGAAGGTCCGCCACGGTGGGCCTCTTCTACCGGCACCGCGAAGTGGCGTTCAGGACGGCTGGTCGGCGGTGGATGCCTCCGGTGGTGCGGGCTCGTTCGCGGTCGGCGGCAGCCCGGTGAGGAAGGTGCGCATCTCGTCGGCCTCGGGGACGGCGAGGGCGGTGTAGAGGTCGAGGGCCTGCCGGGCGTGGTCGTGGGCGAGGTCGATGCGGCCGAGGTCGCGGTGGACGCGCGCCAGGCCGTCGTGGGCGCGGGCCTGCTCGGGGCGGTAGCCGAACTCGCGGGCGAGGGTCAGCGCGGTGTCGTGTTCGGCCGCGGCCCGGGCGAGGTCGCCCATCGACCGGGCGGCTTCCGCGAGGGCGTTGAGCGACTCGGCCTCGTCTCCGGGGAAGTCGAACCTGCGGCTGAGCTCCAGGGCGTGGCGGTGATGGTGCCGGGCCTCGTCGTAGCGGCCCTGCCGTTGGCACAGCAGCCCGATGTTGTTCAGCACGACGGTCTCGCCGATGCGGGAACCCGTCTCGCGATGCACGTGCAGCGCTTGCCGGTGGTGCTCGTGGGCGTCCTCGTGCCGTCCTTGACGTTCGTGGACGATGCCGAGGTCGGTCAGGCATCTGGCTTCGCCACCGCGGTCCCCGAGCTCGCGGAAGAGCGCGAGGGCCCGCGCGCTGTGGTCATGGGCCCGGTCGTAGTCCCGCCGCCGCCTGGAGACGGCGGCGAGGGCCTGCAGTGCGCCGGCAGCCGCGCCCTGGTCGCCGATCCCGCGCGCCAAGTCCAGGGCGTGCCGGTAGTGCTCGGCCGCCTGCTCGTAGGCGCCGTGCCACCAGAAGTGCACCTGGCCCAGATCGATGAGCGTGCGGGCTTCGGCGGCCGTGTCGCCGCTCCGGCGGGCGGCTCCCAGTGCCAGGCCGTTGAGGGCCAGCGCGTCGGCCTGGTGGGCGTGGCCCAACAGATAGCGGTGCAAGGTGGCGGCCAGTTGGCCGGTGTGGGGGAACCAGTCGTGTTCGGCAGCGTACTGGCCGATCGCCATGAGGTTCGCGCGTTCTCTGTCCAGCCAGGTGATCGCCTCGGCCTCATCCTGTGGGGGTGAGGCCGGGGCGTCCGGCGCCGGAATGCGTGGCCTGCGGTTCTTGCCGTCGGGGTAGAGGTGGTCGACGGCCGCGCTCGCGGTATGGAGATAGTGCTGGAACAGCCGGCCGAGGGCATCGCGCTGGGCGCCGGCGGGTTCCTGGGCGACCGCGGTGGCGAGGGCGTGTTCGCGCAGCAGGTCGTGGAAGGTGTAGCGGCCGAGCTGGTGCTGCGTCAGGACGTGGGCGTCCAGCAGGTCTTCCAGCAGGGCCTCGGCCCGCTCCAGCGGGAGATCCGCCAGCGCGGATGCCGCCTCGGGGCTGATGTCACGGCCCGGCTGGAGCCCCAGCAGCCGGAACATGCGTTGCTGATCCGCGGTCAGCTGCTCGTAGGAGAGCGTGAACGCCGCTGCCACGCCTCGCTCCGAGGTGGCCAGCTCGGAGAGTCTGCGGCGTTGGTCGCGGAGCCGGTCGGCCAGGTACGCGACGGTCCAGCGGGGCCGATGGTGCAGGCGGGCGGCGGCGATGCGGACGGCCAGCGGCAGGAATCCGCACAACTGCAGGACATCGAGGACGGCCAGGGGTTCGGCGTCCGCCCGTTCGCCGACGATCGCCGTGAACAACTCCATGGCCTCGGCGGCGGGCAGCACGTCCAGGGACAGGGCGTGTGCCCCGTCCAGATCGGTCAGCCGTCGGCGGCTCGTGATCAGGACGAGGGTGCGAGAGGCTCCGGGCAGCAACGGACGTATCTGCTCGGCGCCGAGGGCGTTGTCCAGCACGGCCAGCACGCGACGGCCGGAGAGTTCGGACCGCCACAGCGCGGCGCGATCGGCGACCGACGCGGGTATGTGCTGTGCGGCCAGACCGAGTTGGCCCAGGAGGATTTCGAGCGCGGCGCCGGCGTCGAGCGGCGCCTGGCCCGCGGTGTGCGCCCGCAGGTCGACGAAGAGCTGCCCGTCCGGGAAGTGGTCCGCGAGGCGGTGCCCCGCGTGGACCGCGAGCGTCGTCTTGCCGACCCCGGCCATCCCGTCGATCGCCGAGATCGTGACGACGCCGCCGCTGTTGCCCGACCACAGGCGGACCAACCTGTCGAGCTCGCCTCCACGTCCGGTGAAGTCCGGGACGTCGTACGGCAGGAAGTTGCCCCCCTGCGGCTTCTCCTGCGCGGTGACCGGCGGCCGCAGACCGGGGGCGTCCCGCAGGATGTCCTGTTCGAGCTTGCTGAACGCGTGCCCGGGATCCAGTCCCTGCTGTTCGGCAAGGGTCGCCCGGAAGGTTCTCGCCATATGCAGCGCGTCGGTCTGGCGTCCGGCGCGGTGCAGGGCGAGCATCAGCTGGCCGCAGAGCCGTTCCCGCAAGGGGTTGGCCGCCGCGTGGACGGACAGTTCGTCGATGAGGTCATCGTGCCGCCCCCGGGCCAGTTCCAGCTCGGCCAGGCGCTCGACGGCGGTCAGCAGCTGCCCGTTCAGCCGTGCTCTGGCGCTCTCGGCGTAATGGGCGGTGATGTCGGCCAGCGGCTCCCCCCGCCACAGCGCCAGCGCCGCACGTATCCGGCCCGCGGTGTCCCCCGGGTCCTCGGAGACGGCCGCTGCCTTGGCCATCAGGCTGGTGAACTCGTCCAGATCGAGTTGCCCGGGCTCGGGGGTGATCACGTACCCGGCCGGCCGCGTGGCCAGCATCCGGTCGGCTTCCGAGGCGCGCAGCATCCGCCGGATCGCGGCGATCGTGGTCTGGATCTGCGCGCGGGCGGAATCCGGCGGCAGCGGCCCCCACATCGCGTCGATCAGGCGATCCGTACTGATCGGGACCCCGGAATGCAGCAACAGGTAGGCGAGCACCGCGCGATGCCGGGGTGCCAGGCCGGGCGCGGCGGAACCGGGAGCCACGGCCTCCACCGGGCCGAGGATCGTGAACCGCATGCCGTCACTCCAGGGGTCGCCATCGCGTGCATCGGAGAAGCATCGGGAATGTATCAAGATCAACCGGCAGGGTTACCGGCATGCAAGCACTCCACACCGTTGAACCGGAGATGGCGACCGGTGACGCCGCAGCCCTGTTCACCGCCACCCACCAGGCCCTGGGAGTCGTCCCGAACCTGGCCAGGGTGATGGCCAACAGCCCGGCCGTGCTGAAGGCGTACGTGGGCGTCGTCACCGCCCTGAGCGCGGAGGGAACCCTGTCGGCGGGCGTGCGGGAGAGCATCGCGTTGCTGGTGGCGCAGGAGAACGGGTCCGACTACTGCCTGTCCGTACATACGTTCCGCGGGACCAGGACAGCCGGGCTGACCGCGGCCGAGGCCACCCGCGCGCGCCGGGGCAAGGCCGACGCCCCCTGGGCCGCCGCTGTCCTGGATCTGGCCGCCGCGACGGTCCGCAACCGCGGAACCGTCACCGACGAGCAGCTGGCCGCGGCCCGGCGCGCCGGCCTGTCCGACGGGCGGATCGTCGAGGTCATCGCCCATGTCGCTCTCAGTATGTTCACCACCTACCTGGCCACGGCTGCCCGTGTCGACATCGACTGGCCGCTCGTGCGCCACACCGACTGAAGGAACGCGAACGCGATGGCACGGTCGGAGCGGGATCGTCCGAACCGAATTGCCGCGGACCCTCCTGGCCGCCTCCGTGTTGCGGTGCCTCGGCCGACCAGAGCACGCCAAGCGCCATCCCGACGTACGACCGGCCCGACGTACGACCGACCCGACGTACGACCGGCCCGACGTATGACCGACCCGACCACGAAGGCCATCACTTTGCCCACATCAGTACACGTCATCGCGCTCCAGCGCGCTTCTGCCGCCGACGCCATCGCGTGGCACCAGGTCGTCGCGGCCTCGACGGCCCACGACCTGCCCGGAGTACCGCCCCCCGACGCCGGACAGATCCACGCCCAGCTCACCCGGCCCGCTCTGGGCAGCCACCGGCTGGCCTGGCTGGCCGTCGGCGCGGACGGCGTCCCGGTCGGGGTCGCCGGCCTGCGGGTGTTCACCTCCCCGGGCCAGGAGCACCTGGCCGAGCTGGAACTGCACGTCGACCCCGCACACCGACGCCTGGGAGCCGGCTCTCTCCTGCTGTCGGCGGTCGTGGCGGCCTGCCGCACCGAGAACCGGCGCAGCCTGATCGCCGCAGCCGCGGCCGATGGCCCGGGCGAGGTGTTCGGCGAACGCCACGGCTTCCGACGGGCTCTCACCCTGGACCACCTCATTCTGCGCCTCGACGGGCCGGCCGAGGACGAACTGCCGCGCCTCGCCGATGCCGAGCACCCCGGCTACCGTCTGACCGGCTGGACCGGAACGGTTCCCGACGACCTCGCCGACGCCTTCGCCGAGGCCAAGAACGCGATGAACGACATGCCCGTCGGCGGCCTGGACTACGGCAGCGTGACCTGGGACGCCGGCCGTGTCCGCGCCATGGCCGAGGTGATCGCCGATCGCGGCGACACACTGCTGACCGTCGCCGCGGTCCACGACGACGGCACCATGGCCGGTTACACCGAGATCCTGCTTCCCCGAGCAGCGCCTGAGCGCGCCCAGCAGTACGACACGGCGGTCGTGCCCGCCCACCGCGGCCACGGCCTCGGCCTGTGGGTCAAGGCCGCCATGGTGTGCCGACTGCGCGCGGGTCACCCCGGTGTCGTCGAGATCGAGACGGACAACGCCGACGACAACGTCCACATGCCGGCGGTCAACCACCGGCTGGGGTTCCGCTCCTACCGGCGCACGCGGGAGTTGCAGCTCGACGTGCCCCCGGCGTGATCCGTATACACCCACACCCCACTCTCCGACCCGAAGAAGCGAGAAGCACATGCGCAAGCTGACCTACTACATATCCGCCACCCTCGACGGCTACATCGCGGGACCCGAGGGCCAGTACGACTTCCTCCCCTTCGAGGGGGAGGAAGCCGCCGCGATCCTGGCGGACTTCCCCGAGACCATGCCCACGCCCGCGCGTGAGCCGTTCGGCGTCACCGAACGGGCGGCCCAGCGGTTCGACACCGTCATCATGGGCCGAGCGAGCTACGACCCGGGCCTGAAGGCCGGGCTCACCAGCCCGTACGCCCACCTGAAGCAGTACGTCGTCTCCCGCACGCTCGTCAGCCCCGATCCGGCGGTGACGGTCGTCGAGGACCCGGTCGCCCTCGTCCGTGCGCTCAAGGAGCAGGACGGCATGGACATCTGGCTGTGCGGCGGTGGCAAGCTGGCGGCCGTCCTGCGCGACGAGATCGACGAACTGATCATCAAGCGCCACCCGATCCTCATCGGATCCGGCATCCCCCTGTTCGACGGTCCCTTCACCCCGACGAGCTTCACCCCGGTCGGCACGCGGTCCTTCGACTCCGGGTTCGCCATCACTCACTTCGCGAAGGTGCTCTCATGAACGTCTCCTCCTCCACTCTCTCCCTGACCGTCGCCGACGTGGACGCCTCCCGCGCGTTCCTGTGCACCCACCTCGGCTACGAGGTGGCCGTGGCCGACGACGGCTTCGTGTCCCTGACGCGCGGGGACGCCGCCGTCGACGTCGTCCTGCTCCGCGCGGGCACGGACGTCCTCCCGCCCGAGCAGCGTGACCAGCGGGTGGCCGGTCTGATCCTCGCGCTCACCGTCACCGGCCTCGCGGCGGAGGAGGCCCGGCTGCGCGCGGAGGGTGCCCCCATCACCATGCCGCTGCGTGAGGAGCCGTGGGGCGAGCGGCTGTTCCAGATGACCGACCCGAACGGTGTCGTCGTCCAGCTCGTCGAATGGGCGGCCGCCGACGACACCGACGGTCCGGCCGACAGCGACGAGAGCGCCGCCATGGTCGTGATCACGCCCTCCACCGACCACGTCACCATCTCCCCGAACGCCACCATGGCCGGTCTGGCGGCCCCCAGCCGCGGCAGCGCCGAACTCAGCACCTGGACGGTCACGATGGACGCCGGCGCCACCGGCCCCGAGCACTCCATCAGCCGTGAGCAGGTCTGGACGGTCACCGCGGGCGCGCTGGAGGTGACCTGCGGCGGCCGTACGGAGAAGGTCCTGGCCGGCCAGACCCTGATCCTGCCGCCGGGCCTGCTCCGCCGGATCCACGCCCCGGAACGGACCGAGGCCCACGTCTCGATGCCCGCCGAGGGAGTCGCCTCCGTTCCCGGCACCGAGGGCACCCGCGAACTGCCGTGGGCTCGGTGATTCAGCAGAGACAGCTGATCGCTCCCACTGGCCCGCCGTCCTGAGTGCGGGGTGGCAGCAGTGCGGGGCGGCGACACCGTTCGCTACCCGGGTCGCACCGCAGGACGGTCGGCCCGGGCAGGGAACCATGGCGCCGCTGCTGCCGCCCTTGCCTGAGCGGCGCCATCGTCACCCCGGGCGACTGCGCGTTCCCGACCCGCGCGATCGGGGCGAAGGCGCTCCGGGCCGGATCTACGACGCGGTATCGGCCAGGCCACCGACCGTGTAGGTGTCGTAGATGTCGAGGAGGTCCTCCTCGACATCGAGCAGGACATCGGGAGACATACGGCACACCAGTGCCGACCACCGAGCCAGGGCGGTCAGCCCCGGCCCTGCGCCTCGCCCTGCCGGCGGACTCGCGTGTGGCCATTCGTCCCTGAGCCGCGCGAGGCAGTCGCGCCGTGAGTGTTCCTCCGCCACGTCCGGACGGTCGTCCGAGACGTGCCAGAGCCCCTCCGTGGGGATCGGTCGGCAGGCGCGCACGACACAGCGACGCGACTGCGGCTCCATCTCCTCCCAGGAGTCCGGCAGAGCCCGTCCGTCCAACGCGTCCGAGGCCAGTGTCTCCGCCTCCTCCAGCCGGTCGGCCGCCAGACCGACCGCTGTGAGCCCGTAGGGAGGTTCCCCGTGCCAGACGAGCGCGTAGACGATCTCGGAACCGGTCATTCGATGCACATCTTTGTATATCCGAAGAGATCGTTCTTGTCATGGTCCTGCACCGTCGACGGATCGCGGGCGTCCGCACCGCATGAACCGGCGCCGGCCCGTCCGGCGCCGGAGACCTCAGGGGGAGGGCCACCGTGGTGACCGGACCACCGGACCACCGGACCGGCGGTGCCGGCGGGCGGCTCCCGGCCTGCCGTGCCCACCGTCGAGGGCCACGCGCGCTCTCGGAGAACAGCGGGCCCGGAGCGCGGACCCCCGCAGGGGACCGCGCGCCGGGCATCCCGCCGGGGCGTCGTGATCAGGGACGCAGCCAGACGGCGGTGTCCGAGGGGAGCGTGCCGTCCGTCGGCAGCTCGTCGCTGCCCAGCAGGACGTCGGTGTGTGGCGGAAGAGGTACGGGGTCGCGGGAGAGGTTCACGACGCAGAGGAGGTTCTCCGCGCGGGCGAAGGCCAGCACCCCCTCGGGCGACGGGAGCCATTCCATGGGGCCGTCTCCGAGTCCGCTCTCCCCACGACGCAGGTACAGCGCCGTGCGGTAGAGGCTGAGCATCGAGCGGGGGTCGACGGCCTGCCGGTCGACCGCGTAGCGGGCCCAGTCGGCCGGTTGCGGCAGCCACGGCTCCGTACCGGTGGCCGTGCCGAATCCGTACGAGGGGGCGTCGGCCTCCCACGGCAGGGGTACGCGGCAGCCGTCACGGCCGGGGTCGATGCCGCCGGAGCGGGCGTGCATGGGGTCCTGGATGCGCCCCAGGGGGATGTCGGCCTCGGGCAGACCCAGTTCCTCTCCCTGGTACAGGTAGACCGAGCCGGGCAGGGCGAGGGTGAGCAGGGCGGCGGCACGGGCGCGCCGGGTCCCCAGTACGAGGTCGGTGGGGGTACCGAAGCGCTTTCCGGCGAAGTCGAAGCCGGTGTCCTCGCGGCCGTAGCGGGTCACGGTGCGCGTCACGTCGTGGTTGCACAGGACCCAGGTGGCCGGGGCGCCGACGGGGGCGTGCTCGGCGAGGGTGTCGTCGATGGTGCGGCGCAGCCGGTCCGGCTCCCAGGGGCAGGAGAGGAAGGTGAAGTTGAACGCGGTGTGCAGCTCGTCGGGGCGGAGGTAGCGGGCGAAGCGCTCGGCGTCGGGCAGCCAGACCTCACCGACGAAGACGCCGCCGTACTCGTCCGCGACGGCCCGCCAGGAGCGGTAGATGTCGTGGTTGTCGTCGAGATCGATGTACGGGTGCGGGTCGACGCCCTCGACGAAGTCGCGGAGGCCGGCGTCCTTGGCGAGCAGGGCCGCGGAGTCGATCCGGACGCCGGCGACTCCTCGTTCGAACCAGAAGCGCAGGACGTCCTCATGTTCGCGGCGTACGTCCGGGTGGGCCCAGTTGAGGTCGGGCTGCTCGGGCGTGAAGAGGTGGAGGTACCACTCGCCGTCCGGGACGCGGGTCCAGGTGTTCCCGGAGAACTGCGACGGCCAGTCGTTGGGCGGCAGTTCGCCGTTCTCACCGCGGCCGGGACGGAAGTGGAAGCGTTCGCGCTCGGGGCTGCCGGGGCCGGCGGCGAGCGCGGCCCGGAACCACGCGTGCTGGTCGGAGACGTGGTTGGGGACGATGTCGACGATGGCCCGGATGCCGAGCTCGCGGGCCTCGGCGATCAGTTTCTCGGCGTCGCCGAGGGTACCGAAGGCAGGGTCGATGGTGCGGTAGTCGGCGACGTCGTAGCCGCCGTCCACCAGCGGCGAGAGGTACCAGGGGGTGAACCAGACGGCGTCGACGCCGAGCTCGGCGAGGTGGGCCAGTCGCGCCCGGACGCCCGCGAGGTCCCCGGTGCCGTCCCCGTCGCCGTCGGCGAAACTGCGTGGATACACCTGGTAGATGACGGCGTCGCGCCACCAGTCGTCGGTGCGGGACGGATGAGGGGCTGCCACGGGACGGTCCTTTCGGGCAGGGTGGTTCTTCGCCGCCGGCCCTGATGGCGGGGCGGCGGTCGGGCCGGCGGCGAAGGCTTACGGGGTGATGGTCCGGGGGGATCGGGGCGAGGGGGCCTGGTCAGCCCTTGAGGCCGCCGGCGGTGAGACCGCTCATGATGTTCCGCTGGAAGATCATGAACATCAGCAGTGTGGGTAGGGAGGCGATGGTGAGCGCGGCGATCAGCACGTTCACCGGAACGCCGTTGGAGAGCGAGTAGATGCCCACGTTGAGGGTCTGCTTCGACGGGTCGGGCAGGGTGAGCATGGGCCAGAGGAAGTCCTTCCAGACCCCGACGACCGCGAAGATCGACACGACGCCGAGGATGGGCCGGGAGATCGGCAGCACGATCGACCACAGGACCCGCACGGGCGAGGCCCCGTCCATCGAAGCCGCGTCGAGCAGTTCCTTGGGGATGGAATCGAAGAACCGCTTCAGCAGGAAGATGTTGAAGGCGTTCGTGACGGCCGGCAGCCAGATCGCCCACGGCGTGTTGAGGAGATTCCGCTCGACGACCGGTACGTCGAGCACGGTCAGGTACTGCGGCACGACGAGCACCGTCGCCGGGATCATCAGCGTGGCGAGCATCATGCCGAGGATCGCCCTGCCGAACACGGGCCGCAGCTTCGAGAGCGAGTAGGCGGCCGCCACGTCGAGGACCAGCTGGAAGGCGAGGGCGCCGAACGCATAGTACAGGGTGTTGAACAGCAGGGTGGCGAGGTCCATGACCTCCCAGGCCCGCGAGTGGTTCTCGGGCTCGAAGGTGATCGGGACCAGGGTGGGCGGGGTCTGGATGACCTCTTGAGCGTCCTTGAAACCGCTGGACACGAGCCAGTAGAGGGGGCCGAGGAAGACCAGCGTGAACAGCAGGACGACGGCGGCGAAGACGGTCCGGTGGAGGACCTTGCCGCGGGGCCTGGCGAGGGCGGCCGGCGAGATGAGCGTACGTGTGGACATGGCTGGTCTCCGCTCCTACTCGTCCTCGGCGCGGCTGAGCCTGACGTACACCGCCGAGAAACCGGCGAGGAGTACGAGCAGGAGCAGGCCGAGCGCCGCCGCGGCACCGTAGTTGTTGAAGTTGAAGGCGTACTGGTAGATGAGGTAGACGATCGTGGTCGTCGAACCCTCGGGGCCGGCGCCGCCGGTGAGCAGGAACGGCTCCACGAAGACCTGCATGGTGGCGATGACCTGCATGAGCGCCATCAGGGACAGGATGAGGCGCGTCTGCGGGACGGTCACGTGCCAGATCTTGCGCAGCAGTCCGGCGCCGTCGAGCTCGGCGGCCTCGTACAGCTCGCCGGGGATGGACTGGAGCGAGGCGAGGTAGATCAGGGTCGCACCGCCCATGTTCATCCAGGTCGACGCGATGACGACGGCGAGCATCGAGATGTCCGGGTCCTGAAGCCACTGCTGCTCGGGCAGACCGATCGAGGCGAGAAGGTCGTTGAGGAGGCCGTAGCCAGGGTCGTACAGGTACTTGAAGAGCAGGACCGAGGCGACCGGCGGCAGCATCACGGGCAGGTAGACCAGCAGCCGCAGATATCCCTGGCCGTGCCGGAACTCATTGATGACGATCGCCGCGAGGAACGGCACCGCGAAGCCGAGGACCAGCGCGAGCACGGTGAACAGGGCGGTGTTGCCCCACGCCTGCCAGAAGGCCGGATCGTTGAACACCGTTTCCAGGTTGTCGAAACCGACCCAGGTGGTGCGCCCGTCCTCGGTCTTCTGGAAGGCGAGGAGGAACTCCCGCACCATCGGGTACCAGGAGAAGACGCCGAAGCAGAGCACCGCGCCGATGAGGAAGGCGTGGGCTGTCAGGTTGCGCCGCAGGCTTGCGGCGAACCGGCCGCCGGCCGGTGCCGGGCCCTCCTCCCGTGGCGGGGAGGGGCGGGGCGTGTCCGCCTTGCTCGTGGTCAGACTTGGGGCCGACATCGTCTCTCCTCGGTACTGTCCGCCGGGTGTGGGGCCCGACCTCGTCGGGCGGTACGGGCCGGGGCCGGTCGACGGGTGACCGGCTCGCGGGTGGGGCGGGCCCCGGCCCGCCCGGACGCGCCTACTGGTGGGCGAGGACCTGGTTGACCTGTGCCTCGGCCGTGGAGAGAAGCTTGTCGACGTCGGCGTCCTTGTTGGTGAGAACACCCGACATCACGTTGTCGAGGACCTTGTAGACCTCCTGCGCCTTGGGCGGCTCGGCCTTGCCCGCGACGGGGTTGTCCGTGAACGTCTTGAAGTTCGCCACCGGCATCGTGGCGTGCTCGGCACGCGCGGCGTCGTCCTTGGTCTTGGACTCGTTCAGCCAGAAGTTGGGTTGCGGTACGCCGACCGGCAGGCCGTCGGCCTTGATGCGCGCCCAGTCGAACTGCCCCTTGCCGACCGTGAGGTTCTTGAAGTTCAGCCAGGCGATCGCGGCCTTGATCTTGTCGCCGGAGATGCCCTTCTTGATCACGTAGTTGTTGCCCCCGGCCAGGGTGTTCCTGCCGCCGGGGATCGGTCCCATGCCGAACTTCTCGTAGGTGGCGCCCAGCTGCTGGACCATGTACGCGATGTCGTCGGGGGCGGCGAGGAACATGCCCAGCTTGTCGGTGGCGATCTGCTTCTGCAGATCGCCCCACGCCAGCAGCTGGGTCCTGCCCATGGAGTCGTCCTCCCAGCGCATGGCGTGGAGGTTCTTCGCGACCTGCCTGCCGAGGTCGTTGTTGAACGCGGCCTTCTTCCCGTCGGCGTCCACCACGTCGCCGCCGAGGCTGTACATCTGCGCGGTGAAGTGCCATCCGCCGGTGTTCTTGGCGCTGTACTCGCCGAATCCGGAGATCCCCTTGCCGAGTCCGGCGATCTTCTTGGCCGCGGCCCGGACCTCTTCCCAGGTGCGCGGGGGCGCGTCCGGGTTCAGGCCGGCATCCTCGAAGAGCTTGCGGTTGATCAGCAGGCCCATCGTGTAGTTGCTCGTGGGAAGGCCGTAGAGCTTGCCGTCCTGCTTGAGGGAACCGAGGACGTTCGGATCGATGTCCTTCAGGGCCGGGACGCTCTTGTCGTGGACGTAGGCGGTGATGTCCGCGGCACCGTCGTTGTCCAGGACCTGCGGCAGGTCGGTGAAGTACGTGTAGAACACGTCCGGCTGTGACTTCGCCTTGAGCATCGCGGTGAAGCGCGGGGGCTCCAGGCACTGTCCGGGGGTGGAGCGGCCCTGGATGGTGACGTTGGGGTAGGTCTTGTTGAACGCGGCGACGTCCTCCTTCCACTCCTTGAGCTCGGCCGCCTTCGCCGCGGGAGGCATGCAGTCGATGGTGAGCGTCACCTTGGTGTTCGGGTCCAGTGGTGCGGTGGGGTCGGACGCCCCACCACCCTCGGAACCACCGCTGTCGTTGCTGCTGCTCGTGCCGCAGGCGGCGAGCGCGGTCAGCGTGAGGGCGGAGACGAGGGCGATCGCGCTGGCGCGGCGGACACGGCGGAACCGAGCACTTCTCATGGGTGGTCCCCTTCGGGCATGAACGTGGAAGTCGCCCCACCGCCGGTGCGTTGCAGGGCGCGGCACACTCAACCACCACGATCAAGTGGACGCAAGATCTCGCGTTAATTTCGTAATTGCCTGACAGTAATGCGTAACGCAACCGTGATCGACACACACCGAGGCGACCGAGCGGCTCCCGGACACCGGAGTTCACCCTCGCCACGGCAGGAGGAATCGCCCTTCGCTTCACCCGCCGGGCGCGCTCCGCCCTTGGGGCTCAAAGGGGTTTCCCGGAAACCGTGACGCCAGGGGGGGGCCACCGCCGTGCCCCCCCGCTCCGGGGCGCCTTCAGCGCCGCGGAGTCTCGACACGCCTGGTCACGGGGTGCTGATGACGAACTGCGAGCCGGGTTCCTTGACGACGCCTCCCTCCGCCGAGTTGGCGATCGTCGCATTCGGCAGTGTGGCGCTGCCACGGGTGCCGCTCATCGCGAGGACGCCGGAGCCGTTGGGCCGCCGAAGATCACCCCGGATACCTGCTGCTGCAGGAGCAGTTCCACGCGGTCGGCCTCGGAGACGCCGCCCCTGGTCCGAGTGCAGAGCACGGGCGGGAGACCCTGCTGGGCCGGCGAACCGCCGATGGCCTCGGCGGAAGCGAAGGATGGGGTTCTGGAGTTACGGCAGCACAAGGCCGACCAGCCGTGCCCGCTCCCCCCGCAGCTGCGTGGGCCGCTCGTACCCCAGGACGTCCAACGCGGTGAGCACCGACTGGCGGGCCGCCTCGGAGTCCCCCGGCTTGCCGTTGAGCACCCGGCTGACCGTGGCACGCCGACTCCCCATTCTTCATTCTTCGCCACTTGAGCAAGTCGTCGTGTCACGCGCGCAAGCCTGACGCAAGAAGAGCAAGCCAGTTGCGTAGACGTCTGGCTGGCGCCGTTCTCGTACACGGAGCGGGGATCGCCCCGCGTACGAGGCGGCAGGGCGTGCCGTCGGTCGATCACGTGTCTGATCGCCTCCACCCAGCACCTGCGGCACTACACTCCCCGGGGTGACACCGGCGCCTGGGACGCGGCCGCCGCCCGACTCGACTCCGCCCCGAGGATCCCCTGATGCGCGTCGCCCTCTTCGCCACCTGCGTCAACGACGCGGTCTTCCCCTCCACGGCCATCGCCACCGTCAAGCTCCTCGAACGCCTCGGCGTCCGCGTGGACTTCCCCGCCGCCCAGACCTGCTGCGGACAGCCCCAGTACAACACCGGCTACCGTCGTGAGACCGAGCCCCTGGTCCACCGCATGGCCCGTGCCTTCGAGGGCTACGACTACGTGGTCACCCCGTCCGGGTCCTGTGTCGCCATGGTGCGCGACAACTATCCGAGGATCGGCCGGAAAGCCCGCGCCGAAGGGCGCGGCGACACGCTTGCGCAGGCCTCCGACTCCCTCGTCCCGAGGACGTACGAGCTGACGGAGTTCCTCGTCGACGTCCTCGGTGTGACGGACGTGGGGGCGTACTTCCCCCACAAGGTGACCTACCACCCGTCCTGTCACGGGCTACGGGTGCTCGGCCTGGGCGAACGCCCGCGCCGGCTCCTTCAGGCGGTGAAGGGCCTGAAGCTGGTGGAACTGCCGGGCGCGGAGGAGTGCTGCGGCTTCGGCGGCACCTTCGCGGTGAAGAACCCGGACGTGTCGGCGGCCATGGGGGCCGACAAGATCCGCAATTCGCTGTCCACCGGCGCGGAGGTCCTGTGCGGCGCCGACAACTCCTGCCTGATGCACCTCGACGGGATGCTGCGCCGCCAGGACGGCCCGCAGCGCGCCCTGCACATCGCCGAGATCCTCGCGAGCACGGAAGAGGAGCCCCTGGTATGAGCGGGACCTTCATCGGCATGCCGGCCTTTCCCAAGGCCGCGCACGACGCCGTACGCAACGACACCCTACGGGCCAACCTGCGGCACGCCACGCACACGATCCGCGACAAGCGGGCGGTGGCCGTGGCCGAACTCCCGGACTGGGCCGAACTCCGCGAGGCCGGAAAGCAGATCAAGGACCGTACCCTCAGCAGCCTCGATCATTACCTGGTCCAGCTGGAGGAGACGGTCACGATCGCCGGCGGCACGGTGCACTGGGCAGCGGACGCGGCCGAGGCCAACCGGATCGTCGCGGACCTCGTCAGGGCGACCGGTGAGAGCGAGGTCGTCAAGGTCAAGTCGATGGCCACGCAGGAGATCGGCCTCAACGAGGCGCTGGAGGCCGAGGGCATCCGGGCCTATGAGACCGACCTCGCCGAACTGATCGTGCAGCTCGGCGAGGACCGCCCCTCCCACATCCTGGTTCCGGCGATCCACCGCAACCGCGGCGAGATCCGCGACATCTTCCGTGAGGAGATGGGCAGGTGGGGCCGGGCCGCACCGGACGGCCTCACCGACGAGCCGGCCGAGCTCGCCGAGGCGGCACGGCTGCACCTGCGGGAGAAGTTCCTGCGGGCGAAGGTCGGGATCTCCGGGGCTAACTTCATGGTCGCCGAGACCGGCACACTCGTGGTGGTGGAGTCGGAGGGCAACGGACGAATGTGCCTGACCCTCCCCGAGACACTGATCTCCGTCGTCGGCATCGAGAAGGTGGTGCCCACCTGGCGGGACCTGGAGGTCTTCCTCCAGACCCTCCCCCGCTCCTCGACGGCCGAGCGCATGAACCCGTACACCTCGATGTGGACCGGCACCACCGACGCGGACGGACCGAAGACCTTCCACCTCGTCCTCCTCGACAACGGGCGCACCGACACCCTCGCCGACGATGTCGGCCGCCAGGCGCTGCGCTGCATCCGCTGCTCCGCCTGCCTCAACGTCTGCCCGGTCTACGAACGGGCCGGCGGACACGCGTACGGCTCCGTCTACCCCGGTCCGATCGGCGCCATCCTCACGCCCCAGCTCCGGGGTACACAGAGCGAGATCGACGCCTCCCTCCCCTACGCTTCCTCGCTCTGCGGTGCCTGCTACGACGTGTGCCCGGTCGCCATCGACATCCCCGAGGTCCTCGTCCACCTCCGCGAGAAGGTCGCCGGGCAGGGCGGACCGGGACACCGGCTGGAGAAGGCCGCCATCAAGGCGGCGGGCTGGGTACTCGGCAATCCCCGGGTCCTCGCGGCGGGCGAGCGCGTCGCGTCGAAGACCCGCGCCCTGCACCCGAAGAAGCTGCCCGGCCCCGGCGCCCGCCAGTGGACGGAGAGCCGCGACCTGCCCGACATGCCCGCCGAACCGTTCCGCGACTGGTGGAAGAAGAACCGCACATGAACCAGAACTCCCGCGAACGTGTCCTGGGCCGCATCCGCCGGGCGCTCGCCGACGCGCCACTCCCCCCGGAACCGGCACGCGACTACCTCACCGCCCACACCCCTGACGACCCCGCCGCGCTCCTGGACCTCCTCCACGAGAACCTCGCCGACTACCGCGCGATCGTGCACCGCGCCACGGAGAACGAACTCCCCACCCTGGTGGCGGAACTCCTCGACCGGCACGGCGCCCGCACGGTCGCCGTCCCACCCGGACTGCCCGCCGCGTGGCTGTCCGCGACGACGGCAGAGCGGCGCCACGACTCGGACGCCGTCCTCACCCCGCACGAGCTGGACGCCACGGACGCCGTGGTCACCAGCTGCGCCCTGGCCATCGCCGAAACCGGCACGATCGTCCTGAACGGCGGTCCCGGCCAAGGCCGCCGCGCCCTCACCCTCGTCCCCGACCTGCACATCTGCGTCGTACGCGCCCCCGACCAGGTCGTCGCCTCCCTCCCCCAGGCCCTGCCACGCCTCGACCCGACCCGCCCCCAGACCTGGATCTCCGGCCCCTCCGCCACCAGCGACATCGAACTCGACCGTGTGGAAGGCGTACACGGCCCAAGACGGCTCGGTGTGGTGCTCGTCGGTCACGGAGAATGAGGTATCGGCGGCAGTCCTGATCGTGGACGGAGCCCTGATGACCACCCGCGACCACACGGTGGCCGAGCAGTCGAAGGACTACCGGTGCCCCCCACCACCACCAGGCCGTCATCGACGCCGGCGCCCGGCCGGTCGTTGCCGTCGGCCGAGCTGTTCGGGGAACCTCTACAGGTGGCCGCGGCGACGCCGGAAGGGGCGATCATGGTCAGCACCGGGTCGAACGCATGTCCGATCACAGCAGGATCCGGGCCGGCGGCAGCTTCTAGGATCTGAGACATGGCAACAAGACTCGTGCAGATCAATATGAAGGCCCAGGACGACTCCGTGCTCGGCCGGTTCTGGGGGCAGGCGCTCGGCTGGGGTGTCGACAGCGAGGGACCCGGCGTGACCAACCTCGAACCCGTGGGCTTCGCCTACCCCGACCCCGTGGCCGTCTGCATCGACATCATCGCCCGCCCGGAACCCAAAACGATGAAGAACCGGGTGCACCTTGATCTGGCCACCACCTCGACCGCCCAGCAGGCGGAGTTGGTCGCGCGCCTGACGGATCTCGGCGCGACGCCCGCCGACGTGGGTCAGGGCGACGTCCCCTGGACGGTCATGGCAGACCCGGAGGGCAACGAGTTCTGCGTCCTGGAGCCCCGTCCGATCTACCGGGACACCGGGCCGATCGCCGCGGTGGTGGTCGACTGCACCGACCCACGAGGGATGGCACGGTTCTGGGGCGAGGCGATGGACTGGACGCTGCACGAGGTCACCGACGACCACGCGACCATGCGATCCGCCAAGGGCGTCGGCCCCTACCTGGAGTTCCTCCGCACCCCCGACGTCAAGAGCGTGTGGAACCGCGTCCATCTCGACGTCCGCCCCTACCC
Source organism: Streptomyces sp. SP18CS02 (assembly GCF_036322365.1). NCBI lineage: Bacteria > Bacillati > Actinomycetota > Actinomycetes > Kitasatosporales > Streptomycetaceae > Streptomyces > Streptomyces sp. SP18CS02. The sequence continues at coordinate 83,922 of NZ_JAQYXC010000291.1, forward strand.
CGGTGACGACCTGGCAGCAGAGGAAGCCCGACTGCGCGCCCTGGGCGCCACCGACCCTGGAATCGACCAGTCCGCAATTCCCTGGACGGTTCTGGCCGACCCGGAAGGCAACGAGTTCTGCCTCCTCGCCCCTCTCTGACCCTGAGCAACGGCTCATGCCGTCGGTCATTCAAGGAACAACGCTTAAGCAGGGCGGTCGGGGGTAGAACGGCTGCTGGCCCGCGCTGTCGCGGGGGCCGGAACACGCCCGGACGAAGGGCTGTTCCCGAGAATGAACGAAGGATCGACCAGTATGGCCAGCGGTACCGTGAAGTGGTTCAACTCCGAGAAGGGCTTCGGCTTCATCGCTCAGGACGGCGGGGGCCCGGACGTCTTCGCGCACTACTCCGAAATCCAGGGCAACGGGTATCGGGAGCTGACGGAGGGCGAGCACGTCACCTTCGACATCGGTCAGGGGCAGAAGGGCCCGCAGGCCCAGAACATCATCCGCAACTGACCCGGCAGGGGAATGGAGCGAGGCGGCTGCCCCCTGGGGCAGCCGCCTCGCTCATGTCCTCCCGGTCACGGCCAAGCATCCGTCACGACCGCATCAGGCCGGGTCCGTCGTCGAGTCGACAGACCGTCGCCCAGCCCAGGGGCGGGATGTCCCGCATTCGGCCGCCCGCCGGTGGCGTGCCGCTCGCGTCCGAGTGCTGCCCGTGGCCGATCGATCCGGCCTTTCGCCACTGTGCGCCGGCCGACCAAGATGATCACCGGCTTTCGAGCCGGGCGTCCCGGTCGAGCGATCCGAGGCCCGCGCGGCGAGCACCATCGTCTGCCGCCGGTCGGAAAATCCGTGGCATGTCCGGCCCGCCCATGGCGAGGATCGCGGCATGACCACCTTCCTGGAGACCGGCCGGCTCGTCCTGCGCGCGTTCACGGCGACCGACATCGACGTCCTGTTCGCCCTGGACAACGACCCCGAGGTCATGCGCTTCATCAACGGTGGCCGCCCCACAAGCCGGGAAGCGATCGGTACAAGGGGTCTCCCCCGGCTCCTGCACGACTACCCGTGCTGGAAGACCCGCGGTTACTGGGCCGCGGAGGAGAAGCCCACCGGCACCTTCCTGGGCTGGTTCGAGTTCCGGCCGCTGGAGGAACACAGCCCCGCCGTGGTCGAACTCGGCTACCGGTTGAACCGGGCGGCATGGGGGCGAGGCTATGCCACCGAGGGGTCTCGGGCCCTGGTTCACAAGGGGTTCGCGGAACTCGGGGTCGAGCGGGTCACCGCGAACACCATGGTCGTCAACACCCGTTCCCGTCGCGTCATGGAGAAAGCGGGCCTGACCTTCGTCCGGAACTTCACCGGGGACTGGCCGGAGGTGATCGAGGGCTCCGAGCACGGTGAAGTCGAGTACGAACTCACCCGGGCACAGTGGGAGCAGCGTCGATGAACAGCGACGGCCCACTCCATGACCCCGGCGACTGTTCATTCGCTGACCGGCTGGAAGCCCGCTGTCCCGGCGTCGGATGAGCAGCGAGGTGTTCCCGCGTCGGCACGGCAGACGGTGAAGCGTCCTGGGCGTGGTCCGCGGCGGCGATCCGCGGCTCCGGTCCCAGCTGCCGGAGCGTTCCGCGTCCCGGGCAGCCTGCGTGTGCGGCCGCCGGCCTCTGGTGAGGTGCGGATTCCAACCGTCTCAGGCCGCGGTCGTCGGGGTGGCCGCTTCAGCCGCGCGGCGGTACGGGTCGTCGACGGGCTGGGCCTCTTCGGCTGGTCTTCCGGGACGATGACGCGGCAGCGAGGCGACCGCAGGAGTCGTCTGCTGTCGTCGCACCTCTCCGCGGGAAGCGTGGAGGGGCCTTGGTGCCGTACGGCACCAAGGCCCCGAAGGAACTGCTACACCATCTGCCGGCCATGACGCTGCGCCGGCCTTCTGTATCCGCCGCCCCGACCGAGATGCCGTCGGGGGCGCGGGGATCGCGGTTGCCTGACCGGAGACCACCTCACTATCGATGTCCTGCGGTACCCGGGCTCCAGGTTTCCGCCCGGGCGATCCTGATGGCGTTTCGCTCCTCCGTTCTTCCCTCTGCGCACTGCCTTCCCAGCGGTAGTGCGTCCTGCCGGTACTACTTACTCCTGGTGATGCGAACCGCATGTGCGGGTACTGCCACGGCGGCCCCTGATCACCGCGGGCCGCCCGGTCCGGTCGCCGGTCCCGTCGCCTTCCTGCACCAGCCCTGGCTTCGGAACTCCACCACCGCACCGTCCTGCCAACTGCAACCGCGTGTACTGCCGACCGGCAGTTCGTCTCTGCCAGGCCTTGCGGTCCCTCTTGACTACGACAGAAACCATAACTGCACCACCACCCAATGTCTACTCTGGCCGACATAGATTTCCATGTGTGTCGTGGAGAGGTTCTGACCTCCGAGTCGGTGGAGGCCGTGCGCATCCCTGCCATCGGTTGGTGGGTGGGCAGGCTGGCGGGTGGCAGCCGAGGGGTTCACCGGGGACAAGGGCTGCTCCGGCGCTCTGCCCGGTCGGCGATCGCGGAAGGCGATGAGGAGGAGCGGGCAGCTTGCGCGAGTGGCGCGACACCCAGGGAGCCGCCCGGCCGGCGGCCGCAGGCCAGCTGTCCCGGTCGGCAGACGGCCATCGAGATGGCGAGGCCGTGCGCGGCGAAGGGTGCCACGGTCAGGGCGTGGGAGACCTCACCGAGGGCCACGGCGAGCTCGTCGCGGCCTTCGCCGCCGCCGGTCTCGCCGACCGCGTCGACTTCGGCGTCCGCGCCTGACCCCATGTGCGTCCCGCGCGAACGCCGGACACGGCCGGGCGCCGGCCGACAGAGACCCGCCGCGACTGTCGGCCGGCGCCACGCCAGGCCGTCGCAGCTGACTGAACCACGTCCCGCACGGCGCCCCCAGCAGGCCACCGCCCACTTGAGCCAGGTCCAGCGGGACTCCGGCGCCGACGAACTCACCATCGGCAATGTCGGCCACTCCGTCCGGGCCCGGCTGCGTGGCACCGAGCTGATCGCCGACGTCTACGGCATGCCCGACAGTCCGCGCCGACGCGGGACGGGCGGCCCCGGGCCCACCAAAGCCCCCTGCTCTTCGCGGCCAAGTCCACTGATTCTTCCAGGAGTTACCGCCCGGGTCTCCGTGACCCCCGTCCTCACCCTGCCCCGCAGTCCGTCCCGCACCGTCGCTGCGGGTGCGGGGCTTCACGCGGCATCGGTCCGACCACCCGTCGGAACGCTTCGCCGCGTCGATCGGAGCGGACCTCCAGGACACGGACCACGTTCGAGGCACGACGGGCCCTTCACTATGGCGACTTGTGCGGAATTCCAATGTGGCGTCCGCTGATGTTGTGCCGTTTTACGTTGATTACTTCTCGAGGCGGTTGCTACGTTTTTCTGACTGGCCCACGTCGCCAGAGTCGGTTTCGGTAAATCAGCACTCCTCATATGGAGGGTTCAGTTGGCTGGAAAGCTCAGAAGACTTGTCGTGGTGGCACTGGCCACCTTCGGGATGATGGTCGGGACAACCAGCGGCTCGGCATGGGCGATCGATCATGTCCCGTGCAACAACAACGAGTTCGTGAACGCCGAGATTCACTACCGCTTCGCCGGCGGAGGCAACGCTTGTTTCGCCAACGCTGGCGAATTCCATTTCTGGGACCAGTACGCAGAGGGCATCTGGCGCAGGAGCTGAGTTCGCATCCGCCCGTCGAGCCGGTCCGTCAGATGATCTCCTTCTCCTCAGTGACCATCACGGCCACCGAGTCCCTGTCGATGAAGCGTGCTTCATCGGGGTTGACCAGCGTCCGGTAGTTGTCGGAGGCGAAGAAGGCGTCGTGGTCCTCCCAGTCCTCGAACCAGATTTCCGTCAGGCCGTCGTAGGCCCGGGGCGGGTACTTCCCAGCGGGGACCGGGTGGGACACGGTGTACCTGCGCACGTAGCGCTCCGCCTCCGGGATGGAGGTGAACAGCGCCGCGTGGCGATCCCGGTGGTGCGCGACGAAACGCTCGTACGACATTCCCTCGACGCGGTTGATCATGAAGATGAGCTTCAGCATGGAGTTAACCTAAAAGCTGACATCAATGTCAGGGGCAAGTGGGCCAGGAGCACGGGAGGAGTTCGGCATGCGGATCGGTGAACTGTCCGCCCGGACGGGAGCCAGCCGCCGGTCGCTGCGCTACTACGAGGAGCAGGGCCTGCTCGTCAGCTCCCGCTCGCCCAGCGGACAGCGCCACTACGAGGACGAGCACGTCCAGCGGGTGCGCCTGGTACAGGCGTTCCTTGCGGCGGGCATGTCCAGCGGCACCATCGCCGACATGGTGCCCTGCATGACCGAGCCGAGCGAGGACAGGGCGAGGCAGGCACTGGAGATCATGGGCCGCGAGCGGGCCCGGCTGTCCGGGAACATCGACGCCATCGCCGCCGCCCGGGACGCGCTGGACCATCTCATCGAGGACAACCACGCGTACCTGACACGGTCGGCGGACGACGAGGCGTGAACCGGGCGGCCTGCGGATCGGCGTGCGGACCAGAGGAAGACGCCTGCGACGTGGCGTCCGGCCGGGCAGAGGTCGCGGTCCTCTCGTAGCGGACGGCGATGCCGCGCCACTGCTTCAAGCGGGTGATGCACCGCTCGACGGTGGTGCGCCGCTCGTCCCCCTGCCGATCGAAAGCAGGCGGTCTGCCACCGGCCCGTCCGCGGCGCATCCGGTCGGCCCGTTCCGGGACCCCCGCGCGGATACCACGCCTGCTCAGAGGGCTTCCGATCTTCCGGTGGGAGTACGCCTCGTCGGAGCCGGCGATGACGTGGGCATGCGGTCAGCACCGGACCAGCACGGTGGTCAGCACGGCGTTCCTCACCCGCTGGCTTCTGGAGATCTCCCCGGGCGTTTTCGTGGGTAATCTTGCTCGGTGTCCGTCGCATGAGCAAGCAGAGCGTGGCCATTGCCCGCGTACGCCGCCGCGACGAAGACCTCGAACACCGCGGAGGCGTACAGTCCCGTCACCGCTGCAAATTCCTATGACGGCATGCTCGCCCCGCTGCGGGAAATCGTCGGCACGATGCCTCCGTATCACGGTGCCACGTTCAGCCTGACCACCAGGCGGACGGACAGCTATGTCGAAGTCGCCCTGATGGACTATTCGGAGACGGTGCCGCACCGCCTGTCCGTCATCGTCAACGCAAACAACCTCTACACCGAAGGGTTTTTCACCCCGCACGACAGGTACCTGTGCCGGGGCAGGGACATGAATCCCATTCTCAGTGCATACAACTCCGTGCACGGCGGGCTCCAGGCGAGCCACCTCACCTATCTCCCGTTCGGCGAGAACTACAACCAGTTCTCCCGCGATGAATGGCGCCAGAATCAGTCGTTTCTCAGCCTTCGCGGTGACATCAACTACCTTGTCAACTTGTACGGGGTTATCGGGCAGAACACTCCTCCGGCCACTCAGGCCGGAATGTCGCTCACTCAGGTCATCGCCGCCGTCTCCGAGGCAGCACGATTCGGGTGGATCCAGAACCGCATCCTGAACACGACCCGGAGCGGCTCCGACATCGACGGAGCCAATCGGTACAGCCATCTCGGCGGTCTCGGCGCCGAAATGGAAGCCAGTTGGGCCGCTCTCACTCATCTTCTCGCCGACAGTGCGGCAGATAGGCCGACCATGCCGGTGACCGTGAACAACCGGACCTATAGAACCGCTCAGGAGATCGAGTACGGGGACAGCGGTCGGCACATGCCCGCCATCGACGTGAACGTAGGCCTCGGATCCCAGTACCGATAGTGGAAACCGGTCCACAGTGCCACCGCGGTGTGTGCCATGAAGGCGCGCATCGCGGCTGCGGGTGTTGCCCGTCAGGCGTTGCTCATGCTCTCCCGCGACTCGGGAGGGTCTGTCGATCGGCAGAGTCGGCGCAGTGTTCCGCCGGTACTCAGAGCGGCGACCCACTTGTCCGGATACTCGTCCGGATCTGTGGCAACCAGGGCATACGGGCGGCGCGGTCCCCCTTCCAGCTCCGCCCCCGAGCCGTCAAGATCGAACAGCGTCAGCCGTACGGGACGCTTCGGCGACGGCTCAGCGGTCTCACGATGATGCGGTTCGCGCCCTCAGCGAGAACCGCGGGCCGTCGACGGCCCCCACGAGCAAGTGGTCTCGGGGCGCTATGGCAGGCGACAGTCCAACCGTCGGAGCACCATCGACCTCAAGATCCGTGCGCCGTCGCAGCGATCCTTCGTCGGCGTCCAGTGCCGCGAGGGTTCCGGAGCTGCAGGCCACGTAGACCGATTCGCCCTCGGTATCGATGGCGGTGGCGGTGGCGGTGGCAGGGTGATCGGAGCGGTGTTCCCACTGCCCAGCACCGCGTTGGGATCGCCGAACGACGCAAGCGCCACCGGCTTGCAGCTCACGACCAGCGTGCGCGCTGCCGGCGTACCCGAGGGACTCCCCGATCCCGACCGCCGGACCGCCGAAGTCGAATCCTTGAGTACTCGGTCAGGCGCTGACCGCGGGTTGCCCCCACATGGTCGTCTGAGGGCATGGCATTACCCTCGGGCCGATTCGTTCGAGTCATTCGAAACCCGTCATACTTCCCGCATGCAGAATAAAGACGCGGAGGTGGCGCGGCGTTGGCTGGCCGACCAGGGCGTCAGCCAGGTGCGCGGCGGGTGGGTGAGCGACGAGGAGCCGGACGTGGTGCTCACGGCCAACCAGGTGGCGCATTCCTGGGCCGCCGATGTGTTCGCCGAAGACGTGGAGGCGGCCGACCAGGTGCGGCTGGCCTTCGGTCTGCTGGACCTCCTCGACGAATACTGGGTCACGTACGAGATCCGGATCGCGGACGACAGCGCGGAAGGCCCCCTGCCGGCCGACGTGCTGTGGGACGGCTACCGTCAGCGGTTGGAGGCGGAGCGGGGCCTCGGGGCCGTCGCCTACTCGCTGTGGGTGGACTGGTTCGAGGATCACACCACTTCGGATACGGCCTTCGCCGAAGTACTCGGCAGCGACATCGACCGCGTGGTGGCCGACCGGTCGGAACCTCTGATTCGCCGGGCCCGTCGGGTCCTGGAGTGCTCGGGGCCGGTGCGCTGGGGCGTGAAGGAGCCGACGTACCGCACCGCCCTGCGGGTCCCCGCCCTGCACTGTGCCCTCTTCCGGGGCCTCCTGACGAGCTTCCACGACCTTTACGGCGACCTGGAGCCGGCTGCCGCGCTGGCTCTCCTCGACCAGTTGGACCTGCCGGCGAACACCCGGCACCGTGCGGAACTGCGCCATGTGCTCACCGCCGGTCACAGGAACCATTACCGCAGCGCCGGCGCCTGGGAGGCCGCGGTGCGCTCCTGCTCCTGAGTCGGAGGCCCGCATGAACGTGCAACGTCAGGGGCACCGGGCGACGGGGACGGGTAGAGGCCTGATCCCGCATCGCCTGCGTCCAGCGGCCCGCCTCCTCCCGTCAGCCGCTCGTGGATGATGCCGGTGCCTCGTCATGGCTGCTGTGGGGCAGCATGGGGCGATGCACATCGATCACCCACTGCCTCGCGAGGTCAAAGTCATCGATTCGGCCTCGCTGTGCAGGTTGGAGGAACGGGCGTGTGACCTGAGCCTGAACTCGCGACTGGACCCGGCGTGGGTGCAAGCGAATGCGGCACCCGACGGCACCCACTACCTGTGGCCGGCTGTGTGGAACAGCCTGTTCCCCCGGTCCGACGTTCCGCGTCAACTGCGGTGCGAGCTGTTGATGACCCTGCGCGGCGGAGAGCGTGTGGTGAGTTTCCTGGATGTGCTCCCCGACGACTTCACCCCGCTGCCCCGGGTGACCTCGCGCGACGAGGGGATGGAAGTGGGGCGGCTCCTGGACCGGTCTCCTTCGGTCAGGGAATGGCTACGGCGGGAGGGCGGGGGATCCGGTCTGGGGTGACACGGGTCGCCGCAGAAGGCCGCCCGCGACCGGGACCCGGACGGCGACACCAGCACCCCGGACGCGCGCCGGAACTCACCTGCCCTGGGCTCGGCCCGATCGAGGGCACCCCGGTGCGCGTCGCCGGGCTCTTCGACGGCGGCCTGCACAGCACCACACCGGGCGGCTGGACCCTGGGCGTCGTGAGCCCCGAGTGGCTTCACGACCGCGTCATCGATCGGTACGGGCGACAACCACTTACGTGCCGGGGTGCTCCGGCAGGGCGAGCCAGTCCGACCAGGAGATCTCGCGGCCGAGGAAGCGCGGCTGCTCGAACGGCCAGTCGGCGGCGATCCACTGCGGCACCAGCGCGTCGAGGGCCTGCTCGACCTTGGTGCCCACCAGCTCGTCCACCACCCACCAGGAGATCTCGCCGTCCGCGCCGGCCCTCTCCGGTGGGTCGATGTAGACACAGCCGAGCAGAGCTGTCTCCGCCGCGTCGAACAGCGCGTAGTTGAAGGACTGGTGTGCGGCGATCTCCTTCTCGTGCCGCAGCAGGTCGGCCTGGTCGGCCTCGTAGGTCATGGTGGCCGCGGGCCAGCCCCACGCCGGGCCGAAGATGGTCCACAGCCGCTCGCGCGAACCCATCACAGCCGGATAGTCGAGCGGGGTGTCCGCCTCCCGGATCGGCCGCAGGTGATGGCCACCGCCCGGCAGCGGTACCAGGACGGGGTGGACGAAGTCATCGGGGAGCCAGCTCATGGTGCCCGACCGTAGCAGCGCGCGGCCGTCCGCTCCCCTGGATTTTCCCCGTATACCGCCAGGCCCTGCTCTCATGCCGAGCAGGGCCCGCAATCACGCGATCGAGACTCCCGTTACCCCGAACCGCACTTCCCGGACAGCGCTCGTTCCGGCCTCCCCCGGGCCCCTCAACCGCCCTTCCCTGAGTCAGCATGGTGGCCGCACGCATACGCAGACCCCGAACTATGTTGCCCCGCCACATGTGCGCCTGACCTGCGTGTTTCTACGGTGTGCCGATACCTACCCGTCCCCACCGCACACGAGGAAGTGGCGCACATGGCCTCCGGAACCACCGCTCCCCCGCCCCCCGCCAGTCTCAAGCGCATCGTCGCCGCGAGCCTCATCGGGACCACCATCGAGTGGTACGACTTCTTCCTCTACGGGTCGGCCGCCGCGCTCGTCTTCAACAAGCTGTTCTTTCCCGAGTCCGATCCGCTCGTCGGAACGCTGCTGTCCTTCCTGACGTACGCCGTCGGCTTCGCCGCGCGGCCCCTGGGCGCGCTGGTCTTCGGGCACTACGGCGACCGGCTGGGGCGCAAGAAGCTGCTCGTGCTCAGTCTGCTGCTGATGGGCGGGGCCACCTTCGCCATCGGCCTGCTGCCGACCCACGCCACCGTCGGTACGGCCGCGCCCGTGCTGCTGACCGTGTTGCGGCTGGTGCAGGGTTTCGCGCTCGGGGGTGAGTGGGGCGGTGCCGTGCTGCTGGTGTCGGAGCACGGTGACGCCCGTCGCCGTGGATTCTGGGCGTCGTGGCCCCAGACCGGCGCGCCCGCCGGTCAGCTGCTCGCGACCGGAGTGCTCTCCTTGCTCACCGCGACGCTGTCGGACGCCGCGTTCACCTCATGGGGCTGGCGCATACCGTTCCTGCTCTCCGGTGTGCTCGTCATCGTCGGTCTGTGGATCCGGCTGTCCGTCGACGAATCCCCGGTCTTCAAGGCCGCGTTGGCACAGGCCGAGCTGCGCAAGGCGGAGGCCGGGCAGGTGGAGAAGATGCCGCTCGTCGCCGTGCTGCGTCACCACTGGCGTGATGTGCTGGTGGCGATGGGCGCGCGGATGGCCGAGAACATCAGCTACTACGTCGTCACGGCGTTCATCCTCGTCTACGCGACGACCTCGGCCGGGCTCAGCAAGCAGACCGCGCTGAACGCCGTACTCGTCGCCTCCGCCGTGCACTTCGCCGTGATCCCCGCGTGGGGTGCCCTCTCCGACCGGATCGGCCGGCGTCCCGTCTATCTGATCGGCGCGATCGGCATCGGTGCCTGGATGTTCCCGTTCTTCGCGCTGATCGACTCCAAGAGCTTCGGCAGCCTCCTGCTCGCCGTGACCGTCGGGCTGATCCTGCACGGAGCGATGTACGCGCCGCAGGCGGCGTTCTTCTCCGAGATGTTCGCGACGCGGATGCGGTACTCGGGTGCCTCCATCGGCGCCCAGTTCTCCTCGGTGGCCGCCGGAGCCCCGGCACCGCTCATCGCGACCGCGCTGCTCGCCGACTACGGCAGCTCGACGCCGATCGCGCTGTACGTCATCGCCGCCGCGCTCCTCACCGTGGTCGCGATCGCGTGCGCGCGCGAGACCCGGAACAAGGACCTGGCCGATCCGGAGGAGGGATCGCGCGACGCGCGGGCCGCCACGGCCGCGGACGTGGACGCCCGTATCGGCTGAGCCGGTGCCGAGGAGTCCGGAGACGACGGCCGACCGCCCACGCGGTCGGCCGTTTCACTGTACGACCGCGGCCGACATGACGTGCAGCCGCAGGGCCAGCTGGATCTCCAGCGCCCGTGCCGGCGACTGCCAGTCGGAGCCCAGGAGCCGGCCGATCCGTTCGAGGCGCTGGGCCACCGTGTTGACGTGTACGTGCAGCTCGTCCTTGGTGCGGGCGGGGCTCATCCCGTTGGCGAAATACGCGTCGAGCGTACGCACCAGGTCCGTGCCGCGGCGCCGGTCGTACGCGACGACCTGGCCGATGGTGCGGGTGACGAAACCGCCGATGTCCCGGGTGTCGGCGAGCAGCAGGCCCAGGAACCCCAGGTCCTGGGCGGCGGCGCCCTCCCCCGAGCGGCCGAGCAGCGCCAGCGCGTCGAGGCACCGGCGGGCCTCGGCGTACGCGGGCGCTATCGCGCCCGGACGGGTGGCGGGCTCGTCGACGGGGGCCGAGGCCCCGACGGTGACCGGTTCGCGCAGTGCGCCGCCCAGGTGTCCGGCGATCCGGCGCGCGAGCTCGGCGACGCTCTCGCCGGGGCCCAGCGGCAGCAGCAGGACGGTGCCACCGTCGCGTGCGGACGCGAGGCCGTGGCGGGTGGCGGCCAGGTGCGAGGCGGCCGACCAGAGCCGCTGCCGGTCGGCGCTCTCCCGGTCCGTGGTGGGCGAGGCCGGCCGGTCGATGCGGGCGGCCAGGACGACGTGCGGAACGTCCAGGTCGGTTCGGAGCCGGGCGGCGCGCTCCTTGAGCAGCAGCCGGTCGCGGTCGGGCGCGTCCAGCAGGTCGTCCAGCAGCTCGCCCCGTACCCGCTGTTCGGCCTCGCCGGCGGAACGGCGCGCGAGCAGCAGAAGGGAGGTGACCATCGCGGCTCTCTCCAGGGTCCGCCGGTCGACGGGGTCGAGGACCGGGAGCCCCCGCAGGACGAGGGCGCCGAACACCTCCCCGCCCGCCGAGACGGCCGCCACCCAGTCGTCGGCGTGCCGGACGGCGTGGCCGTCGACGCACGCCCGGGGCAGCGGCCCGTCGGTGAACTCCACCACTCCGCCGAGGACTTCGGAGAGCGCGGCGGCGACATCGCGCACCCCGCCGCCGCGCAGAACCAGTTCGGTGAGCCGGTCGTGGACCTCCGAGGCCCGCTCGATGACTCCGCTGTGGGCCCGGATGATCTCGTTGGCCCGCTCCAGTTCGGCCAGGGCGGACCTGGTCTCGGCGAGCAGGTTGGCGGTGTCGATCGCGACGGCGGCGTGGGCCGCGAACGAGCCGAGGAGCGCGACCTGTTCCCGTTCGAAGACCCGGGCGCGGCGGTCGGCCGCGAACAGCACACCGATCACCTGGCTGCCCAGTGTCAGGGGCACGCCGAGGATTGCCACCAGTCCCTCGTCCCGGACGCCCGAGTCGATGGCGCGGGTGTGCTGGAACCGCGCGTCGTCGAAGTAGCTGTCCGTCACGTAGGGGCGGGCGGTCTGGGCGACGAGTCCGCCGAGGCCCTCCCCCATGCCCAGACGCAGCTGCTGGAAGCGGGCCGACACCGAGCCTTCGGTGACCCGCATGTAGGTGTCGCCGGCGGCCGGGTCGTGCAGGCTCAGATAGGCGACCTCGGTGCCCAGCAGGGACCGGGCGCGCTGCACGATCGCACGCAGCACCGCGTCGAGGTCGCGCAGGCCGGCGAGATCGTGTGCGGTCTCGAAGAGCGCGGACAGCTCGGCCTCGCGACGACGCCGTCCCTCCAGCTCCGCGCGGACCCGCAGGGCGAGCTGCTTGGCGTGCTCCAGCGCGGCGAGGGTCTGCGGGCCCGCGCCGTCGGCGCGGGCGAGCAACGCGGGCCGGTCGTACGCCTCGCCGGCCGCGCCGCGGGCGAGGAGCTCCAGGTAGGAGACCTGCTCGGGTGAGGAGAGCTGTTCTTCGGACATGGTCACAGGGATACCTGTCGTACGGGTGGTCGCACCAGCCCTGTGGATGACCGCGGCACCGTCAGTGCGCGGTCCAGCCGCCGTCGAGGGCGAGCGAGGTGCCGGTGATGAACGACGCGTGGGGTGTGCAGAGGTAGGCGACCGCTTCGGCCACCTCGTCGGGTTCGACGAGCCGCTTGAGGGCCGAGTCCTTCAGCAGGACGTCGGTCAGGACGCGTTCCGCGGGGATCCCGTGGGCAGCTGACTGGTCGGCGATCTGCGCTTCGACAAGTGGTGTGCGCACATAGCCGGGATTGACGCAGGTGGAGGTGACGCCGTGCGGTGCGCCTTCGAGCGCGGCGGTCTTGGACAGCCCCTCCAGCCCGTGTTTGGCGGCCACATAGGCGGACTTGTACGCAGAGGCGCGCAGCCCATGGACTGAGGAGATGTTGACGATGCGGCCCCAGCCCTGGGCGTACATGTGCGGCAGGGCGCCCCTGATCAGACGGAACGGCGCCTCCAGCATCACGGTGAGGACGGTGTGGAAGACCTCCGGCGGGAAGTCCTCGATGGGGCGCACCAGCTGCAGTCCGGCGTTGTTGACGAGGACGTCCACGCCCCTCGCCGTCTCCTCGGCGGCGTCGAGGTCCGTGAGGTCGAGTTCCTGCGGTTCGACGGAGCCCGGCAGCCCCCGCGCCTGTGCCACGAGTTCGGTCAGGCCCGCCGGGTTCCGGTCGACGGCCCTGACCTTCGCCCCGGCGGCCGCGAGCCGCAGCGCGCAGGCACGGCCGATGCCGCCTGCGGCACCGGTGACGAGCGCGGTGCGGCCGCCGAGGTCGAGAGCGACGGAACGGGGTGCGGGACCTGGGGTGGTGAGCGGGGTCATGCTCCGCACCCTAAGGAGCGTGCGCCCCTCAACCGATGTGGGCTGGCCACATACTTCAGCTGAGGGGGGTAGTGGCGAACCATGTGGGCCCCTCGCCGAGGGCCTGCTTGATCCGGAACAGTTCACGGTCCCTGAGCGGCGGCAGGGCGTCCACCGGGAACCAGCCCACGTCCAGCGACTCGTCGTCGTTGACCCGCGCCTCGCCGCCCACGGCCCGGCAGAGGAAGGTGATGTCCATGAACTGGCACTGGTCGCCGTTGGGGTAGACGACGGGCTCCGGCTGTGCCTCGACGAGCACCACCCGTTCCACCACGCACTCCACGGCGGTCTCCTCGTGCACCTCGCGCACGGCGGCGATCGCGGGCTGCTCCCCCGGCTCCGGGATGCCGCCGATGAGGGACCACCTGCCGTTGTCGGAACGCCGCGCCAGCAGGACGCGTTCCTCCTCGTCGAGGACGACGGCGGTGACGCCCGGCAGGAGGAGAAGCTGGTGGCCCGCGGTCGCGCGGACGGCACGGATGAAGTCAGGAGTCGCCATGCACCGACCCTATGCGTGCATAGTCCATCTTCACGAGGCGGGTCGCCGACGGCGTACGGCGGCGACGGCCACCCATCCGAGCCCGGCCCCGGCGAGCACCGCGAGCGCCCCCTCGGGCAGCGTGCCCATCCGGGTCGCCGGGGTCAGCGAGGAGCGCAGCGGCACCTTCTCGACGAGCGCGTCCGGGGTGAACATCCCCGACTCCCGCACGATCCTTCCGTCGGGCAGGATGATCGCGCTGACGCCACTGGTGACGGGTACCACCACCGACCGGCTGTGCTCGACGGCCCGGACCCTGCTCATCGCCAGCTGCTGGTAGGTCATCTCGCTGCGACCGAAGGTGGCGTTGTTGCTCGGTACGGAGATGAGCTGCGCGCCCTCGGTGACGGTGTCCCGCACGGCCCAGTCGAAGGCCGCCTCGTAACAGGTCGCGAGCCCGACCTTGGTGCCCGCGAGGTCGAACACACCGATCGTGTGGCCCGGTCCGAAGTCCCGGCTGACCCGGTCGACGTTCTTGTTGAAGACGCGCACGACGGAACGCATCGGGATGTACTCGCCGAACGGCTGTACGTGCCGTTTGTCGTAGGTGTCGACGGGCCCTCGGCGCGGGTCCCACTGGATCAGTGTGTTGCGCAGCTTGCCCGTGTCGGGCGTGAGCACCGCGCCGACCACGGTCGGCACACCGATGGACGCGACCGCCTCGTCGATGACGAGCCGGGCGTCGGCGTTGCGGTAGGGGTCGAGGTCCGAGGAGTTCTCGGGCCACAGCACGAAGTCGGGCTTCGGCACCTTGCCGGCCTTCACGTCGGCGGCGAGCTGCTCGGTGCGGCGGGCGTGGTTGTCGAGGACCGCGCGCCGCTGGGCGTTGAAGTCCAGGCCGAGGCGCGGGACGTTGCCCTGGATCGCCGCGACGGTCGCGGTGCCGTCCTCGGCGGCGTCCGAGACCAGTGGAAGCGCGGCGAGGGCCGCGGTGACCGGAACGAAGGCGCAGAGCGCGGCCGAGGCGAGGGGGCCGCGCGGCAGTACGCCGTCGGCCCGGTACGCGCGCAGGACGCGTACGGCCTCGTAGAGCCCGAAGCCGCACAGTGCGACGGCGAAGCCGAGTACCGGCGTGCCGCCGACGGCCACCAGGGGCAGGAAGATCCCGTCGGCCTGGCCGAAGGCGATCTTCCCCCAGGGGAACCCGCCGAACGGGACACGTGCCCGTGCCGCCTCCCCCAGGACCCACACCGCGGCGGCGAACACCGGCCAGGCGGGCAGCCGCGACACAGCGGCGATACCGAGACAGGTGGCGGCCACGAAGACCGACTCGGCGGCGACCAGGGCCAGCCAGGGTCCGGGGCCGACCTCCTCGCCGGTCCACACCAGCAGCGGCAGCAGGAAGCCGAGGCCGGCGAGCAGGCCGAGACCGAAGCCGGCCCCGAGGCGACGGCCGCGCAGGGTCCAGGCGAGGAGCGCGAAGGCGGGCAGCGCGAGCCACCACAGGGGCCGGGGCGGGAAGCTCAGGAACAGCAGGACCCCGGACAGTGCCGCGGCGCCGGACCTGGCCGTCCGTCGCAGCAGCCGTACGGGACGCCGTTCGGGGGCGGGCCCTGGGGCCTCGACGGGGGTGATGGTGGTGCTCACGTGCCGGAGTCTACGGCGAGCGACTGTGCGGACGGGCGGGGGCGCCGGGGACGCGGGGGCGCCTCCGCCCCGGCAGACACCGGCAGACACCGGGAGGACAGCCGGGCAGCCGAGTGGTCGGACCGTCGGGCAGCCGGGCGGTCGGCGGGCAGCCGGCCCGTCGGGCAGCCGGGCGGCCGGGGCGCGTCACGGCGGAACCCCGGCCGGAAACCCCGCGGACGGCCCCGCAGAGCGTCACAGACGCGCGCGGTACCCCGGCTGTTCCAGGAGACGGCGGCGGATGACGTCGACCGCCGCTTCCGCGTCGTCCACCGTGACCGTGAAGTAGCGCCCGTCGTCGAGGGTCAGGACGAGGCCCTCGCCTCGGCGGACGATCACCGCAGTGCCCTTCTCCGGGCGCCAGCGGTAGCCCCAGCCGCCCCACTGGCAGGGCGTCACCGAGGGAACGAACTCGGCGCCCAGCACCTCGTCCAGGGTGATGCGTCGGCGCGGGACGCCCATGTGGCCGCAGCGCACTTCGAGGGCGTGCCGGTCCACCGTCATCTCGACGTGGACGAAGGCGAGCGTCCCGAAGAGGACCAGCAGGCCCACCGCGACACAGCCGATGACCGCCATCAGGAGCGCGGCGACACCCGAGGTCCAGGTGGAGCCGACGGCCAGCGCCACGCCGAGGGCCGTACAGGCCGCGCCGGCGATCGCCAGCACCCACTGGAGGCGGTTGCTCGCACGCCCCGTCCAGATCTCGGGCTCCGGATCGGGAACGGACCGTTCGATACGGGGATGGTCCCTCATGCGTAGCAGCGTACTCACGAGGTGCGCCGGTGGCTTCCCGGCGAGGGCCGCCCGGTGGTCTCCCGGTCCCGGCGCCCGTGCCGGGGCTCCGGGCGGGTTCAGCGGGCGGGGCTGACCGCGCCCAGGAGACGACCCTCGGCATAGGTGAGCGCGGCTTCCGGCAGCTCGGCGGGGCGGCCGCTGAGCAGGACGGTGAGCCCCGCGCCGGGCGCGGCGCCGGGCGCGGGACGCGCGCCGACGCGACGCAGCGCCTGTGCGGCGACGGCGCCGGCCGAACCGTGCAGCACGACGGGCGGCAGACCGGCGGGGCGGTGGGAGGGCTGGACGGCCAGACGGATGCGTTCGGCGACCAGCTCGTAGTGGGTGCAGCCCAGCACGACGGCCCGTACGTCGGCCGGGGTCAGCGCGGCGGCGGCGGCGATGGCCAGGTCGATGCCCGCCTCGTCGGCGTACTGGACGGCGTCGGCCAGCCCGGGGCAGGGGACCTCCGTGACCTGGGCGGCGCCGGCGAAGTCCTGGATGAGCCCGCGCTGGTAGGGGCTGCCCGTGGTGGCCGGGGTGGCCCAGATCGCCACGGGGCCGCCGCCCGCCGCGGCCGGCTTGATCGCGGGGACGGTCCCGATGACCGGGATGCCGGGTTCGAGCGCCGCCCGCAGGGCGGGCAGGGCGTGCACGGAGGCGGTGTTGCAGGCCACGATGAGCGCGTCGGGGCCGTGGGCGGCCGCGGCGCGGGCGACGGCCAGCGCGTGCTCGGTGACATCGTCCGGCGTACGCGGGCCCCAGGGCATGCCGTCGGGGTCGGAGGAGAGGACCAGATCCGCGTCCGGCCGCAGCCGGCGCACCGCGGCGGCCGCCGCGAGGAGGCCGATTCCGGAGTCCATGAGCGCGATCTTCACCCGGTCACCCTAGCCGACGACCCTTGCGCTCCCGCCGTTGTGGGGCAGACTGCGACGAATGAGCACCATTGCGTGGATCGCCCTGGGGTCGCTGGTCTCGTGGGTGTGGCTGCTGGTGGGGCAGGGTTTCTTCTGGCGCACGGACCAGCGTCTGCCGCGGCGCGAGGTCCCGAGCGCGTGGCCGTACGTCGCCGTGATCGTCCCCGCGCGGGACGAGGCCGAGGTGCTGCCGCTGAGCCTGCCCTCGCTGCTGGCCCAGGACTATCCGGGCCGTGCCGAGATCTTCCTGGTGGACGACGGCAGCGCCGACGGTACGGGCGATCTGGCCCGTGGACTGTCGGTACGGCACGGCGGGCTGCCGCTCACCGTGACCTCGCCGGGGCCGCCGGACGAGGGCTGGACCGGGAAGCTGTGGGCGCTGCGCCACGGGATCGCGCTGGCGCGCGCGAGGGGCGGGGCGGACCGCGGCGACGGATACGGATACGGGGACGGGCTGCCGTGCGGGCGCGACGGCGGCGCCCCCGAGTACCTGCTGCTGACGGACGCGGACATCGCCCATGAGCCCGACAGCCTCCGGGAGCTGGTCTGCGCGGCCACGGCCAACGAGCTGGATCTCGTCTCCCAGATGGCGCGGCTGCGGGTGGCGAGCGCCTGGGAGCGGCTCGTCGTACCCGCTTTCGTGTACTTCTTCGGCCAGCTCTACCCCTTCCGCCGGGTCAACAAGGACGGGGCGCGGACGGCGGCCGCGGCGGGGGGCTGTGTGCTGCTGCGGACGGAGATGGCCGTCCGGGCGCGGGTGCCGGAGTCCATCCGCCACGCGGTGATCGACGACGTGTCGCTGGCGCGGGCCGTACGACGGGCGCGCGGGCGGATGTGGCTGGGCCTCGCGGAGCGGGTGGACAGCGTCCGCCCCTACCCCCGGCTGAGCGATCTGTGGCGGATGGTGTCGCGCAGCGCGTACGCGCAACTGCGGCACAACCCGGTGGTGCTGGCCGGCACGGTGGCGGGACTCGCGCTGGTGTATCTGGTACCGCCGGTGGCGCTGGGCGCCGGGTTGTTCGCGGGTGACGTCGCGGCCGGGTGGGCGGGCGGCGCGGCGTGGACGGTGATGGCGGGGACGTACATCCCGATGCTGCGCTACTACCGGCAGTCCCTCTGGCTGGCGCCCACCCTGCCGTTCACGGCGCTGCTCTATCTCTCCATGACCGTCGATTCGGCGGTGCTGCACCACCGGGGCCGCGGCGCGCCGTGGAAGGGGCGCACCTACGCGCGTCCGACGGCGGTGCGGGAACAGTGAGGGGCCCGTGGCTCCCCGTCCGGATCCTGCCCGGCTCGCGCGCCCCGGTCCCGCGCCTCGTCCGGAACGGCCCGTGACGCCGGCCGCCGGCGTCCGTCACGCGCGCCGCGAAGCTCTCCCCGTTCCCGCGAGGTCGCCGCGAGGTCCTCGCGAAGTCCCCGCGAGGTTCCCGGGAATCCCGCCGCACCCGCGAACTTCCTGTGGCGAGCCCGGGAACATTCACCGCCCCGAGCATGAACATGATCATCTCGGCGCCTCGTCGCACAGCGGTCGACGCGGGTGTCCGGCGCCCCTCCCGGAGCATTCGTCGCGCTGCGTGCCGACCCGCCGGTAACCCCCTCCCAGCTCGGTCTTTACACGATCCGAACGTTGCGGCGCGACCGATTTTCACGGATTCGCTCGCATTGGGGATCCGCAGCCGATCACAACCGGTAAAACAACCCGCTTATCAGGCTCCCCAACCAGCACATCGTGGGCTTAACTTATGTGCCATGACCTCCCCCCGTGCCTCCTACGGCGGCGCTTACTACAACGCGCCGTCGTTCCCGGACACCCCCATCTACGACTCCCTGGTCGCGGAGCGGGGCACGCCTCAGATCGCCCCGATCCGAGTGCCTTCCGCGTACGACACCGGCAACTCCTACCTGCCGGCGCTTCCCTCGGCCCTCCCGGCCCTTCCGGCGGCGCCCTCCCACCCCCAGCCCGTGCCGTCCTACGGAGGCGGCGGCTCGTACGGCTACCCCCAGCCGATGCAGCAGCCCGCCCCGCTGCAGCACGCGCCCGCGCCCTACATCCCGCAGCAGCAGATGGCTCCCCGCGGCGGCTACCCCGCCCCGCAGCAGCCCCAGCAGCCGAGGCCGGTCCCCACCGGGTACGAGGCGATGCGTCCGGCCGCGCCGCGCCCCGCGCCGGCGCCCGCCCCCTCGCCGTACGACGACCCCTACAACCGTCCCTACCAGGGCGGCGGGTACTGACGCCGAAGACGCCGGGAGGGGCTGGCAGGATGAGGTCATGCCCACTCCTGTACTGCGATCCCTGCACGTCCGTCCGGTCAAGTCCCTCGGAGGATCCGCGCCCGCCGAGGCGGCGGTGGAGCCGTGGGGGCTCGCCGGGGACCGCCGCTGGATGCTGATCGACGCCACGTCGAAGGTCGTCACCCAACGCCAGCACGCGACACTGGCCCTGGCGTCCGCCGCGTGGCTGCCGGACGGCGCGATCCGGGTGTCCGCCCCGGGACGTGAGCAGCTGGACGTCGCCGTTCCCGAACCGTCCTCCACCGTCGTCGGGGAGATCTTCGGCACGAAGGTGGAGGCGGTACCGGCCGGTGCCGCCGCCGACGAGTGGTTCAGCGACCACCTCGGCGAGAAGGTGCGGCTCGTGCACCTGGACGACCCCGCGCACCGCCGCCCCATCGACCCGGACCACGCCCTGCCGGGCGAGACGGTCAATTTCGCGGACGGCTACCCCCTCCTGGTCGCCACCACCGCCTCGCTGGACGCCCTCAACTCCCTCATCGCCCAGGGCGACCACGCCGACGAGGGTCCGCTCCCCATGGACCGCTTCCGTCCCACCGTGGTCGTCGACGGCACCGCGCCCTGGGCGGAGGACGGGTGGAAGCGCCTGGCCATCGGTGACGTGACCTTCCGGGTGGCGAAGCCGTGCGGCCGGTGCGTGGTGACCACCACCGACCAGCTCACCGCCGAGCGGGGCAAGGAGCCGCTGCGTACGCTCGCCCGCCACCGCCTCATCGGCAAGAAGATGGTCTTCGGCCAGAACCTCGTCCCCGAGGGCACGGGCACCCTCCGGGTCGGGGACCCGGTCGAGATCCTCGAACGTACGGAGCGGTAGCGCTTCGCCGAGGGGCGCTGCCGTCAGGGCTGCCACCGGGCGGGGCTCCGGATGCCGGATGCCCCGCGGGTGCCGGCCCGGGCCGGAACCGCGCAGGGTCCCTTGGCACGGCACGCGCGACGACGCGCCGCTGAACAGGACGCGGCCCCGGAGAAGGCGGATCCTGGAAGCGGACACCGAACCGCCACCGCATGGTCGCCGCCTTCCCGGGAATCCGGCACGGCGGTGGTCGCGTGGGAGCGGAGCAGCCGCGGAAGGGGGTGCGGAACGTGCGCGCAGCCATCGGACTGTGGCGCTGGCGGCACAACCCCCTGCGCCGCGGGACCGATCTCGCCGAGGCGTGGCTGGCGCTGCTCGCCCTGGTGCTGCTGTGTTTCGCCGCTCCGGCCGTCGGCTGGGTCTCGGGTTCCCTGACCGACGCCTCCCTCCAGAAGTCCGTACGGCTCCAGAACGAGCAACGGCATCCGACGACCGCCCATGTGCTGGGGCCCGAGTCCGGTGCCCGCGCGCCCTCCCGTGACCCCGAGGCGTCCGGCGAGCACCGGATGCGCGCGTCCGTGCCCGCCCGCTGGACCGGGCCGGACGGCGCCCGGCACACGGGCATGGTGACCACCGCGCGGCAGAGCCCGGATCCCGGCGACTCCTTCCGGATCTGGACCGACGCACGCGGCAGGCCCGTCAACCCGCCGCTGAACACGGACACGGCGCGTGAGCACGCCGTCGTCGCGGGGATCGGCGCCATGCTCGTGACGGCGGGACTCGTCGAGGGCGGCAGGCGGCTCGTCGTATGGCGGCTGATGCAACGGCGGTACACGCGCCTGGACCAGGCGTGGGCCAAGGCCGGTCCCGACTGGGGCAGGACGGACGCGGGGGGCTGACCGGTCAACTCGTGCTCGCCGCGCGCGCTACGGTGGTGCGACCGTTCGGCAGCGACGCACGAGGTGGGGGCAGAGCAGCACCATGGCACAGGGCACGGTCCAGGTGACGCACACCGGCACATCGAGGTGGCGCCGCCGCACGGGCGAGTACGCCTCTCTCACCGCAGCCCTGGAGGCCGCCGCGGACGGCGACATCCTCACCATCTCCCCCGGCACGTACCGGGAGAACCTCGTCGTGCGACGCGCCGTCACCCTGCGTGGTGCCGAGGGCGCGGTGGGCTCGGTCCGGATCGCGCCGGCCGACGGCGTACCGCTGACCGTGCGCGCCTCCGCCACCGTCCAGGACCTCCACGTCGAGGGCCAGGACACCGCGGCACCCGCTCTCCTGGTCGAGGACGGCACCCCGGAACTGCTGGACCTGCGCATCGTGACCCGCTCCGCGTCCGGACTGGAGGTGCGCGGCAGGGCGCGGCCCACCGTGCGACGCTGCACCGTCGACAACCCGGCGGGTGTCGGGATCGGCGTACTGGACGGCGCGGGCGGCCTGTTCGAGGAGTGCGAGGTCGTCGCGGCCGGGCAGTCGGGCGTCTCGGTGCGCGGCGGGGCGCACCCCCGGCTGGAGCGCTGCCGGGTCCATCACACGTCCGGGGCCGGCCTGTCCGTGACCGGTGAGGGCAGCGGCCTCGAAGCCATCGGCTGCGAGGTGTACGAGATCAAGGGCAGCGGCGTCCAGGTCTCCTCGCGCGCCTCGGCGCATCTCACCGACTCGTCGGTGCACCGGACGTCGTCCGACGGCATCACGCTCGACACGGACGCGGTGCTCACCCTGTCGGACTGCGACATCCACGACGTGCCCGAGAACGCCGTGGACCTGCGTTCGCGTTCGGTGCTGACGCTGACCCGTTCGACGGTACGGCGGTTCGGCCGCAACGGCCTGTCCGTGTGGGACCCGGGCACCAGGGTGGACGCCAACCAGTGCGAGATCCACGACAGTACGGGCGACTACCCGGCGGTCTGGGTCAGTGACGGCGCGACGGCCGTGCTCGACTCCTGCCGTGTCCACGACGTGCCGGACGCGCTGTTCGTGCTGGACCGGGGCTCGCGCGTCGACGTCGTCGACAGTGATCTCTCCCAGGTGCGCAACACGGCCGTGTCGGTCAGCGACGGGGCGACCGCGCAGCTCGACGACTGCCGCATCCGTGAGGCGTCCACCGGGGCCTGGTTCCGCGACCACGGCAGCGGCGGCACCCTGAGCGGCTGCACCATCGACGCGGTGCAGACCGGTGTCATCGTCACCAAGGGCGCCGACCCGGTGATCGAGCGGTGCACGGTGACCTCCCCCGCCGAGGCGGGGTTCTACGTCTCGGCCGAGGGGCGCGGCACGTTCAGCGGCTGCCGGGTGACGGGCAGCGGGGGCTACGGCTTCCATGTGATGGACCGCTGCCGTACGACGCTGAGGCGCTGCCGTACCGAGCGGTGTGCGCGCGGCGGCTACGAGTTCGGCGAGGACGGGCCGGTCGCCGAGGACTGCACCAGCGACGAGAGCGGGGTCCTGCCCGGCTTCGCCAGGAACGACGCGGCGCCCGTCTCGGTGGCGACGGCGCAGACCGGCGGGCTGCTCGGCGCGCTTCCGGCGCGGACCCCCGCCGTGGCGCGGCCCGCCGTTCCGCCGGAGCCCGGTCCGGAGCCGCGTCCGGGGCCCGGGACGGCCGTGGTGCGCAGTTCGCAGGACGTCCTGGGCGCGCTCGACGCCTTGGTGGGCCTGGACAGCGTCAAGCGCGAGGTCCGCACCCTCACGAACATGATCGAGGTGGGCAGGAAGCGTCAGGAGGCAGGTCTCAAGGCTGCCTCGGTCCGCCGCCATCTGGTTTTCACCGGCTCCCCCGGCACCGGCAAGACGACCGTCGCGCGGCTGTACGGAGAGATCCTCGCCTCGCTCGGAGTGCTGGAGCGCGGGCATCTCGTCGAGGTGTCCCGGGTGGATCTGGTCGGCGAGCACATCGGCTCGACCGCGATCCGCACCCAGGAGGCGTTCGACCGGGCGCGCGGCGGTGTGCTGTTCATCGACGAGGCGTACGCGCTGTCGCCGGAGGACTCGGGGCGGGACTTCGGACGCGAGGCGATCGACACCCTGGTGAAGCTGATGGAGGACCACCGCGAGGCGGTGGTGGTGATCGTCGCCGGGTACACCGCCGAGATGGAGCGCTTCCTGACGGTCAACCCCGGTGTCGCCTCGCGTTTCTCACGGACCATCACTTTCGACGACTACGTGCCGGACGAGCTGCTGCGCATCGTGCGACAGCAGGCGGAGGAGCACGAGTACCGCCTGGGCGCGGGCACGGCCGAGGCGCTGCTGAAGCACTTCACGGCACTGCCCAAGGGCCCCGCCTTCGGCAACGGCCGCACCGCGCGCCAGACGTTCGAGTCGATGGTGGAGCGGCACGCGGGCCGGGTCGCCGAGCTCACCGAGGTGAGCACCGACGACCTCACCCTCCTCTACCCCGAGGACCTGCCCGAACTGCCCTGAGACGCGTCGGCGCGCTGCGTCGGCAGGGGCAGCGGCAGCGCGGGCGGCAGCCGGTCGAGCAGAACGGTGCGTTCCTTGGCGAACACCGGGTCGGCCTGGTAGTCGGAGTGGCCGAGGACCGGTTCCGGCAGCGGATGGTCGTCGGTGCGCCCGTAGACCACCGGGTCGCGCAGCGCCCTGTGGTCCACCTCCGGCTTGTCCCCCTCGGCGGGCAGGTTGACGGGCCCGCCTATCGGGTCGGTGCGGCGCCACAGGTTGCGCCAGCAGTGCAGTTCGCGGTGGAGGGCGCCCAGCGGTCCCGGACCGAAGTAGGCGGGGAACCACCTCCCGTACAGCCGCTCCAGCGGTGAGCCGTAGGTGAGCAGGGCGACCCGGCGGCGGGTGCCCTCGGGAAGCTGCCAGACCGCCGCCGCCGCCAGCACGCTGCCCTGCGAGTGGCCGGAGATGACCAGGCGGCCGCCCGTGCGGCCGGTCCAGGAGGACATCCGCCAGGCCAGGTCCGGAACGGCCCGCTCGGCATAGCAGGGCGGCGCGAAGGGGTGGGCGGCGCGGGGCCAGAAGGTGCCGACGTCCCAGAGGATGCCGATCGTGCGGCGGGCGGAGGCGTCCTTGTAGGCACGCCGGCCCCAGGTGACGAACAGTATGAAGCCTAAGCCGATCAGCCAGGATCCGAGCGCCTGCGCCGACTCGGCGACGCTCTGGACGAACGGGTGGCTGTCGGAGAACGCCTTCCCCGGCACCTCGCCGCTGACCCACGCGCCCGCGACGGCGCCCGCCCCCAGCAGGAGGGCGGCGCCGGACACGGTGCCGACGACGACGGGCGCCGCGTCGGTGAGCGCCGCACGCGCGCGGGTGGCGGCGATGCTCCGGGTGCGGACGGGGTCCGGCTGCTCCCCGGTGTACTCGGCCTCGACGACGGGCTCCAGACGGCGGGCGGCGAGGGCCGTCCGGACGCCCAGGGCGAGGGCGGGGACCAGCAGCAGGAGCAGCAGGACCGGGATCACGGACGCCTGCCAGCTGAGCAGGACGGGCGGCCCCTGGATGAGGCCCTCGCCCGTGCCGGGGGTGCCGGGGCCGTCGAGCCAGTCGGCGACGCGCTGGGCGACCCCGCCGGCCATCACCCCGCCCAGGGCGCAGGCCAGCATGGCGACGGCGGGCCCGCCGAGCCCGTGCAGGACGGTACGGCGGTGGGGCGCGCGGCGGTGGAGTCGCAGGGCGACGACCGCGAGGGCGAGGACGAGCACGCCCTGGGCGAGGGCGATCACGCGGAACGCGACGTCGCCGGGGAGGGTGCCGGTGGAGTGCCAGCCCGGCCTGGACCACGCGGCGTACAGCATCGCGAGGACGAGCAGGGTGATGGCGGCGGCGGGCAGACAGGTGACGAGGGTCCGGTCGAGCCGGTTGTCGAGCCGCCGCTCGCTGCGGCCCCGGCGGCACACCACCCAGGTCACGACGGCGCCGGCCAGGACCATCGCGGCCTCCAGGGCCCAGCCGAGGGTCTCACGGACGGCGCTCTGGCCGCCGCGGTCGTAGCGGGCGGCCGCGCCGCCGACCGCCGCGGCGACGGTGAGGAAGCCGGCGGCGGTGTGGGCGGCGCGCAGCCGGGCGACGAGCCGGCGGCCGTACCAGAACCCGGGCCGGCCGAGCGCGGGCCGCTGGGGGCGCGGTGTCGTGCGGTCTCCGTCGTCCTCTCCGCGTGGGGAGTCCCCGTCGTTCCCCTCGCCGCGGGGCGGGCGCTGGGCCTCGTAGGCGCTCCAGGTGCGGTTGGAGAGGTACCACAGCAGCCCGACCAGGGCGGCGGGCAGCAGGGCGGCGACGGTGAGCCTGCGGCCCGGCTGGGCCCACCAGCCGTCCCGGGCTGCGGACAGGAAGCCCAGCCAGGACCGCTGTTCGGCGCAGGCGGCGGCGCCCGCGCACTGCCAGGCCGTCAGGTCCAGTGCGACCTCGCAGACGGCGGCCGTGAACAGCACGGTGAGGCTCAGCGCGACGAGCCGCACCAGCACTCCGTACAGCCGCACCGACGGCGCCTGTCCGTCGGTGGGCGGGCGCATCCAGTGGGCGAGGTTGGCCACCATGAACGGAAGGAGCAGCAGCCACAGGGCGCGTGAGCCGTTGCCGGAGGTGAGGTTGGACCAGCAGTACGCCTCCGGTACCGGCCCGTTCAGGAACCGTTCGGGTTGGCGTTCCGCGTCGCGGTCGTCGGCCCGCCGGTGCATGGCGGCGGTCCTGTCCCCGGTCACCCGGACCGTGCGGGGGTCGTCGAGCATGTCCTGCGGGGTGGCTCCGCCGACGCCGTGCACCAGCAGTTCGAGCGCGGCGCCGGGGCTGGTGGGCTCCGGGGTGGCAGGGGACACTTCGGGCTCGCTCTCTGGGGGCGCGTACGTGGAGGGAGGCGGGGGCGCGTGAGGGCGGGACCCAGAATCCCCGATCCCGGTGGCGTGCCGCAGCGCTCTCACTGAATCTCCCCGTCGTCCGCCAGGATCAAGCGCGTGGCAGGATGAGCACCCTTGGCCAGCGGTGTTGACGATCGGAAGGACCGGCCCCTGCGGTGAGCGACAACCAGAACCTCCTCGCGGAGCAGCGGCGTGCCTTGATCCTGGACGAGGTGAGGCGCCGCGGCGGGGTGAGGGTCAACGAACTCACCCGCAAGCTGAACGTCTCCGACATGACCGTGCGCCGGGACCTGGACGCGCTGGCTCGGCAGGGCGTCGTCGAGAAGGTGCACGGCGGCGCGGTGCCGGTGGCCGAGGCGAGCACGCACGAGCCGGGGTTCGAGGCGAAGTCGTCGCTGGAACTGCTCGCCAAGGAGGACATCGCACGGGCGGCGGCCACCATGGCGGTGCCGGGGAGCGCGATCGCCCTGTCGGGCGGTACGACGACGTACGCACTGGCGCAGCATCTGCTCGACGTGCCGGATCTGACCGTCGTGACCAACTCGGTGCGGGTCGCCGACGTCTTCCACACGGCGCAGCGGACCGACCCGGCCGGAGCGCCCCGCCCGGGTGCGGCGACCGTGGTGCTCACCGGCGGGGTGCGGACGCCGTCGGACTCGCTCGTCGGCCCGGTCGCCGATCAGGCGATCCGCTCGCTCCACTTCGACGTGCTGTTCCTGGGGGTGCACGGGATCTCGGTCGAGGCGGGCCTGTCGACACCCAACCTGGCGGAGGCGGAGACGAACCGGCGTTTCGTCAGGTCGGCACGGCGTGTCGTGGTGGTCGCCGACCACACGAAGTGGGGCACGGTGGGTCTGAGTTCGTTCGCACGGCTGGACGAGGTCGACACCCTGGTGACCGACGCGGGTCTGACCGACGACGCCCGGGCGGAGATGTCGGAGCACCTGCCGGGTCTGGTGGTCGCGGGCGAGGACGCGGACGCCGGCGCGGACGCATGACGCATGGCCGCTGATCGCGGCTCACTGCTCACTGCCCACTGGCGGTCGGCCGCCGACAGGCGGGCGGTCGGCGGCTGTCATGGGCGGTCTCCCGTGGCCGCTCGCCGTACCATCGCGAAGTGGCCGCCTTCACCGTACGACGCCGTACCCCGCTGACCACCGCCGAGGTGTGGCGGCGGTTGACCGACTGGCCCGCTCACGCGCGGCGGGTCCCGCTGACGCGGGTCACGGGCGTGACCCCGGGGCCGGCCGCGGGGACGGTGGGGGTCGGGACCCGGTTCACCGTGCGCACGGGCGTGGGGCGGTTCGGCTTCGACGATCCGATGGAGGTCGTGCGCTGGGAGCCGCCGGGGCCGGGGGCCGCGGCGACGGGCTCGTACCGGCTGGAGAAGCGGGGCCGTGTGATCACCGGCTGGGCCGAGATCACGGTCGACGGTACGACCCCGGCCGGCGCCCGGGTGGTGTGGACGGAGGACCTGCGCATCCGGGGCTTCCCCCGCGTCCTCGACCCGGTGGTGCGGGGAACGGGACGCGTGGTCTTCGGCCGTGCTCTGAGCGGACTGCTGTCGTCGCCCGCGAGCGACGGGACCGGTGGCGACGGGGGAGACAGGGGAGACAGCGCCGGGGGCCGATGAGCCCGGTGGTGAGCGGACGGGCCGCCCCCCCTGCCGACCGCTGGGGTCGGTGGGGGCAGGAGGGTCGGTGGGGCAGTGGGGTCGGTGGGAGTCAGTGGGGCCAGACGCCGGTGCCGAGGAAGGTGTCGAGGGCCGCGCTGTACGGAGCGATGTCGAGACCTTGTTCGGTCAGCCAGGCATCGGAGTAGTACTTGTCCAGGTAGCGCTCGCCCGGGTCGCAGAAGAGCGTGACGACGCTTCCGGCACGGCCGTCGGCCACCATCTCGGCGACGATCTTCAGAGCGCTCCAGAGGCCGGTGCCGGTGGAGCCGCCCGCCTTGCGCCCGATGGCGTTCTCCAGGGCCCGTACGGCGGCGACACTCGCCGCGTCCGGGACCTTCATCATCCGGTCGATGGCGCCGGGCACGAAACTCGGCTCCATCCTGGGCCGCCCGATGCCCTCGATCCGGGAACCGCGCTCGCTGGCCGCGTGGGTGTCGCCCGTTGTCCAGCCCTCGAAGAAGCAGGAGTTCTCCGGGTCGGGGACACATATGCGGGTGTCGTACTGCATGTAGTGGACGTAGCGGGCGATGGTCGCCGAGGTGCCGCCCGTGCCGGCCGTGGCGACGATCCAGGCGGGCTCGGGGTACCGCTCCAGTCTCAGCTGCTGGTAGATCGATTCGGCGATGTTGTTGTTGCCGCGCCAGTCGGTGGCCCGCTCCGCGTAGGTGAACTGGTCCATGTAGTGGCCGCCGGTGTCGACGGCGAGCGCGGCGGACTCCTCGTAGAGCCGGCGCGAGTCGTCCACGAAGTGGCACCGCCCTCCGTGGAATTCGATGAGCCTGATCTTCTCGGGGCTGGTGGTACGCGGCATGACCGCGATGAACGGCACCCCGATCAGCTTGGCGAAGTACGCCTCGGAGACGGCCGTCGAGCCGCTGGACGCCTCGATGACGGGCCTGTCCGGCCTGATCCATCCGTTGCACAGGCCGTACAGGAACAGGGAGCGGGCGAGCCGGTGCTTGAGACTTCCCGTGGGGTGGGTGGACTCGTCCTTGAGGTAGAGGTCGATGCCCCACTCCTCGGGCAGCGGGAAGCGCAGCAGATGGGTGTCGGCGGACCGGTTGGCGTCCGCCTGGACCTTGCGCACGGCCTCTTTCAGCCAGGCGCGGTAGGCCGGATCGCTGCGGTCCACATCGATGGTCGCCATGGGGCAGACCACCTCGCTCGTCCCGTTCGCACCTGTCGGCTCAGCATGCCCAATGGTGCCCATGCGCGCCACTCCTCGTGTTGTCCAACGCTGCCCCCACTTCGAACATACCCCCCTCACCTGCGCAAACATTGACTTTGGGTTTCTCATAGGCTGCGTATGCGGGCCACTTGCGTACGCATGTCGCCACGCGTACTGGTGCGGTCGTGCGTCCTTGTGCAGACTGACCGGCAGAAGCCGGTGCGAAGGGGGCGGAAAGGCATGGCTGAGCCCGATTTCAGCGCCACGGGCGTGCGGATCGAGCGCGGGCCGCGCTCATTGACCAGGGCGGGCGAGATCCTGATCAAGGACGGCAGGCTGGCGCTGCTCACCAGTTACGGCCGGGTGATCGACAGCGCCCCCGTGCGTGCCGTCACCGCGGGCAGGCCGTGGTTCGCGGGGCGTGACGCGACGGTGGCGAACCTCAACGGCACGCGTTACCGGCTCACCATGGGGCAGCGCCTGTGCGGGCCGGACGGGACGGCGGCGGCTCTGGCCGGCCGCTTCCTCGACGCCGTGCGCAGGGCTCGCGGAACCGCTCGCGACACCGCTCTCGACACCCCCCGCGACACCGCTCTCGACACCGAGGACTGAGCCGCGGCCGACCGCCGCGAGTTGCGAAGCCCCCACCGCTGGTTCACGCTGGACGGACATCACTCAGGGTGCACCGGCGGTGACGCTGCGATCCAGCCCGCCCGGTCAATGGCCAGCCACACTTCTGGATCCGATCCTTCGCCTTCTTCCGGACCTATTTCGGGGAGTCGCAGCCGTGATCAGCCAGGTAAGCAGGCATTGCACGGTAGAGCTCCAAGCCCTGCCGTCGCGGATCGGTCAGGTCCGCAGAATCGTCTCGGCGCAATTGCGCTACTGGAACGTCGACTGCTTGATCGAGAAAGCGGCGCTCGGTGTCACCGAGCTCCTGACCAACGTGCATCAGCACGCGGAGCCGGACAAGCTCTGCACCGTCGAGATCGAGCTGCTGCTCGACCGCCTGACGATCTCGGTCCATGACCACGATCCTCGGCTCCCGATGGTCAACATCCCCGATCCGCTGTCCACTTCGGGCCGCGGCCTCGCGCTGATAGAGGCGGTCAGCGAAAGCTGGGGCGCCCGCCCGCAGGGCGATACGGGGAAGGTCGTCTGGTTCACGCTGCCTGCGCCCTCGACCATGCCCGCACCGCTGCCGCCGCTCGCGGTGTACGGGGCGGCCACCAGCGGGCCGTTCACGGAACCGGTGGCCTTCGAGGGCCCCGCCGACGCGGTACGCGAACCCTCCCCCACCCGATCGCCCGTGGCCACCTGACACCGCCCCCGGACCGGACCGGAGCCGCCTCGGCCACGGGCTCGTGGTCCGGCGCGTGGCCGGATCCGCGGCCGGCCCGGAGAGCGCGACCGGTACCGGTCGGCGAGTGCGGTCGGCCGGTCGGCGAACCGGGCCCGTCAGCCGGGCGGGACCGGCCGGGCCGGGAGCCCGGCACCCCCTCGCAACGGGCGGTCGACCGCTTGCGGGGTCCTCGGCGCGCGCTTCTGTACCTACTAGTATGTACACTGACTCCATGAGCACTCCTGAACGCCTCGTCGAGGCCACCCGCGAGCTGTTGTGGGAACGGGGTTACGTGGGCACCAGCCCCAAGGCCATCCAGCAGCAGGCGGGTGCGGGCCAGGGCAGCATGTACCACCACTTCGCCGGCAAGCCGGATCTGGCGCTGGCCGCCATCCGCCGTACCGCCGAGGAGATGCGCGGGACGGCCGAACGGGTACTGGGCCGAGACGGTTCGGCGTACGAGCGCGTCGAGGGCTACCTCTTGCGGGAACGCGATGTGCTGCGCGGCTGCCCCGTCGGGCGGCTGACGATGGACCCGGACGTCATGGCCGACGACGCCCTGCGCGCACCGGTCGACGAGACGCTCGACTGGTTGCGCGGACGCCTCGCCGGGATCATCGAGGAGGGCGTGCGCGGCGGCGAGTTCTCCGTTCCGCTCGACCCGGCCGGGACAGCGGCGACGATCGTCGCGACCGTGCAGGGCGGCTATGTGCTGGCCCGCGCCTCGGGCTCTCCGGCGGCCTTCGACGCCGCCGTCAAGGGCCTTCTCGCCCTCCTGGCCCCGCTCGCCCGAACCGTCTGAGGAGCGCCCCCTTGCATGCCATGCAGTACGAGATCACGCTGCCCGCCGACTACGACATGGGCATCGTCCGCCACCGCGTCGCCACCAGGGGGCACCTTCTCGACGACTTCCCCGGGCTGGGACTGAAGGCGTATCTGATACGGGAGCGCGCCGAGGGCGCACCGGTGAACCAGTACGCCCCGTTCTATCTGTGGGCCGCTCCCGAGGGCATGAACGCCTTCCTCTGGGGCCCCGGATTCCAGGGCGTCGTCGACGACTTCGGGCGACCGCAGGTGCGGCACTGGGCGGGGCTGGCGTACGACGAGGGCCCGGCGGCCGGGGAGGTGCCCAGGTCGGCGACGCGTCGGCGGGCCCGGCTCGCCGAGCACGAGCGCCCCGCCGACGCGGTGGAGAAGGCCCTTGCCGCGCAGCGACAGCTGGCGCGGGCGGACGGGGCGGTGGCGGCCGCCGTCGCCATCGACCCCCGGCACTGGGAGCTCCTGTACTTCACGCTGTGGGCGGGGGACGCGGGGGACGCGACTGTCCCGGGGGACGCGGGGGACGCGGCTGTCCCGGGGGACGCGGGGAAGGAAGGGCACGGGGTGGACACGGCGGAGGCCGCCGGGGGCGGGCCAGGAGCGGGAAGGACACCGGGGACGGCAAGGGCACCGGAGACGGTCGTGAGGAGCGCGGTCGCTCCAGGAGCGACACGGGGGCCGCGGGGGCCGCACGAGGGGGTCGCGCTGCCGGAGGACGTCTACCGGGTGCTGCACCTGTCGGCGCCCGGGCGGGCCGGACTCGGCCGGGGCCGGCAGTGGTGAACCCGGGGCACCTGGCCCGGACCGTCCTCGGGGATGTACCGGGCGATGAGCTGGGCGTCTGCGACGCGCACGACCATCTGTTCCTGCGCAGCCCGGTGTTGCCGGGCATGGAGCTGGACGACGCCGAGGACGCGGCCGCCCGGCTGCGGGCGTTCCGGGAACTCGGCGGCGGCACGGTGGTGCAGTGGACGCCGTACGGGATGGGGCGACGCGTACGTCACCTGGCGGCGCTCTCCCGCACGGCCGGTGTCCACGTGATCGCGGCGACCGGCCTGCACCAGGCCGTGCACTACGCGCCGGCCGTGCTGGACCGGCTGCCCGAGGACCTGGCCGACCTGTTCACGACGGAGCTCGTGGAGGGCATGGCCGGCAGCGGCACACGGGCGGGGCTGATCAAGGTGGCGGGCGACTTCCACGGCCTGGACGCCCACGCCCGGCGGACGCTGACGGCGGCGGCCCGCGCCCACCACCGCACGGGCGCCCCCGTCGCCGTCCACCTGGAGCTGGGCACCGGCGCCCTTGAGGTGCTGGACCTGCTGTGCGGGGAGGGGGAAGTGCCGCCGGCCCGGGTCGTCCTCGGCCACCTCGGGCGCTGTCCCGATCCCGTCGTCCAGCGCGAGGCCGCGCGGGCGGGCGCGTTCCTCGCGTTCGACGGGCCCTCGCGCGCCCACCACGCCACCGACTGGCGGCTCCCGGAGGAGCTGGCGGCGCTGGCCGACGCGGGCTTCGCCGGCCGGCTGCTGCTGGGCGGCGACACGACGACGCCCGGCACTCCGGGGATGACGTACCTGCTGGGCGGGTTGCGCCCACGCCTCGAACGGACCCTGGGCAGCGACCTGGTGGACCGGATGCTGACGGCGAACCCGGCGGCGGCGTTCGCGTTCGTCCCTCGGCGAGCAGGGGACGCTCGTCGGCCCGCACGCCGCCCGGAGTAGTCCGGGCGGAGCAGTCCGGGCGGACGGGCCACCCGCGGGCCGGCCGGTGCCGGGCGGCACGGCGCCGGGACCACCGCCCCCGCGTTCAGCCGGTCGGGCGTCCCAGTGCCGCCAGCGGGTCGTCCAGCACCGGTTGCCACGCCAACTCGGCCGCACCGGCGAGACTGTTGTGGTCCAGGGTGCAGCCGAGGATCGGCACGCCGCCGCTGCGGCCCCACAGGCTGCGGTCGGCGACCACCGCGCGCAGGCGTTCGGGGGCCGCGGCCAGCAGCTCGCGGTGGAGGCCGCCGAGGATGATCCGGTCGGGGTTGAGGATGTTCACCAGGCCGGCCAGACCGAGGCCGAGGCGGTCCACCAGCTCCTCCGTCGCCGACCGTACGGAAGGGTCGTCGCCCTCCGCGCGGAGCAGGTCGCGGGCCTGCTGGAGCAGGGAGACCTCGGGGCCGGGCTCCCGCCCCGCCGCCATGAGGAAGGCCAGCGGGTCGGCCTCGACGTCCAGGCATCCCCGGCTGCCGCAGTAGCAGGGCCGCCCGCCTTCGGGGTTGACGGTGAGGTGTCCGACCTCCAGGGCGAGACCCGCGCTGCCGGTGTGCAGCCGGCCGTCCAGGACGAGAGCACCTCCCACCCCTCGGTGCCCGGTGGCGACGCACAGCAGGTGCGCGGCCCCCCGGCCGGCGCCGTGGCGGTGTTCCGCGAGAGCGGCGAGGTTGACGTCGTTGCCCGTGAAGGCGGGGCCCTCGATACCGGCCGCCCGGACGCGCTCGGCGAAGATGTCCCGGACCGGCGCCCCGGCGGGCCAGGCCACGTGGAGGGGGTTGAGGGCGGTGCCCTCGGGTTCGGCGACCGCGGACGGCACCGCGAGCCCGGCACCGACGCAGCGGCGGCCGCTTTCGCGCAGCAGCCCGGCACCGGCCGCGACCACCTCCTCCAGGACCTGCGCCGGGTCGGCGGAGACGGTCACGCACCCGGGGGCGGTCGCCACGACCCGCCCGCCGAGGCCGACGAGCGCCGCGCGGAACCCGTCGGCGTGGACCTGCGCGGCGAGGGCGACCGGCCCGTTCTCGTCGACGGTGAGCCGGTGCGAGGGCCGGCCCTGGGAGCCCGCGGCAGCGCCCGGGCGGGAGTCGACGCGGATGAGGCCGAGCGCCTCCAGCTCGGCGGCGACGGCCCCGGCGGTCGCCCGGGTGACGCCGAGCTCGGCGGTGAGCACGGCGCGCGTGGGCGCGCGGCCCGTGTGGACCAGTTCCAGCGCGGGGCCGAGCGCGCTGCGGCCCCTGTCAAGCCGTGTCCGGGTCGTGGTCGCCTTGCCGTTCATGGGGGCGAGTCTCCCATGATCCAGCGAGCCGCCGACGAGCCCGGTTCCGTTTCGGCCGATGGACGCCGGGTACTGCGGGGAGCGCGAGCGGGTGGGGCGGGCTGTGGACGAACCGTGCGCGCGGGGCGGGACGGCGGACGAGGCGGGGCGCCGGGGACGAGGGTGGAGGCAGGAGGAAGGGAAGGACGGGCTGGGAGGGACGGGGGACGACGTGAGGGGGACAGGGAAGGGAAGGACGGGCGGAGGGACGGAGAAGGGGGGACGGGACGAGGGACATGGAAGGGATCGGAGGCACCATGGCACGCTCCGGCGCGGAGAAGACCGTACGTGTCCTGCTCACCGAGCACGGGCGGACGTACGCGGAGGAGGCGGGGATCCACCTCAGGGACACGCCCCAGCCGCTGTTCCAGCTCCTGGTCCTGGCCGATCTGCTCAGTGCCCGGATCCGGGCCGCCACGGCGGTCGACGCCGCCCGGGCGCTGTTCGCCGCGGGGATGCGGGACGCCCGGCGCATGCGCGACGCGACCTGGCAGCAGCGGGTGGACGCGCTGGGCGAGGGCCACTACCGGCGGTACGACGAGAGGACGGCGACCCAGCTCGGTGAGGGCGCGGAGCTCGTGCTCGACCGGTACGGCGGTGATCTGCGGCGGCTGCGCGCCGAGGCGGACGGGGACCGGGACGAGGTGCGGACGCTGCTCCGGGAGGTGCCGGGGATCGGCCCGGCGGGGGCCGACATCTTTCTGCGGGAGGTGCAGGGCGTGTGGCCGGAGCTCGCCCCCTGCCTGGACTCCAAGGCGCTGGAGGGGGCGAAGCGGCTCGGCCTCCCGGAGGACCCCGCTGAACTGGCCGGGCTGGTGGAGGCCGCCGGACTGCCCCGGTTCGCCGCC
This sequence comes from Streptomyces sp. SP18CS02, assembly GCF_036322365.1. Taxonomy (NCBI): domain Bacteria; kingdom Bacillati; phylum Actinomycetota; class Actinomycetes; order Kitasatosporales; family Streptomycetaceae; genus Streptomyces; species Streptomyces sp. SP18CS02. Next base: position 118,810 of record NZ_JAQYXC010000291.1, read on the forward strand.
GCACTGGTACGCGCCGCCCTCGACCGCCACATGGCCGACGAGGTGCGGGCGGCGTGAGCAACGGGGTGAGGCGCGTCGAGCACCCCGGGAGATCACCACTCCAGGAGGGGCGCAGAGGCGGGCGCCAAAGACGGGTGCCAAGAGGTCGTGACGTGGGTTGTACGACGGCGCCCGGGACCCCTATCCTGAGTTTGTGCCGCAACTAAACAAACTCAGGACCGCTGTTCCGGGAGAGGCCGGGGGAGATCCCGCCCTGCGCTCCCTGCCCCGCCTCCGTACCGCCCTGACCTTGTTCTTCGCCCTGGACGGCTTCCTTTTCGCCGGCTGGGTGGTCCGCATCCCGGCCATCAAGCAGCAGACCGGCTCGTCCGCCGGCGACCTCGGCCTGGCCCTCCTGGGCGTGTCGGCCGGCGCGGTGGTGACCATGACGCTCACCGGCCGGCTGTGCCGCCGCTTCGGCAGCCACCCGGTCACCGTCGCCTCCGCCGTGCTCCTCTCGCTGAGCATCGCCCTTCCGCCGCTGACCGGTTCGGCGCTCGAGCTCGGCCTGGTGCTGCTGGTGTTCGGCGCCGCGTACGGCGGCATCAACGTGGCCATGAACAGCGCCGCCGTCGACCTCGTGTCCGCCCTGGGCCGCCCGGTGATGCCCAGCTTCCACGCCGCCTTCAGCCTGGGCGGCATGCTCGGCGCGGGCCTCGGCGGCCTGGTCGCGGGCGGGCTGTCCCCCACCGCCCATCTGCTCGGGCTCACCGCCGCGGGACTCGCCCTGACCGCCGCCGCGGGGCCCGTCCTGCTCCGCCGGCCCTCCCCCGCCCGGCTCGGCGGCCTCGCCGACGCCGGTCCGGGCGACGTGCCCCGAGGCGCCGGCGGAACCCCTCCGGTGAAGCCGTCCGACCGCCGCCTCGACGGCCGGACGCGCAGGGTCGTCACCCTCTTCGGCGTGATCGCGCTCTGCACGGCCTACGGAGAAGGGGCGATGGCCGACTGGGGCGCGCTCCACCTCGAACAGGACCTGCGCGCCCACCCGGGAATCGCGGCCGCGGGCTACTCGCTGTTCGCCCTCGCCATGACCGCGGGCCGCCTTTCCGGTACGACGCTGCTGGAGCGGCTCGGACAGACCCGGACCCTCGTGGCGGGCGGGGCGACCGCGGCCACCGGCATGCTGCTGGGGGCGCTGGCTCCCACGGTCTGGCTCGCGCTGCTCGGATTCGCGGTGACCGGGCTGGGCCTGGCGAACATCTTCCCCGTCGCGGTCGCCCGGGCGGGCGCGCTGGCAGGGCCCGCCGGGGTCGCCGCCGCGTCCACCCTGGGATACGGCGGAATGCTGCTCGGCCCGCCCGCCATCGGCTTCCTCGCCGACTGGTTCTCGCTGCCGGTCGCGCTGACCACGGTCGCGGTACTGGCCGCCGGAGCGGCGGTGATCGGGTACGCCGCCAGGAACGCGTCGGTGCCGGATCCGGTGGCGTAGACGCGCGCGGCGGGCGAGCCCGCACGGCGGACGCGCAGCGGACGCGCGGCAAGCGGCGAGCGGACGGCGGGCGAGCCCGCACAGCCGGCCGGCGGCACAAGCGGCGAGCGGGCGGCCGGTGAGCCCGCACGACGGACGCGCGGCGGACGCACGACGGACGGTGCGGCGGACGTGCGGCGAGGGCCGGGAAAGGAACCGGTCACACGGTGATCGGCACTGGCACTATTCCGACATGGACATTGCCGAGCACATCAAGTTCGTCGCCCGCGAGGGTGAGTTGCTGGCCGACGCCGCCGAGCAGGCCGGCCCGGACGCGCCCGTACCGACCTGTCCCGGCTGGTGTGTGCGGGACCTGTTGCGGCACACCGGAATGGTGCACCGCTGGGCTGCGGCGTTCGTCAGGGAGGGGCACACCGAGTACCACCCGGACGGCGGTGAACCGGATCTGGACGGCGCGGCGCTGCTGCGCTGGTTCCGGGAGGGCCACGGTCTTCTCGTCACGGCCCTCACCGAGGCCCCGGGGGACCTGGAGTGCTGGACGTTCATGCCCGCGTCCTCTCCCCTGGCCTTCTGGGCGAGGCGGCAGGCGCACGAGACAGCCGTGCACCGGGTGGACGCCGAGTCGGCGCTCGGCGCGGAGGAGTTCACGGTGGACACGGCCTTCGCGGTGGACGGCATCGACGAACTGCTGGTCGCGTTCCACGCCAGGGGGAAGAGCCGGGTCCGTACACCGGAACCGGCCACCCTGCGCATACGGGCCACGGACACCGGCGACGTCTGGACGCTCGACCTGTCGGAGCAGGCGCCGCGCACCACCCGTTCCGACGAGGGGCCGGCGGACTGCGAGGTGAGCGCGGACGCCGATCGGCTCTACGCGGCCCTGTGGAACCGGCTTCCCGCCGGCGCGGTCACCGTGACGGGCGACGGGCGTCTGGCGCGACTGTGGCGTGAGAAGTCGGGGATCACCTGGGCCTGACGGTCGTGGCAGCGGGGTCCCCGGCCCTCCGGCGCGTCGCCGGCCCCGGCAACCAGGGCCGGCACGTGGTGTTCCGCGCACCCGTCAGGACGCCGGAGGCGCCGCGGTCCCGCTGGACGCGCCGGGCTCGTCGGGTTCAGCCGGCTCGCTCAGGAAGTCGAGCACCAAGGGGGTGGCGATGGCGGCGAACTCCTCGAAGTAGGCGTGCCGGGCCCCCGGAACGAGCGCCATCCGCGCTCCGGGAATGCGCGAGGTGAGCAACGGAGCGTTGGCGGTGGGGTTGAAGGCGTCGTCCGTTCCGTGGACGACGAGCGTGGGAGCGGTGATCCGCGGCAGCGCGTCCCAGGCGTCGTGCCGGGCACTGGCACGCAGGTGCCGACGGCGGGCGTGGGCCGGCATCGTCGGGTCGCCGAGGGTGTGCAGCGGTCCGCGGTGCTCGGCCAGCCAGCCGGGCGTGTACATGAGTTCCCGCAGGGCGCGCTCCGCGGCCACGGCGTCCGACCCGGCCAGAGCGCGGCGGACGTCGGGCCCGCGTTCGACGCCGTGCGGGGCGCCCGGGGACGTACAGCCCAGTACGAGACGGGCGACCCGCGCCGGATGGTCGACGGCGAGCCACTGCGCGACCCGGCCCCCCATGGAGGTTCCGTAGACGTGCGCCCGCGCGATCCCCGCGTGATCGAGCACCGCCAGGACGTCGCGGGCGAATCCCGGGGTGCTGTAGGAGTCGGTGTCGGGCCGGTCGCTCTCCCCGGTGCCGCGCCAGTCCATGACGACGGTGGTGAAGCGGGCGCCGAAACCCGCTCGTACCGCGTCCCACCAATGGTGGTCGTTCGACTGCCCGCTCAGCAGGACCAACGGCACCGCCTCGCCGGAGCACCCGGAGACGGGATGGACCCGGTAGTGGAGTGCGGCGCCGTCGGCCGCTCGTGCGAAGGGCATCAGCGCATCAGTCCCACATCACGGCCCAGCCGGTCGGCCGCCTGGGCGAAGAAGGCGTCCCGGTCCTCGACCAACCGGTTGAACTGCCCGAACACCTCGAAGGAGATCAGCCCGAAGAGCTGGGACCAGGCGGCGACCATGGCCACGGCCAGCGCGGGCGGCAGATCGGGAGCGATGTCCGCCGCGAGGCGCCGGGCCTCGGCCCCCATCGCGTCCGTGAGCGGAGGGAGCGCCACACCTTCGGCGCCGTGGGCCTCGCGGACGACGGCGATCAGAGCGAGGCCGACCCTGGACGCCGGGCCGACCGTGGTGCGCGGCGCGGTGTAACCGGGGACCGGGGAGCCGTAGATCAGCGCGTACTCGTGCGGGTGGGCCAGGGCCCAGCGGCGGACGGCGGCACAGACCTCGGTCCAGCGGGCGAGGGGGGTCATGGCTCCGGCGGAGGAGAACGCGTCCTCCGCGGCGGCGCCGATCGTGTCGTATGCGTCGACGATCAGCGCGGTCAGCAGCTCGTCCCGGCTCGGGAAGTAGCGGTAGAGGGCGGACGACACCATGCCCAGCTCTCGGGCGACGGCACGCAGGGAGAGCTTGGCAGCCCCCTCTGCCGCGAGCTGTCTGCGCGCCTCGTCCTTGATGGCGGCGGTGACCTCGGCACGGGCTCGGGCCCTGACTCCTCGCACGGTACTCATGAGAGCAGTGTGCCAGCTTTGGGAGCGCCGCACTGGAAAGAGAGCACTGCTCTTGCTTTACCCTCCCATCCGGTGCACACTGCTCTCAAGCGAGAGCGGCGCTCTCGCCCAAGAGGGCGGCAGATGACGCCCCCCGGAACCCCCACCCCGTCATTGCGCGGTCGCCACCGCCGTCGTCACCCGACCCGCGGTCGTCGACGTGAGTCGTCACCGGTCACCGGAAGTCATCCGTCGCATCCACCGACAGTCGCCGCCACGCCACCGGCCGAACCGAGGAGCACACCATGTCCACGCAGTCGACCCACGTCATGAAGCCCGGCTGGTTCACCGTGCACGTCATGAACCGCGCCGTCGCCTGGATCACCCGGCGCGGCATCAGCGTGTGGGGCTCGCGCGTCCTCGCCGTACGCGGCCGCAAGAGCGGCGAATGGCGGCGTACGCCCGTCAACGTGCTCACGGTGGACGGCGCGCAGTACCTGGTGGCCCCGCGGGGCCACGTCCAGTGGACCCACAACATGCGGGCGGCGGGCGGCGGGGAGCTGCGTCTCGGGAAGCGGGTCCGGACGTTCACGGCCGAGGAGATCGCCGACGACGACAAGCCCGTCCTGCTGCGCGCCTACCTGAAGCGCTGGAAGGCCGAGGTCGGGGTGTTCTTCGACGGCGTGGGGCCGGGCTCGACGGACGAGGAGCTGCGCGCCGTCGCGCACAAGCACCCCGTCTTCCGCATCACCACGACCTGACCGCCCCGGACGTTCACGCCGTCCCCGGCACGGTCCAACGCCTACCGTTCACCGTCCACCGCCTACCGCCTACCGCCTGCGGTCGAGCGCGTCGAGCGCGCGCCTCGCCACGCCGTGCGTCCGCACGATCCCGGCCAGCGTCGTCACTCCGCGCGTGATGTCCGCGAACGCGTGCCAGGCCGGCCTCACCCCGGTGATCATCGCGTGCAGCAGTCCGGGGCGGCGCTCGAAGAGCGCGAGCATCCGCCGGCCGACCGCCATCTCGACGCCCAGCCCGGCCTTGATCGCGAAGGCGTAGTTCAGTGCCTGACGACGTGCGTCGACCGCGTCGTGCGACTCGGCGATGCGTACCGCCCACTCCCCCGCCAGCCGCCCGGACCGCAGCGCGAAGGAGATCCCCTCGCGCGTCCACGGCTCCAGCAGCCCGGCGGCGTCGCCGCACACCAGCACCCTGCCGCGCGAGAGCGGCGAGTCGTCGCTGCGGCAGCGCGTCAGGTGCCCCGACGAGATCGCCGGCTCGAACCCCGACAGGCCGAGCCTGGCGATGAAGTCCTCCAGGTACCTCTTGGTCGCGGCGCCCTCGCCGCGCGCCGAGATGACACCCACGGTGAGCGTGTCGCCCTTGGGGAACACCCATCCGTAACTGCCGGGGATGGGCCCCCAGTCGATGAGCACGCGCCCCGCCCAGTCCTCCGCCACCGTCGGCGGCACCGGGATCTCCGCCTCCAGGCCGAGGTCGACCTGGTCGAGCTTGACCCCGACGTGGGCGCCTATCCGCCCCGCGCTGCCGTCCGCGCCGACGACCGCCCGGGCGAGCAGCGTCTCCCCGTCCGCCAGCACGACCGCGACCGTGCGGCGGTCGGGCACGGCCGAGCCGTGCTGCTCCACTCGCGAGACCGTCGCGCCGGTACGCAGCTCGGCGCCCGCCTTCTGCGCCTCCTCGACCAGGCCCGCGTCGAACTCGGGCCGGTTGATGAGCCCGAAGAGTGTCCGCCTGGACCGGCGGGTACGGCTGAACCTGCCGTTCAGCGAGAAGGTGACCGCGTGCACACGGTCCCGCAGCGGCAGTTCGAAGCCGGGCGGCAGCGCGTCGCGCGAGGGGCCGATGATGCCGCCGCCGCACGTCTTGTACCGAGGCAGCTCGGCCTTCTCGAGCAGCAGGACCCGGCGGCCCGCGACGGCCGCCGCATAGGCGGCGGACGCTCCCGCCGGTCCTGCGCCGACCACGACGACATCCCACACCGGCGCGGAGTTCTCGTTACCGGCGTCTGCGTTCTCGCTGCTCACGATGTGCTTCTGCTCCTGATCCCGACCCATGGTCCAAGCTCTCGACCGCATCCTACGGCGCAGGCCGACTCCGCTCGCTGTGGGAGGATCGGATCTACGTTCGCCGTACAAACAACGGTCACAACGTCCTCTTAACGTCGCACCCACCAGGAGCGTGCCCATGACCGCCCACCCGATCGAAGAGACCGTCGCCGCGCTGCTGCCCCGTGCCAAGGCGGAGCTCACGGAGCTGGTGGCGTTCCGGTCGGTGGCCGATCCCGCGCAGTTCCCGCCGAGCGAGTGCGAGGCCGCGGCGGCGTGGGTGGCGGACGCGCTGCGCGCCGAGGACTTCCAGGACGTCGCGGTGCTCGACACCCCGGACGGCTCACAGTCCGTGTACGGCTTCCTGCCGGGCCCCGCGGGCGCGCCGACGGTGCTGCTGTACGCGCACTACGACGTCCAGCCGCCGCTCGACCTGGCGGGGTGGGAGACGCCTCCGTTCGAGCTGACCGAGCGGGACGGCCGCTGGTACGGGCGCGGGACCGCGGACTGCAAGGGCGGCTTCATCATGCACCTGCTCGCGCTGCGCGCCCTCCGGGCGAACGGCGGCGTGCCCGTCGGCGTCAAGGTGATCGTGGAGGGCTCGGAGGAGCAGGGCACCGGCGGTCTGGAGCGGTACGCGGAGGCGCACCCGGAGCTGCTGGCCGCTGACGCGATCGTGATCGGCGACACCGGCAATTTCCGGGCCGGTCTGCCCACCGTGACCGCGACGCTGCGGGGCATGACGATGCTGCGCGTCCAGGTGGACACGTTGGCGGGCAATCTGCACTCGGGCCAGTTCGGCGGTGCCGCGCCCGACGCGCTCGCCGCTCTCATCCGGCTGCTGGACTCGCTGCGTGCCGAGGACGGCTCGACGACCGTGGACGGCCTCGCGGCCGACGCCGACTGGCGGGGGCTGGAGTACCCGGAGGAGGAGTTCCGCAACGACGCCAGGGTCCTCGACGGGGTGGAGCTGATCGGTCACGGCTCGGTCGCCGACCGGCTGTGGGCGCGCCCGGCCGTCACGGTCGTCGGTATCGACTGCCCGCCCGTCGTGGGTGCCACTCCGTCCGTCCAGGCCACCGCGCGCGCCCAGATCAGCCTGCGCGTACCGCCGGGCCAGGACGCCGCCGAGGCGACGAAGCTGCTGACGGCGCACCTGCAGGCGCACACCCCGTGGGGGGCGCGGGTCTCCGTCGAGCAGGTGGGACAGGGGCAGCCCTTCCAGGCGGACGTCACCAGCCCGGCGTACACGTCGATGGCGCAGGCCATGCGGGTCGCGTACCCGGGTGAGGAGATGCAGGCGTCCGGCATGGGCGGCTCGATCCCGCTGTGCAGCACGCTGCGGGAGCTCTACCCGGAGGCGGAGATCCTGCTGATCGGGCTGAGCGACCCGGACGCCCGGATCCACGCGGTGAACGAGAGCGTGTCCCCGCTGGAGCTGGAGCGGATGTCGGTGGCCGAGGCGCACTTCCTGGTGAACTACGCGCGCTCGCGGAAGGACGCCGGGGAGCGTTCCGCGCGGTAGCGCGCCCGGTGGCCGGGCCACGGCACCGTCGCCCCGATGCCGCGACGCCCCCGGCACCTCGCAGACGGTCCGCGCCCCCGCAGCGCGGACCCGCGGTGTCACACCGCCGACGGTTCAGCCCTCGGCTGAGATCGCGGAGGGCGAAGCCGGGGGCGCCGGGCGGCAGCGGGTGCGTAGGTTCGCGACATGGACTTCATCGAGATCACACCCCGGCTGTACATGCTCCGGTTCTCCATCGGCCAGGCCTATCTGTGGCGCGACGCGGGCGCGGCGGGCGACGACGAACTGACACTGGTCGACGCGGGCTGGGCGGACGCGGCCGACGAGATCGAGGCGGCGATACGGGGCGCGGGCATGCGCCCGGAGAACATCCGCCGGATCGTGCTCACCCACGGCCACGGAGACCATGTGGGCGCGGCCGGTGAGCTCGCCGGACGGTTCGGAGCCGAGGTGATGGCGCACCGGCTGGACGCGCCGGTGGTCAGGGGCGAGGTACCGGTCCCCGAGCCCGTACTGCTGGACTGGGAGGTTCCGCTGTACGAACGGGCGCACACCGCCGTCCCCCACCCACCGGCCACCCGGGTGGACCGTGAGCTGGAGGACGGGGACGAGCTGGGCTTCGGGGACGGGGCCAGGGTGGTGCACACCCCCGGGCACACGGACGGTTCTGTCGCGATCCATCTGCCGCACCACGGCGTGCTGTTCACGGGCGACACCGTGGCGTCGGTGGGCGAGGTGCAGCTGGGTGTCTTCCACGTGGACCGCGAGCGGGCCCGTACCTCCATGCGGGAACTGGCCTCGCTGGCGCCCGGCGTGGTCTGTTTCGGGCACGGCGAACCGCTCACGGTGGACGCCGCGGCCGTCCTGCGGGCCGCGGCCGACCGGGACACGCCCTGATCCGGCCCGCCCCGACCCTCCTCGGGGGGCCGGTGTCGGCCGGGTGCCGGTCGGCCCCGGCCGGGGCGCCGGCCCGGCCGTCGGCGCACGCACCCGCGCCGTCGGCGCACGCACCCGCGCCGCCGGCGCACGGCCCCGTCAGCCGACCGGGATGCCGGACTCCAGGTTGAGCACCGTGCCGCGCTCACGGGCGCGCAGAGCCCAGCGCAGCCGTTCGTACCGGACCGGGGGCAGCATCCCGGACGCCTCCTCCTCGGTGACGAAGCGCCAGCCGCGCAGTTCGGAACCGGGCAGCAGCACGCCCGCGGCCTGGGCCCCGGTCAGCGTGCCCCCGTCGAAGAGGAACCGCAGACCGCCGTAGCCGGGCGGTCGCGGCGGCTCCCAGTCCACGAGCAGCAGCCTGGGCACGGATTCGAGCCGCAGGCCGATCTCCTCTGCGACCTCCCGCATGCCCGCGCGGGCGGGAGGTTCCCCCTGCTCGACGACCCCGCCGGGGAACTCCCAGCCGGGCTTGTAGGTGGGGTCGACGAGCAGGACCCGGTCCTGTTCGTCGAAGAGGAGCACCCCGGCAGCGAGCGTCTCGCCGGTCGGTTCCGGTGTCTGGACGATCCCGCAGGCGCGGGCGGTGTCCGTCCGTACCGCGTCGGCGATGGCCTCGGCGGTCTCCAACGGGGTGAGGGCGCTGTTGTCGACGGCGTAGGCGTCACCGGACAGCCAGCCGCCGAGCGCCGCCCGATAGGGCTCGACGTGGTCGTACGCCCACTGCCTGACCCGCTCGTTGCCGTCGGCGTCGTTCTCGAACTCCTCGCGGCTCGCTATCCGGCCGCGAAGGATCGTTTCGTCAGGTGTCAGCACCACATGCCGTACGGATATCCGGCGCGAGGCGAGCCCACCGAATATCTCGTCGCGATACTCCTGACGCAGCAGTGTCATCGGCACCACCAGCACGCCGCCCACCTCCGCGAGCAGCGCGGCGGCCGTGTCGACCACCATGCGCCGCCAGATCGGCAGGTCCTGGTAGTCGGTCACCTCGGCGAGTCTCTTCTGCGGCAGCAGGTGACGCAGTCCCCCGCCGATCACCTCGGGGTCGTACAAGGTGCTGTTAGGGATCAGATCGATCAGTTCGCGTGCGGCGCTGGTCTTGCCCGCACTGAACGCACCGTTGATCCAGACGATCACGGTTCCCCCTCCTCCGTAGCCCCCAGTGGCTTGCCCGCAACACCCTGCCACGGAAACCCGTGGAGGGCGGGAACTCGGTCGCTGCACCGGCCGCGTGAGCGGGTTTCGGCGGTCGCCGCCCCTCCCGGACCGACTGCCGGCTCCTCGACGGCGGCCCGGACGACCAGGCCCACCGGACCGGGCGACGGCCCCGGTGACGTGGTGTCGCGTCACCCCTGACGGGGAGGGCGCCGTCGGCGCCGTGGCGAACGCGCCGGCGTCCGGTGGACCGCCGCCCGACAGGAACCGGCCTTACCGAAGCGGCCCTGGCGAACCGGCCCCGCCGGAGCGCTCCGTCGCGGACGCGGGCCGTCGCACGCCGCCGGTCCGGCCCCGCCCAGCCCCCGCCCGGAGGCCACCGGGCCACCGGGCCACCGTGTGGTTCAGCCGGCCGCCGCCACGGCCGGCCGGCGCGGCGCGGCGGCGGCCGCGCCCAGCAGGCCCGCGTCCGTACCCGTGAGGGCGGGAGCCACCGTCAGGTGCCGGACGAAGGAGAGGGTGGCGTACTCCCGCAGCGCGCGCCGCAGAGGGGTGAACAGCACCTCTCCCGCGCCCGCCACTCCCCCTCCGATCACCGCGATGTCGATCTCGACCAGCGTCGCGGTGGCCGCGATCCCGGCGGCCAGCGCCTGGGCGGCGCGCTCGAAGGAGGCGGTGGCGATCGTGTCGCCCCCACGGGCGGACGCGGCCACCGCGGCGGCGGAGGTGTCACCGTCGGGGCCGGGGCGCCACCCGTTGTCGAAGGCGCGACGGGCGATGTTGGGGCCGCTGGCGATCCGTTCGACGCAGCCGCGTGCCCCGCACGGGCACGGATCACCGTCCAGGTCGACGCTGATGTGACCGATGTGGCCGGCGTTGCCGCTCGGCCCGGTGTGGAGGCGCCCGCCGAGGACCAGTCCGCCGCCGACGCCGGTGGAGACGACCAGGCAGAGCGCGTTGTCGTAGCCGCGGGCCGCGCCCTGCCAATGCTCTGCCGCCGTCATCGCGACCCCGTCGCCGACGAGCCCGACGGGCAGGCCGCCGGCCGCCCGGCGCACCCTTGCGACGAGCGGGTAGTCGCGCCAGCCGGGGACGTTGACGGGGCTGACCGTTCCGGCCGAGGCGTCCACCGGGCCCGCGCTGCCGATGCCCACGGCGCCGACGGCGGGCCACAGGGGCGAGGCGGCCAGCTCTTCGAGGACCGCTTCGACGGCACGCATCACCGTCTCTCCGTCCTCATGTGCCGGCGTCGGCCGCTGAGCCCGTACGAGGAGGTGCCCGCTGTCGTCGACCAGCGCCCCGGCGATCTTGGTGCCACCGATGTCGAGGGCGGCGACGAGGTCGGTATGCATCGGTGTGGATCCCCCGTGTGAGCTGTCGGACCTGCGGATTCGAGAACAGTCTCCACCAGTCTCCCTACCCTTGACAACGTTGTCCAGGGCCTATGCTCGACGCCACACGGTTGGACACACCATCCGCACACCGGACGACGACAGGACAGCGCACTGTGGCCGAGACAGCCCGCCGCCCCGACCACCGCTACGGCAACCGTCCCACCATGAAGGACGTCGCCGCCCGGGCGGGTGTGGGGCTCAAGACCGTGTCGCGGGTCGTCAACGGCGAGCCGGGGGTGACTCCCGACACCGAGCGGCGGGTCCAGGAGGCCATCGAGGCGCTCGGCTTCCGCCGCAACGACAGCGCGCGGGTGCTGCGCAAGGGCCGTACCGCCTCCATCGGCCTGGTGCTGGAGGACCTGGCCGACCCCTTCTACGGGCCGCTCAGCCGGGCGGTCGAAGAGGTCGCCCGGGCTCACGGCGCACTGCTGATCAACGGCTCCAGCGCCGAGGATCCGGAGCGTGAGCAGGAGCTGGCGCTGGCCCTGTGCGCCCGCCGTGTGGACGGGCTGATCGTGATCCCGGCGGGTACCGACCACCGCTATCTGGAACCCGAGATCAAGGCGGGCGTGGCGACGGTGTTCGTGGACCGCCCCGCCGGGCGGATCGACGCCGACGTGGTGCTCTCGGACAGCTTCGGCGGCGCCCGCTCAGGCGTCGCGCACCTTATCGCGCACGGTCATCGCAGGATCGGCTTCGTCGGCGACCAGCCGCGCATCCACACCGCCGTGGAGCGGCTGCGCGGCTACCGCGCGGCGATGGAGGACGCGGGGCTCACGGTGGACGCCTCCTGGGTGGCCCTGGGCTCGACCGAGCCCCGGCGGGTACGGGACGCGGTGTGCGCGATGCTCTCCGGTCCCGAGCCGGTGACCGCGATATTCACCGGCAACAACCGGGTGACGGTGACGGCCGTGCGGACGCTCGCGGGGCGCGAACGGCCGGTCGCCCTTGTCGGGTTCGACGACATCGAGCTGGCCGACCTGCTGGGCATCACGGTCATCGCGCAGGACGCCGCCGCCCTCGGACGCACGGCGGCGGAGCGGCTCTTCCGCCGCCTGGACGGCTTCGAGGAGGCCCCGGCTCGGGTGCAGCTGGCGACCACGCTGATCGCGCGTGGTTCGGGCGAGATCCCGCCATCTGCCGCGTAGCCCGCGCGCGCGGACCCGGCCGGGGGCCGGCTTCGCCAGGGGGTCGCGGTGGCCCGTGGCCATGACACCGGCCGGGCGCCGGGCCTCGCCGTGCACCGTACGGAGGCCCGTGGGCGTACAGAGCTCGGTGGACGTACAGAGACACGCGTACGGAGACCCGTGGGCGTACAGAGACACGCGTACGGAGACCCGTGGGCGTACGGAGCCCCTGGACGGCCGTCTCCCGGTCCAGTACCTCGCCCCTCTCCGTGCCCCGTTTCCCCCCTCGCCCCGGGCCAGCGGTCCCGCCGCGCACCGCGACCTCGTTTCCGCGATCGCGAGCAGCCCGGAGGGCGGTGGTGACGGCGGTGACCGGACTCGACGGGGCGTTACTGGGCCGTCGCGGTGAGGTCGCCGCGGCGCGGTGCGGCGAAGCCGTCCAGATCCGCCCGGTCCAGACCGGTGAGGCGGAGGACCTCGGCATTGTCGAGGGCACCGCAGTCGATGCCCCGCAGCAGGTACGAGCTGAGCGCCTTGGCGGTGGCCGGTTCGTCCATGACGTCGCCGCCCGCGTGGTTGGCGTAGGCCGACAGGCGCGCGGCGGCCTGCTCGAAGCCCTCGCGGTAGAAGGCGAAGACCGCGGCGTACCGGGTGGGCAGGTGGCCCGGGTGCATGTCCCAGCCCTGGTAGTAGGCACGGGCCAGGGCGCGGCGCGTGAGCCCGTAGTGGAGGCGCCAGGCGTCGTGGACCTTCGCGGTGGACCCGACCGGGAGGACGTTGGTGGAGCCGTCGGAGACACGTACGCCGGTGCCGGCCGCGGCGACCTGCATGATGGCCTTGGCGTGGTCGGCGGCGGGGTGGTCGCTGGCCTGGTAGGCGGCGGAGACGCCGAGGCAGGCGCTGTAGTCGAAGGTTCCGTAGTGCAGGCCGGTGGCGCGGCCCTCGGCGGCGTCGATCATGCGGGCGACGGTGGCGGTCCCGTCGGGCGCGAGGATGGCCTGGCTGGTCTCGATCTGGATCTCGAAGCCGATCCGGCCCGCGTCGAGACCGTGCGCCTTCTCGAACTCCTCCAGGAGCCGCACCATGGCGGCGACCTGCTCGGCGTAGGTGACCTTGGGCAGGGTGAGGACGAGCCCGTCGGGCAGGCCGCCGGCGTTCATCAGGCCGGTGAGGAAGATGTCGAGGGTGCGGATGCCACGATCGCGTACGGCGGCCTCCATGCACTTCATGCGGATGCCCATGTACGGGGGCGTGCCGGCCGGGGTTCCCGTGGCGTACGCCTCCGAGACCAGCCGTGCGGCCCGGGCGGCGGCCTCGTCCTCGTCGGCGTCCCCACGGCCGCCGTAGCCGTCCTCGAAATCGATGCGGAGGTCCTCGACGGGCTCTCGCTCCAGCTTCGCCCGTACGCGCGCGTGGACGTCCTCGGCGAGCCCGTCGGGGAGGCCGAGGACGGCCGCGAGCGAGGCGGCGTCCGGCGCGTGCTCGTCGAGGGCCGCGAGGGCCTGGTCGCCCCATGAGCGGACGGTGCCCGCCGCGAAGACGTCACCGGGTACGTAGACGGTGTGGACCGGCTGCCGGGTGCCGGGGTCGCCCGGGTAGCGACGGGCGAGCTCGGCGTCCACCGACACCAGGGAGGCGCTGACGCCTTCGCTGACCGCACCGGCGAGGCTCGTCGCCACCTTCTCCTGCTGACCCATTCCCACACCCTCCACACTCTTCATATTTCCGCTGCACGGAATCAACAATCCGTATGGCGAAGTTAATGGGTGGCTGTGATCTGCGTCAATGGTGGCCCGAACGACGCGGGGCCGCGCGGTGAAGATCACCACGCGGCCCCGGGCCGTACGGACGTCGCAGGTCAGCCCTTGCGGGTCTTGACCTCTTCGGTCAGCTGCGGGACGACCTCGAAGAGGTCGCCGACCACGCCGTAGTCGACCAGATCGAAGATCGGGGCCTCGGCGTCCTTGTTGATGGCCACGATGGTCTTCGAGGTCTGCATGCCCGCGCGGTGCTGGATCGCGCCGGAGATGCCGGAGGCGATGTACAGCTGCGGGGAGACCGACTTGCCGGTCTGGCCGACCTGGTTGGAGTGCGGGTACCAGCCGGCGTCGACGGCGGCGCGCGAGGCGCCCACGGCCGCGCCCAGCGAGTCGGCGAGGTTCTCGATGATCGAGAAGTTCTCCGCGCCGTTGACGCCGCGGCCGCCGGAGACCACGATCGCGGCCTCGGTCAGCTCCGGGCGGCCGGTCGACTCGCGCGGCGTACGGGCGACGACCTTGGTGCCGGTGGCCTTCTCGGAGAAGGAGACCGCCAGGGCCTCGACCGCGCCGGCGGCCGGCGCGGCCTCCACGGCGGCCGAGTTCGGCTTGACCGTGATGACCGGGGTGCCCTTGGAGACCCGCGACTTGGTGGTGAAGGAGGCGGCGAAGGCGGACTGGGTCGCCACCGGGCCCTCCACGCCGGCCTCCAGGTCGACGGCGTCGGTGATGATGCCCGAACCGATGCGGACCGCGAGGCGGGCCGCGATCTCCTTGCCCTCGGCCGAGGACGGGACCAGCACGGCGGCCGGGGAGACGGCCTCGTAGGCGGCCTGCAGGGCGTCGACCTTGGGCACGACGAGGTAGTCGGCGAACTCCGGCGCGTCGGCGGTCAGCACACGGACGGCACCGTGCTCACCGAGCGCGGCGGCGGTCGCCTCGGCACCGGCACCGAGGGCCACGGCCACCGGCTCACCGATACGGCGGGCCAGGGTCAGCAGCTCCAGCGTGGGCTTGCGGACGGCACCGTCCACGTGGTCGACATAGACGAGAACTTCAGCCATGGGATTGCTCTCCTGCGAATGCGAAGAATCTGGGGGCGGTGGTGGCTCTGCGCGAGCCCTGGTGCTGCTCCGGTCCGGGGAGGGCGGCCCGTGCGGCTCGGCCGTGCGGTCCCCGGACCCGGGGGCACCTAGATGAACTTCTGGCTCGCGAGGAACTCGGCCAGCTGCTTGCCGCCCTCGCCCTCGTCCTTGACGATCGTGCCGGCCGTGCGGGCCGGACGCTCCGCGGCGGAGTCGACCTTGGTCCAGGAGCCCTCCAGGCCGACCTCGTCGGCCTCGATCTCCAGGGCGTCCAGGTCCAGGGACTCCACCGGCTTCTTCTTGGCGGCCATGATGCCCTTGAAGGACGGGTAGCGCGCCTCGCCCGACTGGTCCGTCACGGACACGACGGCCGGCAGGGACGCCTCCAGCTGCTCGGAGGCGGTGTCACCGTCACGGCGGCCCTTGACCTTGCCGTCCTCGACCGAGACCTCGGAGAGCAGGGTGACCTGCGGGACACCCAGACGCTCGGCGAGGATCGCCGGCAGGACACCCATGGTGCCGTCGGTGGACGCCATGCCGGCGATGACCAGGTCGTAACCGGTCTTCTCGATGGCCTTGGCGAGCACCAGCGAGGTGCCCATGACGTCGGTGCCGTGGAGGTCGTCGTCCTCGACGTGGACGGCCTTGTCGGCACCCATGGACAGCGCCTTGCGCAGCGCGTCCTTGGCGTCCTCGGGACCGACGGTCAGCACGGTGATCTCCGCGTCGTCCGCCTCGTCCGCGATCTGCAGCGCCTGCTCGACCGCGTACTCATCCAGCTCCGACAGCAGGCCGTCGACGTCGTCGCGGTCGACGGTCAGGTCATCGGCGAAGTGCCGATCGCCGGTGGCGTCGGGCACGTACTTCACACAGACAACGATCCTCAAGCTCACGCCGGCTCTCCTACTGCATCGTCATAACTGGGCTGCCTTGTTGCACGCAGCATAGGCGCCTGAAGGGACGGTTTCCGTTCGGGGCGACGGACGCCCCGAACGAAATATTACTCGCCAGTACACCCAGTGCTTTACCCGTAAGCAAGCGCTTTGGACTGTGACCTTGCCGACGCCGGGCAGGCGCGATGCCTCAGTCCCGCAGAGCGTTGAAGCGCCCCTCGTGGTAGAGCAGCGGCCGCCCGGCGCCCGCGGGATCGCCCGCGACGGCCTGCGCGACCACGATCCGGTGGTCGCCGGCCGGTACGCGCGCGACCACCCGGCACACCAGCCACGCCAGTACGCCGTCGAGGACCGGCACCCCTTCGGGCCCCTCGCGCCAGCGCGTGGGGGCGCCGAACCGGTCCGCGCCACTGCGCGCGAAGGTGGCGGCGAGCTCCTCCTGGTGCTCCCCGAGCACGTGCACGCCTATGTGCTCGGCCTGCGACACGACGGGCCAGCTGGACGAGGAGACGCCGACCCCGAACGAGATCAACGGCGGATCGGCGGCTACCGAATTGAGGGAGGTCGCGGTGAATCCGACGGGCTGCTCCCCCTGTGCCGTGATCACCGCGACACCTGCCGCGTGCCGGCGGAAGACGGAGCGGAGCAGGTCGGGGGTGGCGAGTCGAGGAGTGCCGAGATCGGGCGTGGCCGTCATGGAGTTGTCCTTCTGCGAGGGGCGCGTGGGGATGGTCCGTGGTTGCTCAGGCACCAGGACAGCGGGCGCTCGCGTTACGGGCCAGGTCCACGTGAACCCGCCCGTAGAGAAGGATTTCTGGGGGCACACCGTCAGCCTGTCCATGCGTGGCGCGCGCAGTCAAGCGCGTTCCGGGATATGGGAGATGCGTCACGGTCCGTCACATGGCGTGTCCGAGTGCCACGATGACGTCGGCCTTGCGGGGCTGGCCCGCCGCTCTTCGCACGATCCGCCCCGTGCCGTCCAGTACGAGCACGGTGGGCGTTCTGACGATGTCCAGCGCGCGTACGAGGCCGAGGCGGTCCTCGGCGTCGATCTCGACGTGCGCGACGCCGTCGACCATCCGCGCCACCTCCGCCAGGGTCCGCCTGGTCGCCCGGCAGGGCTGGCAGAAGGCACTGGAGAACTGCACGAGCGTCGCCCGCTCCCCCAGCTCGGCGCCCAGGTCGGCCGGGCCCAGCCGGTGCCCCTCCGGATCGGCGCCGTTCCCGTCCTCGCGCACCGCTTCAGACACGGCTTCACCCTCCCGATTCGTCGTCGGGAGGTTCAGCGCCCGCGAGGGGCGGGAAGATTCCCGGCAACGCCCTGAGCGGCCATGACGTGACAAGAATCTCGCCCGCCGAAGCCGCCAGGACTGGCCTGTGCGCCGTGCATGGGGCACGATCTGCCCCATGCCGGAAACCTACGGCTGCGTAACTTCCGCCGGGAGAACCCTCCCACGGCACAGAAGAAGGGCATTCTCCAGATGGCAGAACTCGTCTATCGGCCGGTCATCGGCGCCGCTCTCACGATGTTCAAGGCGCTCGACCTGAAGATCGACACTCAGGGTTCGGAGAACATCCCGCGCAGTGGTGGGGCCGTGCTGGTCAGCAACCACATCAGCTATCTGGACTTCATCTTCTCCGGTCTCGCGGCCCTGCCGCAGAGACGGCTCGTGCGCTTCATGGCCAAGGAGTCGGTGTTCCGGCACAAGATCTCCGGGCCACTGATGCGCGGCATGAAGCACATTCCGGTGGACCGCGAGCAGGGCGAGCAGGCGTATCAGCACGCTCTGGACTCGCTGCGCTCCGGCGAGGTCATCGGGGTGTTCCCCGAGGCGACCATCTCGCAGTCGTTCACGCTCAAGAGCTTCAAGTCGGGTGCGGCACGGCTGGCGCAGGACGCCGGCGTGCCCCTGATCCCGATGGCCCTGTGGGGCACCCAGCGGATCTGGACCAAGGGCCGTCCGCGCAACTTCAGGCGCAGCCACATCCCGGTGACGATCCGCGTCGGCGAGCCGATGGAGGCGCCGACCGACCAGTACGCCGGTGCGATCACGCGCCGCCTGCGCGAGCGTGTGCAGGAGCTTCTGGAGGCGGCCCAGCGCGCCTATCCGGTCCGCCCGAAGGACGCCGGTGACACCTGGTGGGTGCCCGCCCACCTCGGCGGCACGGCGCCGACCGCGGCCGAGGCCCGCTGAGCACGGCCCACGGATGACCGGGGCGGCCCGCGGGACGGGCCCGCCCGCACGCGCTCCCGGACGGGACCCGTGGCCCCGAGCTTCCGATGGGTGCGCCCGAGCCCACGCGCCCCGCCTGCCCGACGGAACGACCGCACGGACGGCGCCCGAGCCGGACGGGACGGTCCGGCCGTCCCGGGCGGGCGCTCAGGACCGTGGGCGCGGCCCCTGTCCCCGAAGGGTCAGGCGGGGCTGCCGACGGTGATCTCCGCGCCGGGGCACAGCTTCTCCAGTGACTCGACGAGCTCCGCACCGGCGACTTCCAGCTCCCCGCGTGTCATGGGCGCCAGGCCCTCCAGCAGGAAGATCGCGTTCACCGACTCCTCGGTCAGCCGGGTGCGCGGCCCCTGCCGCCAGTTCCAGCGCCGGCAGGTGACGCCCTCGTCGTCGCGCCAGACGATCTCGCCCGCGTCGGGGTGCTCCACCACCTCGTCGCCGCCGGCGACGGTGACGAACGGCTCCTCGCCGGTGGCACGGACCAGGCGCATCGTGCCGCGGACGCGGTCCGAGTCCTCGCCTCCGACCGGGATGAGGTGGGCGACGCTGACCGCGTTGTAGGCGTCGACCAGCAGATTGATCCGCGGCAGGCCGCCGTCGGCGAGCGCGCGCCTGGCGAGCGCCTCGGCGGAGTTACGCGTACGGGACGGCTTGGCGCCGAAGGCGCCGTAGGCATCCCGCCAGGCGGCGATGTGCGGGTCCTCGTGCGGCGCACGGCCGCCGAGCCGGTCGGCCAGGCGCCGGGCCGCGTCGTCGAGCAGCGCCGAACTGACCGCGTCACTGGGGCCGTTGACCAGACCGCGGGCCTCGATGGCGAGAGGGGTGAAGCCGGGGACGAGGGCGCGCACCTCGTCGTCGACGATGAGCGTCAGGGGCATGATCCGCCGTTCACAGTTGCGTGGGAAGCGTCTTCATCAGGATCGATCGGTCGGGCGCGGTACGCAGGGCGTCGAGCACAGCCGGATGCGGTTCAGCATACAGCACCGGGCAGTCCACTCCATTGGACTCTTCGCCTGCGGGGAAGGCCAGTCGCTCCTCATCGAGCGCGAACCGGGCGTCGATCCCGGGCTTGTTGCCGCGAGGGTCCTGACGGGCCCACACCGCGCGACCGGGCAGCTTGACGGCGACCAGTCCGTGCAGGACCTCGAAGCGCTGGTAGCACAGGGCCGCGGGGATGGACCGGGCACGCAGGAGCGCCACCAGCGCGTGCGCCTTGGCGTGGCAGATGCCGGTCCGGTGCGCCAGGACGTCGGAGGCGCGCCAGGTGACCCGGGGATCACCCGAGTCCGCCGAATGCGTGATGGTGTCGCGGACGAACTCGTACGCGGCTTGGGCGTATGCGTATGCACTTCCGTGCTCGGCCGCCAGCCGTTCGGCGACCTCCCGCACCAAGGGGTGCTCGTGATCGATGGCTTCGTCAGCCCGCAGATAGGCCGCAACATCGGGGATTTGCTGGATGAGCTCCATGCGTGAAGACCATAGGAAGACGGCCGACCGGAGTCAATATGTTTCCGGTCGGCCGCATGTCTATTCACTCTATCGGTGTGCCATCTCTTCCTTCAGGGCGAGGACGAACGCGTCGACGTCGTCCTCCGTGGTGTCGAAGGAGCACATCCAGCGCACGTCGCCGGCCGCCTCGTCCCAGAAGTAGAAGCGGAAGCGCTGCTGGAGGCGCAGGCTCACCTTGTGCGGCAGGCGGGCGAAGACCGCGTTCGCCTGCACCGGGTGCAGGATCTCCACCCCCTCCACCGTCCGCACGCCCTGCGCCAGCCGCTGGGCCATGGCGTTGGAGTGCCGGGCGTTGCGCAGCCACAGGTCCTTGGCGAGCAGGGCCTCCAGCTGGACCGAGACGAAGCGCATCTTGGAGGCGAGCTGCATGGACATCTTGCGCAGGTGCTTCATGTGGCTCACCGCGTCCGGATCGAGGACGACCACCGCCTCGCCGAAGAGCATGCCGTTCTTGGTGCCGCCGTACGACAACACGTCGACACCCACCGCGTTGGTGAAGGCGCGCATCGGTACGTCCAGGGCGGCGGCCGCGTTGGCTATCCGGGCGCCGTCGAGGTGGACCTTCATACCGAGGCCGTGTGCGTGCTCGACGATCGCCCGGATCTCCTCCGGGGTGTAGAGCGTGCCCAGTTCGGTGTTCTGGGCGAGGGAGACGACCTGCGGCATGGCCCGGTGCTCGTCGTCCCATCCGTACGCCTGCCGGTCGATGAGCTCGGGCGTCAGCTTGCCGTCCGGGGTGGGGACGGTCAGCAGCTTCAGTCCGCCCATCCGCTCGGGCGCGCCGCCCTCGTCCACGTTGATGTGGGCGGTCTCGGCGCAGATCACCGCGCCCCAGCGGTCGGTCAGCGCCTGGAGGGCGGTGACGTTGGCGCCGGTCCCGTTGAAGACGGGGAACGCCTCGGCGATGGGGCCGAAGTGGCTGCGCATGACCCGCTGGAGGTGCTCGGTGTAGTCGTCCTCGCCGTAGGCGACCTGGTGGCCGCCGTTGGCGAGGGCGAGCGCCGCGAGGATCTCCGGGTGGGCACCGGCGTAGTTGTCGCTGGCGAATCCCCGGACCGCCGGGTCGTGGTGAGGGCGGGCGTCGGTCTTCCCGGACGTCACGGCTTGGGGGTCAGCCACAGACGCTGTCCGTTCACTTCCCCGGCGGGCCGGTCCCAGACTCCCGCGATGGCATCGGCCAGTTCCTTGACGTCCGTGAAGCCGGCGAACTTCGCGTTCGGGCGTTCGGCGCGCATGGCGTCGTGGACCAGCGCCTTGATGACCAGGACCGCGGCGGCGGCCTTGGGCCCCTGGTCGCCGCCCGCCTTGCGGAAGGCGTCGCCGAGCGCGAGCGTCCACGCCTCGGCGGCCGCCTTGGCGGCGGCGTAGGCGGCGTTGCCGGCGGTCGGCTTGGTGGCGCCCGAGGCGCTGATCAGCAGGTAGCGGCCGCGGTCGCTGCGCAGCAGCCCGTCGTGGAAGGCGAGCGAGGTGTGCTGGACGGTGCGGATCAGCAGCTTCTCCAGCAGATCCCAGTCGGCGAGGTCGGTCTCGGCGAACGACGCGCTGCCGCGCCAGCCGCCGACGAGATGGACCAGGCCGTCGACCCGGCCGAACTCCTTCTCCGTCTTGTCCGCCCACTCGCGCGTGTGGTCGAGGTTCAGCAGATCGACCGTGTCACCGGTGACGGTGGCACCGCCGTGCGCGTAGCGCGCCGCGTCGACCGCCTCGGCGAGCCTGGCGGCGTCGGCGTCCGCCGCGACGACGGTCGCTCCCGCCTCCGCGAGCCTCAGCAGTGCGGCACGGCCGGCCGGACCCGCCGCGCCGGCCACCGCGATGACTGCGCCGTCGAGCACACCGTTCCCGTTGCCGTTGGCGTTCATGGTCGTCGTCTCCTCCGTACGAGAGCTCACGCGGCGATCCGCTCGGCAGTCTCGGCGGTGATCCCCTTGGTGGAGGCGATCACGCCCTTCAGCTTCTTGGAGAGAGCCTCATAGAACATGCTGAGCGGAAACTCGTCCGGAAGCACGTCGTCGACGAGCTTGCGGGGCGGCAGCGTCAGGTCCAGGGCGTCGGGACCCTTGGCCCAGCGGGAGCCGGGGTGCGGGGCGAGGTAGGTGGAGACGAGGTCGTAGGCCGCGAACCAGTGGACCAGCTTGGGCCGGTCGATGCCGTCGCGGTAGAGCTTCTCGATCTCGGCGCAGAGCTGGTTGGTGACCTCGGGTGCGCGCGCCCAGTCGATCTTCAGCGTGTTGTCGGTCCAGCGCAACACGTCGTGCTTGTGCAGGTATGCGAAGAGCAGCTGGCCGCCCAGACCGTCGTAGTTGCGCACCCGGTCACCGGTCACGGGGAAGCGGAACATGCGGTCGAACAGGATGGTGTACTGCACGTCCCGTCCGTGCCGGTTGCCCTCGGCCTCCAGCTTCACGGCCTCCTTGAAGGCGGTGAGGTCGCAGCGCAGCTCCTCCAGGCCGTACATCCAGAACGGCTGGCGCTGCTTGATCATGAAGGGGTCGAACGGCAGGTCGCCATGGCTGTGGGTGCGGTCGTGGACCATGTCCCACAGGACGAAGGCCTGCTCGCAGCGTGCCTGGTCGGTGACCATCTCCTGGATGTCCTCGGGCAGCTCCAGCCCCAGGGTGTCCACGGCCGCCTCGGTCACGGCCCGGAAGCGTGCGGCCTCCCGGTCGCAGAAGATCCCGCCCCAGCTGAAACGCTCGGGAGCCTCGCGCACGGCGATGGTCTCGGGGAAGAGGACCGCCGAGTTGGTGTCGTAACCGGCCGTGAAGTCCTCGAAGGTGATGCCGCAGAAGAGCGGGTTGTCGTAGCGGGTCGCCTCCAGCTCGGCGAGCCACTCCGGCCAGACCATGCGCAGCACGACGGCCTCGAAGTTGCGGTCGGGGTTGCCGTTCTGCGTGTACATCGGGAAGAGCACGAGGTGCTGGAGACCGTCCACCCGGTCGGCGGCGGGCTGGAAGGCCAGCAGGGAGTCGAGGAAGTCCGGCACCGCGAACCCGCCGTCGACCCATTTGCGCAGGTCGGCCACGCAGGCCCGGTGGTAGGCGAGGTCGTGCGGAACGAGGGGGGAGAGCCTCTCGACCGCGGCGACGGCCCGGGCGACGGTGGCCGCGGCCTCTGCCCTGGAGGGTGCGCCCTCGGCCTCGAAGTCGATGGAACCGTCCGCGGACTGCCAGGGGCGGATCTGCTCCACGGCATTCTTGAGCTCGGGCCAGGCCGGGTGGTCGATCACCCTGGCATCGGCGGATACATCACCACCGGCTATGTCCTGCACAAGAATTTCCGTCATCACTCTTCCTCCACAGCAGAACCTCGCGTTAAGGCACCGTATCCATGGGCGGTTCTCCGCCACAAGGGACACAGGAAGAAAATATCCTGCCGATCCACATGTCAACCGCTGTTTTTCCTGTCGGGTACGGGGTAGACGGCGGCATCCGCTCCCGATTGCGGCGTGGGGCGAGGGCGGCTCGGGAGTCGTGTGCGCCCGCTGCCCCGCCCGCGCCTCGCGGCTCCTGCCCGGGGCGGCCGCCTCGGCGCGCCGCAGCCGGCGCGCCGTGTCCCGCTTCGCGGCCCTCTCCGCGCGACGCGGGCCCGCGCCGGCGGTGCCCACGCGCGACCCAGGACGCCACGCACGGCTGCCGAGGCCGGCCGAACGCCTGCCCCCGCCGCGCCCACGTGCGGGTGAACCCGTTCGCGGCGCGCCGGGAGCCACCGGTAGGACGGAGGACGTCCTGCCGTCCCCGCCCCCCCCCGGAGCCGTCCACGTGAGCATGCGTGCCGTCCTTGTCGCCGCCCTGGTAACGGGCTTCCTGCTCGGCGTCGCGGGCGGCGGGGCGAACCCTCCCGCCCCGCCGCGCGAGACCCCTTCCGCGACGGACGGACGCCATTAGGCTGCGGCCGTGCCGCGTCGGCACGCCGCCACGCGGGAGCCGCCGTCGACGGAAGCGAGAAGATCTTGAGTTTCCTCACCATCGGTCATCGCGGGGTCATGGGTGCCGAGCCGGAGAACACCCTGCGTTCCTTCCGCCGCGCCGAGAGCGCGGGCATGGACGCCATCGAGCTGGACCTTCATCTGAGCAAGGACGGCGCGCTCGTCGTCATGCACGACGCGGAGGTGGACCGCACGACGGACGGACGTGGGCTCATCGCCGAGAAGACCCTCGCCGAACTGCGCGAACTCGACGCCGGGCAGGGCGAGCGCGTCCCGGTCCTGGAGGAGGTCCTGGACGCGGTCCGCTCGCCGATCCAGGCCGAGATCAAGGACACCGCGGCCGCCCGGGCACTGGCCGAGCTGATGCACCGGCGCGATCTGGTCGACCGGGTCGAGGTCTCGTCCTTCCACGACGAGGCGGTCGCCGAGATCGCCAGGCTGGTGCCGGGGGCGCGTACGGCGCTCATCGCCGGCCGCTGGGGCGACGACATCGTCGAACGCGCCCGGGCGGTGGGTGCGGCCACCCTGGCTCTGGACATCCGCCGGCTGACCCTGGAGACCACCGAGCGGGCCCACGCGGCCGGGCTCCGGGTCATCGGCTGGGTGGTCAACACCCAGGACCACCTGCGGCTCGCCCGCGCCCTGGAGCTGGACGGGGTGACCACCGACCACCCGGAGATCCGGCGCACCGGCCGCTTCACCGCGTGAGCCCGCCCCGTGTCGGCCCGGAGCCCGTCCGCCCCGCCCGAAGCCCGTGCGGGCCGCCGCCGGGGCGCCCCTCGTGTCCCGTTCCTCACAGGTGTAACCGGATGGCGCTCGGGAACCCGCGACCTGGATCCAGCAGGTCTCTCTGTACAGCGTGTTCCAGCCCTTTGTGGAACACCGGAACGGACGCATATGAGCAGCGGCTACTCGGGGCCGGAGGACTACGGTTCCGACCCCTTCAGCGATTTCCTGGCCCGCTTCTTCGGCGGGGCGGGGTCCGGCACGGGGCAGCAGACCGGGCCCCGGTACATCGACCTCGGGCGCCTCATGAGCGGATCCGCACGGCGGATGGTGGACGAGGCCGCCTCGTACGCGGCGGAGCACGGCAGCACGGACCTGGAGACCGAACACCTCCTGCGGGCGGCGCTCACCACGGAGCCGACCCGCGAGCTGGTGGCCCGGGCGGGCGCCGACCCCGACGCGCTGGCCGCGGAGATCGACCGCACGGCCGGCGACGGGCCCCCGCAGTCCGCCATCGCCGTCACTCCCGCGGTCAAGCGCGCCCTCCTCGACGCCCACGACCTGGCCCGGCACACGGGCGCCTCCTACATAGGGCCCGAGCACGTGCTCGCCGCTCTGGCGGCCAACCGCGAATCGGCCGCCGGGCGCATCCTCAACGCCGCCAGGTTCGACCCGGGCGGCTTCCCCGGCCCGCTGCGCGGCGGGCCCGGCCCGCGCGACACCGCGCCCGAGCAGCGCCCGGCGCCCCAGCACGGCACGCCCAACCTGGACAAGTACGGACGCGACCTGACCGACATGGCCCGGGAGGGCCGTATCGATCCGGTCATAGGGCGCGAGGAGGAGATCGAGCAGACGGTGGAGGTGCTCTCCCGGCGCGGCAAGAACAACCCCGTACTGATCGGTGACGCGGGGGTCGGCAAGACGGCCATAGTCGAGGGACTCGCGCAGCGCATCGCCGAGGGCGATGTGCCCGGGACGCTGCTGAACCGGCGGGTCGTCGCGCTCGACCTGTCGGGCGTGGTGGCCGGGACCCGCTACCGGGGCGACTTCGAGGAGCGGCTGAACGGGATCATCGAGGACATCAGGACGCACTCGGACGAGCTCGTCGTCTTCATCGACGAGTTGCACACCGTCGTGGGGGCCGGCGCGGGCAGCGGCGGCTCGGAGGGCGGCTCGATGGACGCGGGCAACATGCTCAAGCCCGCCCTGGCCCGCGGGGAACTGCATGTGATCGGGGCGACGACGCTGGAGGAGTACCGCCGTCACATCGAGAAGGACGCGGCCCTGGCCCGCCGCTTCCAGCCGATCCTGGTCCCCGAACCGGCCCCGCAGGACGCGGTGGAGATCCTGCGCGGGCTGCGCGACCGGTACGAGGCGCACCATCAGGTCCGCTACACCGACGAGGCGCTGGTCGCCGCCGTCGAACTGTCCGACCGCTACCTCACCGAGCGCTTCCTGCCCGACAAGGCGATCGACCTCATCGACCAGGCGGGCGCCCGGGTCCGGTTGCGCGCGGGGGCCAAGAACACCGACGTGCGCAGCCTGGAACGGCAGGCGGAGCAGCTGACGCGGGACAAGGACCAGGCGGTCGCCGCCGAGCAGTACGAACGGGCCACCGAGCTGCGCGACCGGATCCAGGAGATCGAGAAGCGGATCAGCGCCGGACGGAACGAGAGCCCGGCCGGTGACGGCCGGATCATCGAGGTCACCGCCGAGGACATCGCCGAAGTGGTCAGCCGTCGCACCGGCATCCCGGTCAGCAGCCTCACCCAGGAGGAGAAGGAGCGGCTGCTGGGCCTGGAGGAGCACCTGCGCAAGCGTGTCATCGGGCAGGACGAGGCGGTCACCGCCGTCTCCGAGGCGGTGCTGCGTTCCCGGGCCGGGCTGGCCGATCCGCGCCGCCCGATCGGCAGCTTCCTCTTCCTGGGGCCCACCGGCGTGGGCAAGACCGAGCTCGCACGGGCCCTGGCGGACGCGTTGTTCGGCAGTGAGGACCGCATGGTGCGCCTCGACATGAGCGAGTTCCAGGAACGGCACACGGTGAGCCGGCTGGTCGGCGCGCCGCCCGGGTACGTGGGGCACGAGGAGGCGGGTCAGCTCACCGAGGCGGTGCGCCGCCACCCCTACTCGCTGCTGCTGCTGGACGAGGTGGAGAAGGCCCACCCGGACGTCTTCAACATCCTGCTCCAGGTACTGGACGACGGCCGGCTGACCGACGCGCAGGGCCGCACGGTCGACTTCAAGAACACGGTCGTCGTGATGACCAGCAACCTCGGCTCGGAGGCGGTGGGCACGGGCCGCGGCATGCTCGGATTCGGCGGCACCGGGCAGGACGCGGAGGAGGTGCGGGAGCGGGCCCTGCGGCCGCTGCGCGAGCATTTCCGCCCCGAGTTCCTCAACCGCATAGACGAGATCGTCATCTTCCAGCGCCTGTCGGAGGAGCAGTTGCGCCGGATCACCGATCTGCTGCTGGAGGAGACGCGCCGCCGGATGCGCGCCCAGGGTGTCTCGGTGGACTTCGCCCCCGAGGCGGTCGACTGGCTCGCCCGGCGCGGCCACCAGCCCGAGTACGGCGCTCGTCCGCTGCGCCGCACGATCCAGCGGGAGGTGGACAACCGGCTGTCGCGGCTGCTGCTGGACGGTGGCCTGCCGAAGGGCGCCCGGGTCCGGGTCACCGTCGAGGACGGAGAACTCTCCTTCCCCGTCGAGGGCGCCGAGGCCGGCCGGGCGGGGGAAGAGCCCCCGGCCGGAGCCAGGACCGGCTTCTAGGGAGTGTCTTCGCCACGGCGTCGTCCGCCCGAAGGGCGGGGCCGGCGCCTGCGGTCGCGGTCCCGTCCGCCCCGCCGGCCTACGAGAGGCGGGGCGGACGGGACCGCGGCCGATGTCACCGCGCGGGTGGGGTGGCTTCGAGCTCCTTCACCAGGAGCTCGAACCGGAGGTCGTCGCGCTGGGGCACCCCGAAACGCTCGTCACCGTAGGGAAACGGGGTCATACGTCCCGTACGGCGGTATCCGCGCCGCTCGTACCAGGCGATGAGCTCCTCGCGTACGGAGATGACGGTCATGTGCATCTCCCGCACGCCCCAGTCCTCCCGCACCAGGCGCTCCGCCTCCGCGATGATCCGTCGGCCCAGGCCACCGCCCTGGAGGCCGGGGCGGACCGCGAACATCCCGAAGTAGGCCGCCCCACCCCGGCGTTCGAGCTGGCAGCAGGCGATCGTCTCGCCACCGCGCCGAACGGTGAGCAGTCGGGAGCCCTCCGCGGCGATGACCTGGCGTACGCCTTCCGGGTCGGTGCGCTGTCCCTTGAGGAGGTCCGCCTCGGTGGTCCAACCGCTCCTGCTGGACTCGCCGCGGTACGCCGACTCGATCAGTTCGACGAGAGCGGGCACGTCGGCCTCGACGGCGTCGCGGTAGATCAGCTCCTCCGCGTCCTGAGGCGTTGCGGTGTCCATGTGGGCGGTCTCCCCTCGGCTGGCGTCCGGTGATCCCGTCGAGGTTAACGCGCCCGCTCCGCGCCCCCCTGTACGCCCCTGCGCTCGCGTGCACCCGACGTGACCGGGGCATCGTCCAGTGGGGCGTCCGTGGCGGGGCGCCGTCCTCGTCGGGACGGGGCGGCCCCGCCCGGCGGTGGGCACCCCACACGACCTGGGGCCGTCTGGGGGAGGTTCGCCGTGCACGGATCCGCGATGTCCGGGTGGCTGCTGGTGACGGTGTGCGCGATGAGCGGTGCG
The DNA here is from genome assembly GCF_036322365.1 of Streptomyces sp. SP18CS02. NCBI lineage: Bacteria > Bacillati > Actinomycetota > Actinomycetes > Kitasatosporales > Streptomycetaceae > Streptomyces > Streptomyces sp. SP18CS02. Next base: position 146,929 of record NZ_JAQYXC010000291.1, read on the forward strand.
TACTGCCTGATACGGATGCGGAACTGCGCCCGCGAGGAGCGCGAGGCGGTCGGCGGCGAGGCGGTCATGGGCTTCGGGATGGCCGCGATGGCTCTGCCGGCCGCGGCGGTCACGCCACCGGAGTGGGGCTGGGCGGTGTACGCCGTGGTGTTCGGTGCGGCGGCCGCGCGCGCCCTGTGGTCGTCGCGCGACAGTGGACACCATCTGCACCATCTCCACCATCTGATGGGGTCGCTGGCCATGGTGTACATGGCGGTCGCCATGTCCGGGAGCGGTGGCGCGCACGCGGGGCACGGTCCGGCCGGGGTCCCCCTGGTGACCGGCGCGCTGCTCGTCTACTACGCGGCGTACGTGCTGCGGGCGGGCGGGCGGCTGATACCGGTCGCCGCGAGCCTGCCGTCGGACGCCCCGGCGGTGCCGGCCTCCGCCCCGCCTTCGGCCGTGCTCTCGATGGCGCCGGATACGGCGGCCTCGGCCGCCCCCGCGTCCACGACGGGCCGGCCGGCCGACGGCGGGTGGGGGACGCGTCCCGAGCTGGCTCTCGCGTGCCGCCTGTCGATGGGAATGGCGATGCTCGCCATGCTCCTCACGCTCTGACGGGCCGGGCTCGCGGCCGGCCGTCCGGGTGTCGACGAACCCGTGGCGTGCGTCACTTGCCGTGCGAGGGCATACCGATGAGTCCTGCCGCGCTCATAGGGTGACTGCATGCTGGTCTCCCTCGCGCTGCTCACGCTCGGCGTCCTGGTCGCCCTGGTGGCCCCGCGGCTGCTGGCGCCGGCCGACTGGCCGGAGCGCGAGCCGGTGGTGGCCCTGTGGGTGTGGCAGTGCGTGGTCGCCGCGGTGCTGCTGAGCTTCGCGCTGTCGATGACCTTCAGCGCGGCAGCCGCCTGGCAGGCGGTGCAGGGCCATGTGTTCGCGTCCGCGCCGCACGGGGTGGTCGAGGCGTACGCGCTGGGAACCCACCGGCCCTGGTCCGCTCTTCTGGCGGTGCTCCTGGCCTGTGGCGGCCTGTGGACCGGGGCCAAGCTCTTCCTGGAGGTGCGCCGGGCCCGCTCGCATCGCAGACGGCGCCGCGCCGAACTCCTCGTCCGCGCGCCGCTGCTGCCGGGTGAGGAACCCGGCACCGGCCCGCTGGTACTGCTGGAGGGCGAGCGCCCGGACGCCTGGTGGATGCCGGGAGCGGCACCCCGACTGGTCGTCACCACCGCCGCGTTGCGGCGCCTGAAGGGTCATCAGCTGGATGCGGTGCTCGCCCATGAGCAGGGGCACGCGCGGGCCCGGCACGACTGGCTGCTGCACTGCTCGGCCGCCCTCGCCGCGGGGTTCCCCCGCATCCCGGTCTTCGCCGCCTTCCACGGCGCGATGCACCGGCTGGTCGAACTGGCCGCCGACGATGTGGCGTCGAAGCGGTTCGGGCGGCTGACGATCGCACTGGCACTCGTCGAACTCAACGAGCACCGGGGCGTGTTCGGACCGTGCCCCACACCCGACGCCCAGCTGCCGCAGCGGGTGGACCGGCTTCTCGCGGCGGCGCCCCGGCTCACGCCGGGGCGCAGGCTGCGGCTGACGGCGGCCGCCGCGCTCGTGCCGGTGGTCCCGCTCCTGGTGGCGTTCGTGCCCGCGCTGCGCGCCCTGGGCTGAACCGGCAACGGAGACGCCGGGCCCGCCCCCCGGCGTCGGCCCACCGATGGGAGCGTGGGCACGCCCCTGCCGGCTCCTCATCCGCGCTCGGGCTCGGGCGACGTCCCGCCCGGAAGGCAGCGCCGGAAGAGGCGGACGGATCCGGGGCGGCACGCTCCCGCACGATGCTGGCGTGCGGCGCGGATATTCGGAAAGCATCGTTCCATGCCCTCCACAGCGCTTCCGCCGTCCCGTGCCCCGTCCGCCGCCGTGGCCGCGGCCTGCTCCGGCGCCCTCGCCGTGCTCCTCCTCGTGCTCGTCATGATCAACTGGGCACCGTTGATCGCGATGGACCGCGCGGTCGCCGACGACCTGCACGACTCGGCCGTGCGCGACCCGGGCCTCACCCAGACCAACCGGGTGCTGAGCGACTGGGTGTGGGACCCGTGGACGATGCGCGCCCTGGTCGCCGTGACCGTGGTGTGGCTCTGGCGGCACGCGGAGCGGCTGCTCGCCGTGTGGCTCGGCGCGGTCACCGTGCTCTCCTCGGCGCTCCAGCAGCTGCTGAAAGCGGCCGTGGGCAGGGAGCGGCCCCAGTGGCCGGACCCGGTCGACACCGCCCATTTCGCGGCCTTCCCCTCCGGCCACGCCATGACGGCGACGGTCACCTGCGGGTTGCTGCTGTGGGTGCTGGCCCGCTCCGAGGCGGGCTCCCGCCTCTGGCTGACCGCCGTGACGCTCGCCGCGGTCTCGGTGCTGGGTGTGGGACTGACCAGGATGTACCTGGGCGTCCACTGGTTCTCGGATGTGGTGGGCGGCTGGCTGCTCGGTGTGTGCGTGGTCGCCCTGGCTGTCGTGACGTACGACCGTGCGGCCATGCGCGCGGTCCTGGCCGGGAGAAACTGAGCGGGAAGGGAACGCCCCCGTCACGATCAAGGGCGTGCTCTTCGACTTCTCGGGAACCCTCTTCCGCGTCGAGCCGGCGGACGTCTGGCTGCGCGCGGTCGCGGCCGCGCGGGGGGCCGTGGTGGCGCCCGAGGCCCTCCCCCGGTGGGCCCGTGACCTCGGCACGGCCGGGGCGCTGCCCGGCGGAGCGTCGCCCGAGCGGATTCCTGACCACCTGGCCGGCCCCTGGGCCGGCCACCCGCGACAGGAGTGCGACGCCGCACCGGGCGGCGACACGGGCCGGGACCGCTTCGTGGACACCCACGTCCTGTCGTACCGACACGGTGTCCAGAAATCGGACGGGCGGCTCTTCCCGTCGGCCCGCGAGGCGCTCGGACACGAACGGGCGACATACTGAAGGTGGGCGACGACCGGCAGGCCGACGGCGGCGCGGCGCAGGTGGGGGCGAGATGTGTTTCGTGGACCACCTTCCGACCCGTGATCGGCCGCCGGGCCTGCGCCCCCTGCCGGACGTGCTCGGCATATGACGGCAGGACAGGACGGCCGGACGGCCACCCGGACCGGGCGATCCCCCGCGTCGCCCGGTCCTGATGACACACCCCACTGACCAGCCGCACGAAGGGCGTCGCAGCAGGGACGCGCTGAGTATATTGGCTGTGAGCCAGTCAACGCAGGAGTTAAGCATGTCCCCGCGCAGCGCATCGGTCAATGAAGAGCTGCGGCGGCGTTCCCGTGAGCGGCTCCTCCAGGCGACGGTGGAGCTGGTCGCCGAACGGGGGTACGAGGCGACGACCCTCGCGGACATCGCGGACCGGGCGGGTTCGGCACGCGGCCTGGTGTCGTACTACTTCCCCGGCAAGCGTCAGCTCCTGCAGTCGGCGGTGCACCGGCTGATGCACCGGACGCTGGAGGCGGCCCTGGAGCGCGAGCCGTCGAGCGAGGACGGGCGCGAGCGGCTGGCCCGGGCGATCGACGCGATCATGGGCCTGGCCGAGCAGCAGCCGGTCCTCATGCGCACGCATATGGCGGGCATCCTGCAGGCCCAGGGATTCGTGCAGTGCCCCGAGCAGCAGCGACTGGCCTTCCTGCTGCGGGACACGGTCACCCGGTACGGGGCCCGGGACGTGGACACCGACTATCCCCTGCTGCGGGCGCTGCTCATGGGCGCGGTCTTCGCCATGCTCCTGCCGGGGGCGCCGATGCCCCGGGCGCGGCTGCGCGCCGAGCTCTTCCAGCGGTACGGGCTGGACTGGGAGCTCGGCGTTCCGCCGGGCGTCAGACCGCCCGGCGGAACGCGTGACCGCGCTGCGGACCAGCCGGCGGCACCGCAGCCGCGGCGGGAGCCGCCGGCCCGTATGGAGCCGCCGGTCTAGGGTTTCTCGTTCGGATCGGGCGGGCCGGACCAGGCGGGACCGGACCGAGCCGGACCGGGCCGGGCCGGGCCGGGCCGGGCCGGGCCGGGCCGATCCACGCACCGATCCGGTCCGGACGGGGACCCTAGCGGTCGAAGTAGTCCGGCTGCGTCTGCACGTTCAGCTCGTGCGTCCGCACCCGCTTCGCCGGGTCCGTGCGACGGTCGTCGAGCCTCAGCACGTCGAGCCCCTTGATCTCGTCGTTCGAGTAGATGTAGCCGTTGTAGTAGTACGCCGACCAGGCGCCACCGGTCTTGAGCACATCCGTGGTGAGCGGACCGCGCTCGAAGTAGGCGATCTCCTCCGGCGCGGCGGAGTCGGTGAAGTCCCAGACGGAGACGCCGCCCTGGTACCAGGCCTGGACCATGATGTCCTTGCCCTTGACCGGGATCAGCGAGCCGTTGTGGGCGACGCAGTTCTCGGTGTCGGCCTGATAGCGGTCGATCTTGAAGTAGTTGCGGAAGACGAGCTTGCGCTTGTCGCCCTTGCCGACGATGTCGTAGATGCCGTCGGCTCCGCGGGTGGGACCGGTCCGCTCGTTGCAGGTGGCGCCGACGCCGCCGCCCAGCTCGTCGGTGAAGACGACCTTGTCGGCCTTCTGGTTGAAGGTCGCGGAGTGCCAGAAGGCGAAGTTGGTGTTGTCCTGCACCCGGTCGATGACCTTCGGGTTCTCCGGGTCCTTGAGGGAGAACAGGAGGCCGTCACCCATGCAGGCACCGGCCGCCAGGTCCTTGGACGGGAGGACGGTGATGTCGTGGCAGCCGGTGGTCTTGGAGACGCCGGGGTTGGTGGGCGAACCGGGGTTGCCACCGCCGTCGGGCCCCTCACCGGGGAAGAGCACCGGGAAGTTCACGATCGCGGACTTCTCGGGGGCCTTGCGCGGCACCTTGATGACCGAGATGCCGTCATGCGGCGGCTGGCAGTCCGGGAAGGTAGCGCTCGGGGCGTACGAGGAGACGTAGATGTAGATGTTCCTGCGCTCCGGCACCAGGGTGTGCGTGTGCGAGCCGCAGGCCGTCTCGACAGCGGCGACGTACTTCGGGTTGCTCTTGTCGCTGATGTCGAAGATCTTCATGCCCTCCCAGGAGGACTTCTCGGTCGCGGGCTGCGTGGTGCTGGTGCAGGAGTTGTCGCTGCGCGAGGAGTCGGTCGAGAGGAAGAGCAGGTTCCCCGACACGGAGATGTCGTTCTGGGAGCCGGGGCACAGGACCTGGGCGACCGTCTTCGGCGACTTCGGGTCGCTGATGTCGAAGATGCGGAAGCCGTCGTAGTTCCCGGCGAAGGCGTACGTGCCCTGGAACGCCAGGTCCGTGTTGATGCCGGCGAAGGCCTCACGCGGGACGTTGGCGACATGGGTGATGTTGTCGCTGTGGACGACCTCGTCCACTCCGGGTATCTCGCCGCCCTGAATGGCTGCCCGGGCCTGGGCCTCCTGCTGCGAGGAGACGGTGCCCGGGGTGGCCGGCGCGTCTCCGGGGTCGGGTGTGGCGGCCGCGGGTCCGGCCGTCAGCAGGGTGGCGAGAAGTCCGGCGGCGGCGGTGGCCACGCCCAGACGTCTGCGCCGCACGCGTGTGGTGCGCAACGAGCTCAAAGCGTCCTCCCTTGTATCCGTTCATCGCGAACGGGCGTACGTGAACACGTCACGGACCCCGGCAGTATCTTCCTTTGCATGCACATCTCAACAGATGGCAACAGAGACGTAATGAAAGAGTTCGATCACCGGCACACGGAAGCGTGCTAGGACGGTCCCATCCACCCAAGTGCCACTGGAGGTCTCCGTGTTGCACCGCATCAGGGCCGCGAGCGTCCGCAGGTCCGCCGTCACGGCGGCGGCCGTCCTCGCCGTACTCGCCCTGAACGCCTGTGAGTCGCCGTCCGAGGACAAGCCGCAGACCAGGGCGAGCGGAGGTCCGGTGGTGGTGGCCCCCGGCAAGCCCGGCGAACCGGCGAGGAAGCTGACTCCCGAGGAGGCCGTCAGGGCCGTCCCCTCCGACACTCCCAACTCGGCGGACTTCACATATACGCAGATGATGATCGTCCATCACGGGCAGGCCCTGGAGATGACCGCTCTGGCCCCCGAGCGGGCGTCGTCGTCGCAGGTGAAGAAGGTCGCCGCTCGGATATCGGCCGCCCAGCAGCCGGAGATCGGGGCGATGGAGGGATGGCTGGAAACCCACGGTGGGGCGAGGACCCACAGCGGGCACGACCACGGTTCGATGCCCGGTATGGCCACCGCGGCACAGCTGAAGCAGTTGCGGGACTCCCGGGGCACGGCCTTCGACGAGCTCTTCCTCAAGCTGATGATCACCCATCACCAGGGCGCCGTCACCATGGCCACCGACGCGCTCGCCCAGGGGAACAACCTCCAGGTGGAGGAGATGGCGAACGACGTCATCGCGCAGCAGACCGCCGAGATCAACCGCATGCGCTCGATGTGACGCCCCCGCCGGGTGCCCGGGCCGCCGGGAGACGCGGGGCGCCGGGAGACGCGCCGCTTCCCGGGCGGGCGGGTCGCGCCCACGGGCCACGCCTCCGGGACGGCCGCTCGGAGGCCGGCGAGCGTACGGCGGGAGCTGGGCACGCGGCCGAACGGCTTCACCCTGGCCCGTACGGGACACCGGCCACGACACCCCGGCGGCACACCTCCCCCATCGGGCACTCCGGTGCGATGCTGGGAGTCCCCGCGGGAAGGAGCGCACTCGTGCTTCGCGTCGCCGTCGTCGGTTCCGGACCCAGTGGGGTCTACACCGCCCAGTCACTCGTCGAACAGTCCGCGGTGCCCGGGATCCAGGTGCACGTACTGGACAGGCTGCCGTGCCCGTACGGTCTGGTGCGCTACGGGGTGGCGCCCGACCACGAGAAGATCAAGTCCCTGCAGAGCAACCTGCGGACGGTGCTGGAGCACGAGCGGATCGGCTTCGTCGGCAACGTCGAGGTCGGGCCGCACGGCCTCACTCCCGAGCGGTTGCTGGAGCTCTACCACGCGGTGGTGTACTGCGTCGGCGCGGCGCGCGACCGCAGGCTCTGCGTACCGGGTGAGGACCTGCCGGGCAGTTTCTCGGCCACCGACTTCGTCTCCTGGTACAGCGCCCACCCGGACGCCGCCGAGGACGGCTTCGTGCTCGGCGCCCGCTCGGCGGTGGTGATCGGCGTGGGCAACGTGGCGGTCGACGTCGCGCGGATCCTGGCGCGCGGACCGCGCGAGCTGTATCCCACGGACGTGCCGCAGGCGGCGCTGGGCGCCCTGGCGGCGAGCCGTGTGCGGGAGGTGCACATGGTGGGGCGGCGCGGCCCGTCCCAGGCCAAGTTCACCACCAAGGAGCTGCGCGAGCTCGGCTCCCTGCCCTGTGCGCGGGTCCTGGTGGACCCCGCCGACCTGGCACTCGACCCCGCATTCGCCGCCCCGGAGGAGCTGCCCGCGGTGAACCGCCGGAATGTGGAGGTGGTGCGCGGCTGGGCCGCGGCGGGAGCCGGCGCCGGGCGGGAGCCCGACGGGCGGGAGCCGGACGGGCGGACCATCCGGGTGCGGTTCTTCCTGCGACCGGTGGAGGTGCTCGCCGAGCACGGCCGGGTGGCCGGGGTGCGTTTCGAGCGCACCGTCCCGGACGGTACGGGCGGGGTCCGCGGCACCGGGACGTACGAGGACATCGAGGCGCAGCTGGTGCTGCGGGCGGTCGGCTACCGGGGTGTACCGATGGCCGGGCTGCCGTTCGACCCCGCACAGGGCACGGTGCCGCACGCGGCGGGACGCGTGCTGCGCGACGGGGCACCGTCGGCCGGCGAGTACGTGGCGGGCTGGATCAAGCGCGGCCCGACAGGCGTGATCGGCACCAACCGCCCGTGCGCCAAGGAGACGGCGGGATCGCTGCTGGCGGACGCGCCCGCACTGGCCCGGCGGGTGGTGGCCGCCGACCCGCTGGCCACGCTGCGCGCGTGGGGGCACGAGCCGGTGGAATGGAAGGGCTGGCTGGCGATCGAGCAGGCGGAGGCGGCGCTCGGGCACTCCCTGGGCCGCGGTTCCGTGAAGATCGCCGACTGGCAGGGACTCCTCGCCGCCGCGCAGAGACGCTAGGCCGTGCCCCTGGGGGGTACAGGCGCACAGGCCCGGAGCTCCGGAAGCCCGGGCCCGTGCGGACCGGGCTCAGCCCCCGCCCAGGCGGACGGCCTGCCGCGACGCGGCGGCCAGCACACAGTCCAGGAGGCCGGGGAAGAGATCGTCGAGGTCCTCGGACCGCACGCGGCTCATCTTGGCCGTGCCCCGGTACGTCTGCCGGATGACACCGCACTCGCGCAGCACCCGGTAGTGGTGCGTCACGGTGGACTTGGTCACCGGCAGCTCGATCGCCGAGCAGGTCAACTCGCCCGGAGCGGCGAGAAGTTCGCGTACGACCCTCAGCCGGATCGGGTCGGCGAGCGCGTGGAGCACCTCTTCCAGGCGGATCTCGTCGCGCGCGGGGTGGGCGAGATCGCGCGAGCTGGGCGCGGTGGTCACGGCGGCTCCACTTCGTCGGGAGCTCCCATTGTACGAGTGGTACGAGACTCCTCGTAGTTTGACAGGTGCCGTACTACGACGTCTATCGTACGAGGCGTATCACCGGCCCTGCCGGCCCCCACTCCCGAAGGAGTCCGCCGTGAGCGCACTGTTCGAGCCCCGCACCCTGCGGTCGCTGACCATCCCCAATCGCGTATGGATGGCCCCGATGTGCCAGTACAGCGCGGAGCCCTGCGGACCGGAGGCGGGCGCCCCCCACGACTGGCACTTCGCCCACTACGCGGCCCGCGCGGCCGGCGGCACGGGCCTGATCCTGGTGGAGGCGACCGCGGTCTCCCCCGAGGGGCGCATCAGCCCCTACGACCTCGGCATCTGGAACGATCACCAGGTCGAGGCGTTCCGCCGCATCACCGGCTTCCTGAAGGACCAGGGCACCGTGGCCGGCCTCCAGATCGGGCACGCGGGCCGCAAGGCGTCCACCGAACGTCCCTGGAAGGGGGGAGCACCGGTCGGCGCCGACGAGCACGGATGGCAGCCCGTCGCACCGAGCCCGCTGCCGTTCGACGACGACGCCCCGGTGCCCGACGAGCTGACGCGGGAGCAGATCCACGTGATCACGGAGCAGTTCGCGGCCGCCGCGCGCCGCGCGCTGGACGCGGGTTTCCAGGTCGTCGAGATCCATGGCGCCCACGGCTACCTGATCGGCGAGTTCCTGTCCCCGCACAGCAACCACCGCACCGACGAGTACGGCGGCACCTTCGAGAACCGCACGCGCTTCGCCCTGGAGGTCGTCGACGCGGTGCGCGGGGCATGGCCCGAGGAGCTGCCTCTGTTCTTCCGGATCTCGGCCACCGACTGGCTGGACGAGGCGGGCTGGACCGCCGACGACACGGTGCGGTTCGCCGCCCTGCTGCGGGAGCACGGTGTCGACCTGCTCGATGTGTCGAGCGGCGGCAACGCCCCGCGGGCCGCGATCCCGGTGGCCCCCGGATACCAGGTGCCCTTCGCCGCGCGGGTACGCGCGGAGACGGGACTGCCGGTCGCGGCGGTGGGACTGATCACGGAGGCCGGACAGGCCGAGAAGATCGTCGCGAACGGTGAGGCCGACGCCGTGCTGCTGGGGCGCGAGCTGCTGCGCAGCCCGTCCTGGGCCCGGCAGGCGGCCCGCGAGCTCGGCGGCGAGGTCCACGTGCCCGACCCCTACCACCGCTCGGTCTGAGCCGGGGCGGCCGTCGGGAGCGGACCCGCTCCCGACGGTGCCGGGGCGCACCGGCGCGAGCGGCCGCGCCGGACCCCGGCCGGGCCGGGGTCCGGCGCGGCCGGTCCGACCTGCGGCGGCGTCGGCCGAGGGGCCGCTGTCAGTGCTCGGGTGCAGACTGGCCCGTATCCGAGACAACGGCGTCCTGGAGGTGCCGGCCATGACCGACGTACTGCTCACCGTGGGCACGCGCAAGGGCCTCTTCATCGGCCGCAGGCGCGGCGGCCGATGGGATTTCGGCGGCCCCCCGCACTTCAACGCGCAGGCCGTGTACGCGATCGGGATCGACGCACGGGGTGCCGTGCCCCGGCTTCTGGTGGGCGGTGACAGCGCGCACTGGGGCCCGTCCGTGTTCCGCTCGGACGACCTGGGCGCGACCTGGACCGAGCCGGCCGAGCCGGCCGTCAGGTTCCCCAAGGACACCGGTGCCTCCGTGGAGCGGGTCTGGCAGTTGCATCCCGCAGGGCCCGCCGCACCGGGCGTGGTGTACGCGGGCACGGAGCCGGCCGCCCTGTTCCGCTCGGCGGACGGCGGGGAGAGCTTCGAGCTGGTACGGCCCCTGTGGGAACACCCGACCAGATCGCAGTGGATGCCCGGCGGGGGCGGCGAGGCGGTGCACACGGTCGTCACGGACCCCCGGGACCCGGACGCGGTCACGGTCGCGGTCTCGGCGGCCGGAGTGTTCCGCTCCCGCGACGGCGGCGGGAGCTGGTCCCCCTCCAACCACGGGGTGTCGGCGGTCTTCCTGCCGGACCCGAACCCGGAGTTCGGGCAGTGCGTGCACAAGATCGCCCAGGACGGGGGCGATCCGGACCGGCTGTACCTGCAGAACCACTGGGGGGTGTACCGCAGCGACGACGCCGGCGTGCGGTGGACCGACATCGGCGGGGGTCTGCCGTCCGACTTCGGCTTCGCCGCCGTGGCGCACCCGCACCGGGCCGATGTCGCCTATGTCTTCCCGATCACCGCCGACGCCGACCGGGTCCCGGCCGGCCGGCGCTGCCGCGTCTACCGCACGAGCGACGCGGGCGGCACCTGGGAGGCCCTCGGCGCGGGGCTGCCCGAGGGCGACCACTACGGCACGGTACTGCGGGACGCGATGTGCACGGACGGCGCGGACCCCGCGGGGGTCTACTTCGGCAACCGCAACGGGGAGTTGTACGCGAGCGCGGACGACGGCGACAGCTGGCAGCTGCTCCGGTCGCACCTGCCGGACGTGCTGTGCGTACGGGCGGCGGTGATCGGTTGATGAAGGCGGCCGCTGCGCCAGTAGAGTGACGGCCGTGGCAGCACGACCGTTGAATGAAATCGTCGAGCCGGGGTGGGCCGAGGCCCTCGCACCCGTGGCCGAACGCGTCGCCGCGATGGGCGACTTCCTGCGAACCGAGATCGCCGCCGGGCGCACCTACCTGCCGGCCGGACCGAATGTGCTGCGAGCCTTCCAGCAGCCGTTCGACGAGGTGCGGGTACTGATCGTGGGACAGGACCCGTATCCGACGCCGGGGCACGCGGTGGGGCTGAGCTTCTCGGTCGCCCCGGAAGTGCGCCCGCTGCCCGGCAGCCTGGAGAACATCTTCCGCGAAATGCACTCCGACCTGGGGCTGCCCCGGCCGGCGAACGGGGATCTGACGCCCTGGACGCGTCAGGGGGTGCTGCTGCTCAACCGTGCCCTGACCACGGCGCCCCGCAAGCCGGCCGCGCACCGCGGCAAGGGCTGGGAGGAGGTGACCGAGCAGGCCATCCGGGCCCTCGTCGCCCGGGGCAAGCCCCTGGTGTCCGTGCTGTGGGGGCGCGACGCACGCAATCTGCGTCCGCTGCTCGGCGACCTCCCCGCCATCGAGTCGGCCCACCCCTCCCCCATGTCGGCGGACCGCGGCTTCTTCGGGTCACGCCCGTTCAGCCGCACGAACGACCTGTTGGTCCGGCACGGGGCGCAGCCGGTCGAGTGGCGACTGCCGTGACGCCCCGCCCCGGCCCCGGGACCTCCGGCCACGGCGTGCCGGGCCCCTGGGTGCTGGGGGTGGACTCGGGCGGGTCGGGGCTCCGGATCGCGCTCGCGAGGACGGGACCGGGTACGGCCCCCGGGCGGGCGGAACCGGCCGTAGCGGCCGGGGAAGCCGTACCGGCCGGCGGGGCCCCCGAAGCGGTCGAGGTGGTGACGTTCGGCGAGCCGGTGCCCACCGGTCCGGGCGGGATCGACGCCGGCCGTCTGCTGGAGCGGCTGCTGCCCGCCGCCGAAGGGCTGCTGGCGCGCGCCGGAGCGGGGGCGGTGGCGGCCGTCGCGGTCGGGGCCGCCGGGATGGCGACGCTCGGGGACGATCTGCGCGCCCGCCTGCCGGCGGCCCTCAAGGGCGCGCTGGGCGTGGACCGCGTGGCCCTGGCCGCGGACGCCGTCACGGCGTACGCGGGGGCGCTCGGACAGCGTCGCGGGGTGGTGGTCGCCGCGGGGACGGGCGTGATCGCCCTCGGGACCGACCTCGCGCGCTGGCGCCGCGCCGACGGCTGGGGCCATCTGCTGGGCGACTGCGGCAGCGGGGCCTGGATCGGCCGGGCCGGCCTGGAGGCGGCACTGCGGGCCCATGACGGGCGGCGCGGGGGTTCGGCGGCGCTGCTGGCACGCGCCGAGGCGGTGTTCGGGCCTCCCGCCGGGCTGCCGGGGCGGCTCTATCCGCGTACCGACCGGCCCGCGGTGCTGGCCTCCTTCGCGCCCGAGGTGGCCGCCTGCTCCGGCGGCGACCCGGTGGCGAGGGACATCCTGGCGCGGGCGGCGCGGCACATCGCGGAAGCGGCGGCGGCCGTGTGCCCGCCCGGAGAGGGCCGCGAGATCGCCCTGACCGGAGGGCTGTTCAGGATGGGCGAACCCCTGCTCGTACCGCTGCGGGCCGAGCTGGCGGAGCAACTGCCCCTGGCCCGGCCGGTGTCCGCCGGCGGTGATCCCCTCACCGGTGCGCTGACCGTCGCCGCCGGGCTCGCGACGGACACGCTTCGACTGCCCAGCGAGCCGGGCATGTTGGACACAGCGGGCTTGTAACGGATTGATCGGACAAAGGCGGACAGAGGTCACTCGACCGCCCCCTCCCCGAACAGCGGGCGGGACAAAACCAGTAGCATGCGGCGCCATGAGCTCCCCCACTGGGCCCGCCAACGGCCTGCCTGTACGAATGCCGCGACCCCGCCAGTCAGGGCGGCACCGTCGCCCCGAACCCGTGGCGGCTCCCGAGGGCGCGCCCGCGCTCGTCCTCGCCGTTCCCGGCACCCCTTCCGCCGCTGTGCGCAGCCTGGCCGAAGAGGTCGTGAGCATCGCCCGTTCCGAGCTGCCCGGCCTTGAGGCCGCGGTCGGTTTCCTGGACGGCGACGGCGCCGAGTACCCCACGCTCGCGGGTGTCCTGGCTCAGGCGGCCGCGCTGCGTGTGGAGCGTTACGAGCTGGCCACGGCCGCCGGCCGCGAGGTCGCCGCGCCCGAGGGTCCGGCCGCCGTGGTGGTGCCGCTGCTGGCAGGCCCCCACGGCACTCTGATGAACCGGATACGGGAGGCCGTCGCCGAGAGCGGCGCCTCCGTCGAGCTGTCCGACGTGCTCGGCCCGCACCCCCTGCTCGCCGAGGCGCTGCACGTCCGGCTGTCCGAGGCCGGGCTGGCGCGCGCCGACCGCGCGCGGCTGTTCACGGTGGCAACGGCCGCCGACGGCATCGTCCTGGCCACCGTCGGCGGTGAGGAGGCCGTGCAGGCGGCAGGGATCACCGGCATGCTGCTGGCCGCCCGGCTCGCGGTGCCGGTCATGGCCGCCGCCGTGGACCAGCAGGGCTCGGTGGCAGCGGTCGCCGACCAGCTGCGCGGCTCCGGCTCGCTCCAGCTGGCCCTGGCGCCCTATCTGATCGGCCCGGAGCTTCCCGAGGGTCTGCTGGACGACGCCGCGAAGGACGCCGGCTGCGCGGTCGCCGAGCCGCTCGGCGCGTACCCGGCGGTCGGCAAACTGGTGCTCTCGCAGTACACGGCGGCGCTGGGCATCGCTCCCCAGCCGCAGGACGCCCCGGTGCGCTGAGGCGACCCGCAGGACACCGTGGGCCCGCGCGAGGAGCGCCGAGGCCCCGTAGGAGGACGGGAAGGGGCCCGCGCCGGGAGGTACCGGCGCGGGCCCCTTCCGCGCCACCGCCCGGTCGGCGGGGCCGTGAAGGCCCGCGCCCGGCGGGCGGGCGTTCAGACGAGGACCACGCAGGACGCGGCCGGCACCGCGATCGCGCCGGCGCGCTCCGGGACGCCCGTCGCCGGGTCGAGGGCGAACCAGGTCACGTCGCCGGAGCGCTCGTTCGCCACGTACAGACGGCGGCCACGGGGGTCCAGGGTGAGGTCCCTGGGCCAGTGGCCCCCGCAGGGCACCGTCGAGGTCAGGAAAGGCTTTTCGTCCGGCCCGTCGAGCCGCAGGACGGCGATGGCGTCGGATCCGCGGACGGCGGCCCACACGCACCGGCCGTCGGGCGCGACGACGAGCCCGGAGGGGTACCGCCCGGCCGTCTCGGCCCCGCTCGGCAGGACGGACGTACCGGCCACGGCATCGAGGCCGCCGGTGTGCGCGTCCCAGCGGCAGACGTAGAGCGTGGGCTCCAGCTCGCAGAGCACGTAGACATGGCCGCCCGAGGGGTGGAAAGCCAGGTGGCGGGGGCCGGAGCCGGGCGGCAGCGCGGTTTCCCCGTGTTGCGTGAGCCGCCCCGTGGCGGGGTCGAGCGCGCAGACGCGTACGGAGTCGGTGCCCAGGTCCACGCTGAGCACCCAGCGGCCGCTGGGGTCGGGCAGCACCTGGTGGGCGTGCGGTCCGGCCTGACGGTCGGGGTCGGGCCCGGAGCCCCGGTGCCGCAGCGCGTCGGTGGCGGCGCGCGGAACGCCGTCGGGGCCGAGGGGCAGTACGGTGACGCCGCCGGAGCCGTAGTCGGCCGTCAGCACGTGCCCCGAGGCGATCGTCAGGTGGGCGGGGCCCGCGCCGCGCACCGGGACCGGAGCGCCGATGAGCCGGGGGGCGGGGCCGCTGGTGTCGAAGGCCGCGACGGCGCCCGCCTCCGTCTCGGAGACCGCGTAGAGCACGGCACGGTCCGTCGCGGGGGCGAGGAACGACGGGTCGGCCACCGCGTCCGTCGCCCCGGTCACCGTCAGGGCGCCCGTTTCGCGGTCCACGTCCGCCGCGACCACTCCACGTCCGCCCGCCGAGGTGAACGAGCCGATGAAGGCCCGCCCGCCGCCCGGGTCCCGCTCCCCCGCCGCGTTGTCCGTCACTCCCGCACGCCCCTCTCGCCGCCGCTCCGGTGTGCGGCCGACCGTAGCAGGTCTAGACCAAGGGGGCGGTGGCGGTCAGAGGAGCGCGGGTGGGGCTGCGGAGCGGGGCCGCGAGTCCCGCCAGGGCCTTCTCCAGACCGTGCAGGTGGCTGAGCGCGGCCTCGGCGCCGGGGTGGTGGGCGACCGGTACCGAGTCGGGTTGCGGACGGGCGGGGGCGCCGGGTGCCACCAGGGCGTGCACGGCCGCCTCGACGCGCCAGCAGGCCGCGGCCAGACGGGCGTCGTGCGAGGCGTCCGGGTCGGCGGCCACGGAGGCCAGCCCGCGCACCTCACGGGCGCAGGCGTCGAGCAGGACGATGACCTGGCGGGCGCGGGCCTTGCGGGCCCGCAGCGGGCTGAGCGGATGCACCAGCGGGGCGAGCGAGAGCCGTACGCGGCCCAGCAGCAGCTCCAGCTCGGCCGCCAGGGGCGCCGGATCGGCGTCCGGGTCGCCGGCCAGCCTGCGCGCGGCGGCGGTCGTGCAGCCGTGGACGCAGTGCAGGGCGCGCTGGATCCAGGCGTCGGTGGCGGCGTGCGTCGTGACGGGAAGGATCAGCGCGACGCCGAGGGCCGCGCCCACGGCGCCGGCCGCCGTCTCCTCGAAGCGCAGGAGCAGCAGGCCGGGGTGCAGCACGCCGAGCAGCCCGTACAGCAGCCCCGCCATCACCGTGACGAAGAACATCATCCAGCTGTAGGAGGGGGCGGCCGTGTAGAAGATGCCGAAGACGCAGACGCCGACGAGGGCCGCGGTCGGGCCGGGCGCCCCGCCCAGCGGGACGGCGATCAGCAGGCCGGCCGCGATGCCGGTGACGGTGCCCACGACCCGGCGGAAGCCCCGGACGAGGGTCTCGCCGCGCGACGCGGTGTTGACGAAGATCCACCACGCGGTGCCGACCGCCCAGTACCAGCGCTCGTGGGAGAGCAGCTGACCCGCCGCGAGCGCGAACCCGCAGGCCGCCACCGCCTGGAACGCCTGTCGGGTGGTGGGGCGGGCCAGTCCCGTGCCGGGCAGCGGGGCGGGCACCGCGGGCGGGGGCGAGGTGCGCTCGACGCACCACAGTCCGAAGCGGACGACGGAGGACGAGACGACGGCCAGGGCGACCGCACCGTACAGCTCCGGCAGCTGCGCGGGGACGGCGTGCAGGAACTGGGTGACGAAGAACATCATGAACGCGAAGATGCCCAGCGCGTGCCCGCGCGGCCCCCAGCGCCGGGCGTACACGCCGCAGAAGACGACCGCCAGCCAGGAGGCGTCACGCAGCGCCGGCACCCCGTGCAGCACGGTCGCCAGGGCCAGTACCGGGAAGCCGACGGCCGGAAGCAGCGCGGTGGTGACGGCCTGGCGGCGGACCGTCGGGTCGCCGACGGTGAACAGGGCGAGCAGGGCGGCGAGACCTCCGGTGATGGAGGCGGTGAGGGACAGCCCCGCGGTCTCGGCCGCCGCCACCGCGAGACCCACGCCCACCACGGCCCGGAGGGAGACGCGCAGACGCACCCGACCCGGATCCGGAGCCGTGAACATTTTCTTGACGCTCTTCATGACGGCCGTCCCGCCCCCCTCGCCCTGCGGATGCCGCGCGGGACCCGTTCTCCGGGTCCCTCGGCCTCTTCACGCTTCTCGTCCTGACATGGCAAAGGCGCCGCGGGTCCGGTCCGGCTCCCTCGCCGCCCCGGCGCTGCGCAGCGCCATCTACCCCAAGAGGAAAGCATCAGTCCGCCCAGTGGCTCAACCGGCGCAGGAGGCGATGGGCCATTGGTACAGTCGGAGCGAGGATTCTTCAGCCAGAAGGGGGCCAACGGACCATGGCCGTGGACGAGCTCGACACCCGGATCCTGCGGCTGCTGATCGAGCAGCCGCGCACGAGCGTGCGGGAGTACGCCCGGATCCTCGGCATCGCGCGCGGCACGCTCCAGGCGCGGCTCGACCGGCTGGAGCGGGAGGGCGTGATCACCAGCACCGGCCCGGTGCTCTCGCCCGCCGCGCTCGGACATCCGGTGCTCGCCTTCGTCCACATCGAGGTCACCCAGGGGCACCTGGACGAGGTGGGTGACGCGCTCGCCGCCGTGCCCGAGATCGTCGAGGCGTTCTCGATCACCGGCGGCGGTGACCTGCTGACCAGGGTGGTCGCCCGGGACAACGGCCATCTGGAGGATGTGATCCAGCAGCTGATCCAGCTGCCGGGGGTGGTGCGCACACGGACGGAGATGGCGCTGCGCGAGCGGGTGCCCCACCGGCTGCTGCCGCTGGTCGAGGCGGTGGGCCGGGCCTCCGGCGTCCGGCGCTGAGACACGCCTTGGCATGCTGGACCCCATGAGAGCCTCACGGACCGCGGTCATCTTCGATCTCGACGGGACGCTGGTGGACAGCGAACCGAACTACTACGAGGCGGGTCGCCGGCTGCTGGAGCACTACGGTGTGACGGGTTTCAGCTGGGAACGCCATACGGACTTCATCGGCATCGGCACCCGCGAGACACTGGCCGCCCTCAAGAAGGAGTACGGGATCGGGGCGCCCCTCGACGAACTGCTGGCCGGCAAGAACCGTCACTATCTGGAGTTGGCCCGCGCGGCGACCGAGGTGTTCCCGCAGATGCGGACCTTCGTGGAGCGGCTGCACGGGGAGGGCGTGCCGATGGCGGTGGCGTCAGGCTCCTCCCGGGCGGCGATCGAGGCGGTCCTGGCCGGTACCGGGCTGGACGCGTATCTCCCCGTGCGGGTCTCGGCCGAGGAGGTCGAGCGCGGCAAGCCCGAACCCGACGTCTTCCTGGAGGCCGCGCGACGGCTGGGCGCCGAGCCGGCCGACTGTGTGGTCCTGGAGGACGCACCGCCCGGGGCGGCCGCCGCGCACGCCGCCGGAATGCGGTGTGTGGCCGTCCCGTACGTGGCGGGGACGGCGGACGACCCGGCGTTCCGCCGGGCGGGGCTGCTGTTCCCGGGAGGTCAGGACGAGTTCACGGCGCAGGCGGCCCACGCGTATGTGACGGGTCTTCAGAATCCTTCGCAGCGGCTCTGATCAGGCTCCTGCCGGGCTCCCGCCCCTCGGCGGCCCGCCCGGCGGGAGCGGACCGGCGACTCCTCACCGGCAGACCTTGACAGTGTCGCCGTGGCGCCGCCTAAGGTGAGCTGATCTCTTCCTCTCCGTGGAGGCACTCGTGTACGCACCGACTGCGGCGCCCCTCGGTGTCCGCGCGGGCACGAGGCTGATCAGCCGTCGGCACGTCGACTACTGCCGGACCTCCTCAGCCATCTGTCCTTCCACGCGCATCTGATCGCCCGTCGGCACCCCGCGCCGACGGCCCCGTCGTGCCCTCGGAAGGATTCCCATGCCCACCCCTGCCCTGCACCTGGCCGTCGAGATCGACGGCGACGGTGCCCATCCGGCCGCGTGGCGCCACGCCGCGCACGCGCCCGACCGGCTGCTGAGCCCACGCCATGTGGCGCGTGTCGCCTCGGCCGCGGAGAACGCCGGCTTCACCCTCGTCACCCTGGACGACAGTCTGCTGCCCCCCGACAGCGGGACCGGCGTCGTGGGGCGCATCGGCTCGGTGGAGCGCGCCGCCTTCATCGCGGCGTCGACCAGCGTCCTGGGCGTCGCGCCGATCGTGCCCACGACGTACGCCGAGCCGTTCCACGTCTCCTCGCAGCTCGCCTCGCTCGACCACATCGCGGCCGGCCGGGCGGGCTGGGTCGTGACCGCCGAGGAGAGCGACGAGGCCGCACGCGCCTGGGGCCGTCCCCTCGTGGAGGGTGCCGCCGCCCGCAGCCGGGAGGCCCGGGACTCGGTGCGCGTCTCCCGTGACCTGTGGGACTCGTGGGAGGACGACGCGGTGATCCGTTCGGTCGCCACCAGCCGCTACCTCGATCGCGACCGGCTGCACTACGTCGACTTCACCGGCGAGACCTTCGCCGTCAAGGGTCCGGCGATCGTGCCGCGTCCGCCCCAGGGCCAGCTCGTCGTACTCGCCGAGCACGGCCTCGTACCGCCCGAGCAGCTCGACGTGGCCCTGGTCGGCGGCCACGACACCGCGGCCGTGCGCGCCGCGGCCTCCGCCTCCGGCACGCCGCTCACCTTCGCGGAGGTGGAGGTCGCCCTGGACACCCCGCGACACACCGCCCGGGAACGGGTCGCCGACCTGGAACGGTACGCGCCCTGGCGCGACCGGGGCAGGCTCCGTCACACCGGCTCCGCCGGGGAACTGGTCGCGCTGCTGGCCGAGTTGGGCCGGTACGTGGACGGGGTGCGGCTGCATCCGCTGGTACTGGACGAGGACCTGCCCGTGCTCTCCCGTCTCGTCCTGCCCGACCTGTTGGGCCGCAGGCTCGCCGCCCGGCCCACGGCGGGCTCCTCGCTGCGGACCACACTGGGCCTGCCCCGGCCCGACAGCCGCTTCGCCGCTTCCTCCGCCGCCGCACATGCCACTGCGCCCGCCCCTGCCACCGCCGCTGTCGCCGCCGGTGCGACCACGGCTCACACGACCACCGCTGCCGACGCCGTCGCCACCGCCGTCCCGGAGGAGACCCGATGACCCGCACCGACCCCGGTGACGTGCCCCGTCCCGACGCCCAGCTGCACTTCGGCGTGTTCTTCCAGGGCGTCAACCACTGGACGATCTGGTCGGACCCTTCGAGCGGCTCGCAGATCGACCCCGCGTCGTACCGCAAGGTCGCGCAGACGGCCGAGCGCGGTCTCTTCGACGCGTTCTTCCTCGGCGAGGGGCTGCGTCTGCGCGAAGTGGGCGGGCTCATACACGACCTGGACGTCGCGGGCAGGCCCGACGCCATCACCCAGCTCGCCGCGCTGGCCGCCGTCACCGATCGCATCGGCCTGGTCAGCACCTCCAACACCACCTTCAACGAGCCGGCCGACCTCGCCCGCCGCCTCGGCGGGCTCGACCTGCTCTCCGGGGGCCGCGCCGGCTGGAACGTCGTCACCACGGACAACGCCTGGACCGGCGCCAACTTCCGCCGCGGCGGCTACCTCGACCACGCCGACCGCTACCGCCGTGCCGAGGAGTTCCTCGGCACCGCCCGGGCGATCTGGGACAGCTGGGCCGATGGGGCCGCCGCCACCTCGGCCGACGCCGCCTCATGGTCCGCGCCGGGCGCGGTGAGCCGGGTGCGGACCCGGGGCGAACACTTCGACGTCGATCTCGTCCCGACCCTGCCGCGCAGCGCCCAGGGCCATCCGGTGATCTTCCAGGCGGGTGACTCGGCCGAAGGCCGCGACTTCGCCGCCCGCAACGCCGATGTCATCTTCTCCGCCCACGGGACCGACTTCGACGACGCGCTGGCCTTCGCCCAGGACGTCAGACGCCGTCTGCGGGCCGCGGGCCGGCCTGAGGACGACCTGCGGATCCTGCCCGGCACCGAGGTGATCATCGGTGCCACCGAGAAGGAGGCGGAGGAGAAGGCCCGCTGGGTACGCCTCCAGCAGGTCACCCCGGCGACCGCGCTGGGCATCGCGGGGCTGCTGTGGAACATCGACCTCTCCGACCGGGACGCGGACGGTCCCCTCCCCGCGGAGGATCCCGTCGTGGTGGAGAACACCGGATCCTTCGGCAACCGCCGGGTCGCCGATCCGCACGCGGTCGTGGCCACCTGGCGGGAGAAGGCCGAGGCCAACGGCTGGTCCCTGCGCGAGACGGTCATCGAGCTCGGCCCGCAGCACGGACACGTGGGTACGCCGGCCGGCCTGGCGGAGAAGTTCATCCACTTCGCCCGGCACGGCGCCATCGACGGCTTCAACCTCTCGCCCTACCTCGTGCCCGACGGACTCGACGACGTCGTCGACCTGCTGATCCCGGAGCTCCAGGAGCGCGGCGCCTACCGCGCCTCCTACTCCGGCACCACCCTGCGCGAACACCTGGGCCTGCGCGAACCGCTCACCCACCGCTCCCCGCTGGAGGAGCGCCGGGCCGGATAGCGACCGGGCCGCCCGCTGCCCGGCCGCCGACCGGGCAGCGGCGTCTCGCGCCCGTACGAGTGGCCGGACGTCTCCCGACGGGCCCGGCCGGGTCCCCGCATTCGCCCGTCCGGACCCCAGGCCGGGGGAATGCCGGGCCGTGCGCGTGGGCGGCCGGCCCCACGGTGGTACGTCGATGGCCATGCAGCCACCCACCCCTGCGCCGGTGTCTCCGTTCCTTCGCACGGCCGCCGCGTACGCGTGGCGCCTGCTCGCCGTGGGAACGGCCGTGTACGCCGTCTTCGCCCTCCTCGGGCGCTTCCACGAGATCGGCGTGGCCATCTTCCTCGGTCTGGTGATCACCGCGCTGCTGCGGCCCCCCGCCGACGTGGCGGCCCGCGTACTGCCCCGCCCGGTGGCCGTCGCCCTGACGCTCATCGGGAGCGTCGTGCTCGTCCTCGGGCTGCTCGCGCTGGTGGGCGAGGCGGTGGCGGGCGAGCGCGCGACACTGGTGCGTGAGTTCCGGGACGGCGTCGACCGGATCGAGCAGTGGCTGCAACGGCCGCCTTTCCGGCTGAACGCGGATGCGCTCTCCGATGTCCAGACCAGGATCGGGCAGTTCCTGTCCAGCCATCGCTCGACCCTGGCCAGTGAGGCGCTGAGCGGGGCGAGCCACCTCGTGGAGGTCTTCACCACCCTGGCCCTGGCACTGTTCTGCTCGGTGTTCTTCATCCACTCGGGAGACCGTCAGTGGGCGTGGCTCCAGGACCAGTCGCCCTCCCGGATGCGGGACCGTCTGGGGATCGGCGGACGTGCCGCCTGGCGCACCTTCACCGGCTACACGCACGGCATCGTGCTGGTGGCCGCGACGAACGCGATCCTCGTGGGCCTGGCGCTCTGGCTCCTCGGGGTGCCGCTGGCCCTCCCGCTGGCGCTGCTGGAGTTCCTGGCGGCGTTCGTCCCCCTGATCGGCTCACCGGTCGCGCTCGCGGTAGCCGCCGTGGTGGCACTCGCGTCGGAGGGGCCGCTCGTGGCGGGGATCGTGGTCGCCCTGATCGTGGTCATCGGGCAGATCGAGGGCCATGTCCTGCACCCGCTCGTGATGAGCTGGGCCGTACGGCTGCACCCCCTGGTGGTGGCGATCTCGGTGATCGCCGGGGCGATCGCCGCCGGAGTCGTGGGGGCCGTGGTCGCGGTACCGCTGGTGTCGGTGATCTGGTCGGTGCGTACCGCGCTGCGGGACACCCGCGAGGCGGCGCGGGAGTGACCCACGCCCGTCCGCCTCACGCCACCCGCCGCTGCCGTCCCTCCCGCCTCCCCCGTCTCTCCCACTTTCCCCGTCTCTCCGGCCTCCGCCGCCGCTGCCGCCGCTGCCGTCGACGTTGCTGTCCGAGGAACGACAACCGCGCCCGACGGTCCGGGCCGTCCTCGTCGGCGACCCGTGCGTCAGCTCCGTCGCCGACGAGCCGTACGCCTTCCCTGACGGGCCCGTTCGTCCCGGACGGCTGTTACACAACGATCATTGAGTGCGTCCGAGCGACCCCGGAATACTTCGGAACCCGGGGCCCGTACACGTATGCGAACTCGCCCCGTGCGGGCCGGGCCTTCGCCCGCCCGATCCACTCCTGAGCAGGGGCAATCTTGCGTAAACGACCAAAGAAGGCGTACGCCGTCGTCGCTGCGGCCGCCGTCGCCCTGACGGCGGGCATGACCGGCGCGGCATCGGCGGGGACCAGCGGCCCGGACACGGCGTCCCCGGTCGCCGCCAAGGACTCGCGGCCGGCCGACAGGGCCGCGCACAGCGTCACCCTGATCACCGGTGACCGGGTCCTCCTTGACTCCCGTGGCCGGGTCGGCGGCATCCAGCGGGCGAAGGGCCGGGAGGACATCCCCTTCTTCACCCGGACCCACGACGGCCGTACCTATGTGATCCCTCGTGACGCCCGGCGGCTGATCGCCGAAGGCACGCTGGACCAGCGGCTGTTCGACATCACCGCACTCTCCCGGCCGGAGGCCGGCAAGGCCGGCCGGGCCGGGCTCAAGGTGATCGTCGGCTACCGGGGACCGGCGGCCGGGTCCGCCCGCGCCGAGGTGCGGTCCTCCGACGGCACCACCGTCCGGCGGACTCTGCCGGCCCTCGACGCCGACGCCGTCACCAGCACCACCGACAGCGCGGCCTCCCTGTGGGACGCCCTCACCCGTCAGCAGGACGACGGTTCGGCTGCCATGACCTCCGGCATCGCGCGGATCTGGCTGGACGGCGTACGGAAGGCATCGCTCGACCGCAGCACCGGCCGGATCGGCGCCCCGGCGGCCTGGGCCCGCTCGTACGACGGCACCGGTGTGAAGATCGCCGTCGTGGACACCGGGATCGACGCCACCCACCCGGATCTGACGGGCCGGGTGGTGGCGGAGCGGAACTTCAGTGGCTCCCCGGACGCCCGGGACCGGGTCGGACACGGCACGCATGTGGCCTCTGTCGCGGCCGGTACGGGGGCGAAGGACGCCCGCTTCAAAGGCGTGGCGCCCGCTGCACAGTTGATCAACGCCAAGGTGCTGGACGACCGGGGGGTCGGTGACGACTCGGGCATCCTCGCGGGTGTCGACTGGGCTGTCGCCCAGGGCGCCGACATCATCAACATGAGCCTGGGCAGCACCGACACCCTTGGGATCGACCCGCTGGAAGCCCAGGTCAACCAGGTCTCCGCGGAGAAGGGCGTCCTGTTCGCGATAGCCGCGGGCAACAGCGGGCCGGGGCGGGGCACGGTCGCGTCGCCGGGCAGCGCCGACGCGGCCCTGACGGTGGGCGCCGTCGACGACGACGACCTGATCGCCGACTTCTCCGGCGTCGGGCCCCGTACCGGGGACGGGGCCGTCAAGCCCGACATCACGGCGCCGGGCGTGGAGATCACGGCGGCCGCGGCGGCCGGCGTCCCTGGCCAGAACCCTCCCGGCTACATCAGCCAGAGCGGTACGTCGATGGCGACCCCGCACGTCGCGGGCGCCGCTGCGCTGCTCAAGCAGAAGAACCCCACCTGGACGGGCGCACAGATCAAGGCTGTCCTGACGGGCTCGGCCAAGGGCGGCTCCCACTCGGTCTTCCAGCAGGGCGCGGGCCGGCTCGCCGTCGACAAGGCGATCGACCAGACGCTCGTCTCCGAACCGGGCTCGGTCGGCCTGGGCACCCAGCAGTGGCCCCACACCGACGACACACCCGTCACCAAGCAGGTGAGGTACCGGAACAACGGCACCGCCGACGTGACGCTGGACCTGTCGCTGGCGGCGCCCACCGGCGGGGACGGGCAGCCCGCCCCGGCCGGGTTCTTCACCCTCGGGGCGCAGCGGATCACGGTCCCGGCGGGCGGCGCCGCCGCCGTGGACCTGACGGCCGACACCCGGCTCGGCGGTACGGTCGACGGCTCGTACTCGGCCACGGTCGTCGCGTCCGGGGGCGGCCAAAACGTGCGCACCGCGGTGGCGGTGGAGCGTGAGAGCGAGTCGTACGACGTCACCTTCAAGACCATCGGACGGGACGGTGCCGCCAGCACCACCTGGCAGGCCGACCTGAAGGGCTATCGCGAGTCCGCCGCGGGCCTGCGCTTCTTCCCGGACCTGTCGTCGGGCTCCACCACGGTCCGGCTGCCGCGTGGTACCTACAGCCTCGCTGCCGACATGCTGGTCGACCCCGCGGCCCCCAGGAAGGGAGCCGATCTGATCAACAATCCGGAGCTCTCGGTGACCGGTCCCACCACTGTCACCCTCGACGCCCGGACCACCCGGCCCGTGACCTTCAAGGTGCCGGACGCGGCCGCGCGCCCCACGCGCGCCGGGATGATGTACACCCTGAGCACACCCGAGACCTTCCTCATCGAGGGGGGCGAGTTCAGCAGCTTCGACAACCTGCGCACCGCGTACCAGGGCCCCACGATGGACGAGGGTGCCCTTGCCCAGCAGTGGTCCGCGCACTGGGAGCGGGGCACCACCGAATACAACGTCCTCACCGGCGGCCCGGTCAGGGAGCTGGCGACCGGCTACAGCAAGACCTACGCCCTCAAGGACATGGCCCTGGTGAAGGCGAGGATCGGGTCGTCCGTACCCGGCCGTGAGGGCGCCCTCGCGGCGCACGGCGTGCTGGACTACGGAGGCGGCGTCGAGGCCCCCTACTCCGTGCAGCCGGCACCGGGCACGCGCCATGTCTATCTGTCCACGGCCGACGGGGCCGCCTGGAACATCGTCGCGGGTGTTCTGGGCGAGGCGGACCCGACGGGCTACCGGGGCTTCGACTCGGCGTACGAGCTCGACGGGCCGCAGCGGTTCACGGCGGGGACGACCCACACCGAGACCTTCAACGTCGGTGTGGTGGGGCCGCGGTTGAACGCGAACGACGGGATCGTGCGCGACGGCGACGACATCTACGGCGCGTTGCCACTGGTCAGTGACGGTTCGGGCCATTCCGGGTTCGCCCAGTACTCGGCTGCGAGCACGACCATCCACCGCAACGGCGAGCTGTACGTGACGAAGGACGCCGCCATCGACCAGGAGCCCTTCGCGCTGCCGTCGGAACCCGCCGCCTACACGGTGTCGACCACGATCCGCCGGAATCCGACGATCAACCGCGCCGGGACCCGGATCGACGCCTCGTGGACCTTCGACTCGGCCCGCACCGAGAGCCCGACCACGCTCCCGGTCTCCACGGTCCGCTTCCTGCCGCAGCTCGCGTTGGACTCCACTGTGCCGGCGGGCAGCAAGCAGACCTTCCCCGTCGAGGTGCAGGGCGCGGCGGCCGGCGCGCAGCTGAAGACCCTGCAAGTCCTGGTGTCGTACGACGGCGCGACGTGGCTGCCCGTGCCGGTCAGGGCGGACAGGATCACGGTACGCGCCCCGGAGAAGGGCAAGGCGATCTCGCTGAAGGCAGTCGTCACGGACAAGGACGACAACCGGTCGACGGTCACGATCCACGACGCCTTCCTCGGCCGGTGAGGCGCCGCGGGCGGGAACCCGTCGGCGGCGCGCGGCCGGTGAGGCTCCGACGGCCGGGCCACGGCCCCTGGTGAGTCGACGGGAGAGGCCCGCCGGGACGGATGTTCCGGCGGGCCGCTGTCTTCCGTGCGGGCCCGCCGGGGCGCCTCGCTTCCGCCGGGGCCGTGCCCCGCCGCTGTCGGCGGCGGGGCGCCCCGGGTCCGTCGGACGGCCGGGCGCCGTCCCGGGCGGCCGTGGTCGACGGCACCCCCGGGGCGTGAGCCGGTCCTGGCCTCCTGACCGGTGACGAGCCGTCCGCGTGTCCTGTGCCGGGGGTCAGCGTGCCGGCACCGGCACCGCGCGAACGGGGCACTCGGCCGGCGCGAGGCGTCCTTCCTGCCCGACCAGACTGACGGACACGGCCCCCCGCGCCTGCGCCGCGTACGCCGCCGTGCAGACGATCTGGTCGCGGGCTGAGGACGTCAGCCCTGTCACCCGCAGACGCAGCTTCACCTCGACGTCGAGGCCGCCCGGCACGACCCGGTCCACGGCGGACGCCGCGCGGGGCAGCGACGGAGCGTTGCGGAACCCGGCCCGTGTTTCGGCCTTGTCCGGCCCCGCGAACAGGGCGGTGACGGCCGCGAGTGGAGAGACGGCCCCGCTCATCTCCGTACCCGCCGACGGCGAACCGCCGAGGCCGTCCCGTTCCTGCGACCCGTCCGGGCGAGCCGACGGGTCGTCCGGACCGACGGAGCCGGCGACACCGCTCTGCCACGGTGCTTCGACGGTCCGTGGCACGGGCAGCAGTTCACCGTCGGGGGAGAAGAAGAACAACAGCACACGTCCCTCGCGCGGGGGAAGCAGGTCGGCGACGGCCGGGCCACCGGCCTCGATCACGGCCGTCTCCTGGATGCCGCAGCCCGCGAGCGTGCCCCCGGCGAGCGCCATCAGCGCGGCGAGCCGGACCGCTCGACGCGCACGGGGCGCCGGCTTCCTCACCCCTTGCGCTCCGTCCGGTCGCGGCCCTCCGCCGGCACCGTGCCACCCCGCGCGGGCGACGGGCCGTCCGGCTCGCCGCACCCGGACGCGGGCCCGCCGAAGGGCAGTTCCACGGTGAACAGGGCTCCGCCGCCGGGCGCGTTCTCCGCGCGGATCGTGCCGCCGTGCAGCTGTACGTTCTCCGCCGTGATCGCAAGCCCCAGGCCGCTGCCCGCCGAGCGGGAACGCGCGGCCTCCGCCTTGTAGAAACGGTCGAAGATGTGCGGCAGCGCGTCCGGCGCGATCCCGGGGCCGCTGTCGCGCACCTCGGTGATCAGCACGTCCCCGTGCGCCGACAGCCGCACCGTGACCGGTTCGGCACCGTGGCGAAGGGCGTTGCCGACCAGGTTGGCCACGATGACGTCGAAGCGGCGCGGGTCGAGACGGATGCGGACGCCGTCGGGCAGCTCCGCGCGGATCCGGCCGAGCCACTGCCTGCCGGACAGGGTCCTGCGCACGGCCTCTCCCGCGTCCACCTCGTCGGTGTTGAGCTCCGCCGCGCGGGCGTCGAAGCGGGAGATCTCCATCAGATCCTCCACCAGTACGGCCAGTTTTCCGGTCTCGGCGCTGATCAGGCGCACCGCCCGAGCCGTGTCCGGGGCGAGCGTCCCGGCGTCCTCGTCCACCACGTCCGTGACGGCGAGCATACCGGCGAGGGGGGTGCGCAACTCGTGCGAGACGTCCGAGGCGAAGCGCCGGGCCCGCGCCCCGGCGTCCCGCAACTCCTGCACGGAGCGTTCGAGGCGGGCTGCCGACTCGTTGAACGTCCGCGCCAGGTCGGCCATCTCGTCCCGGCCGTGTACGGGGATACGCGTGTCGAGCCGCCCGCCGCCCATGGACGTGGTGGCACGCCGCAGTTCACGGACAGGGCGGAGCACGCTGCGCGCCGCGAGCAGTGCGGGCACCAGGGCCACGGCCAGTCCTGGCAGCGCGCCGTCCCGGGCGGCGGACACCAGTGCGTCGATGTCCACCTCCTCGTTGGTCATGGGCATCACGGCGAAGAGCACCAGGCCACTGGGCACCGCGTCGCCGCCGGCGACGACTCGCGTCATCACCGGCATCCCGATCGTCAGATACGCCCTTCCGTCCTTGACGACCCGCTCGAAGCTGCCGTGCGGCGAAGTGAGCGCGGTGCGGCGCAGCTCCTCGGTCAGAACACCGGAGACGGGCTTGTCACCCGATGAGGCGCGCAGCGACCCGTACTCGGCGAAGACGATCCAGGGATGGGGTTTGGCGCGCGCCGCGATGTCGTAGAGGTACCACCGCAGTGAATCCGGGTCCAGGGGCAGGCTGGGGGCGAACTGCTCGACCTCCTCGCGGAAGGAGGCGACGGCCGTGTCCTGCGCACGCACGAGGACCGCGCTGCGCGCCGCCCGGTAGGTCAGCGCGGCGGTCGTGACGGCGCTGACAGCGGCCACCAGCAGGAACGCGATCACCAGCCGGGTGCGCAGCCCGAACGCGGCGGTCGCTCCGGACATCCTCACAGCGGACCGAAGCGGTATCCGAAGCCCCGAAGGGTCTGGATGTACCGAGGGTCGCCGGACGGATCCTCGATCTTGGCGCGCAGCCGGCGCACGCAGGCGTCCACCAGACGGACGTCGCTGTGGTAGCTGTGCTCCCAGACCTCTTCCAGGAGCAGCTGTCTGCTGAAGACCTGTTCCGGCGCCGCGGACAGGTGCAGCAACAGCCTCAGTTCGGAGGGTGCGAGGGCGACCGGGTCGCCCGACTTGAGGACGGTGTGACCGGCGCGGTCGATGTCGAGTTCACCGTGGTGCTCAACGGCGGGCCTCGCGCCGACCGGACTTTCGATGCGGCGCAGCACGGCGCGTATGCGGGCCTCGATGACCTCGGTGCGGGCGGGCTTGACGATGTAGTCGTCCGCACCCGCCTCCAGACCGACGACGATGTCGACGTCGTCGCCGCGCGCGGTCAGCATGATGATCGGTATCTGGCTGGTCTCGCGTACGCGGTGACACACCTGGACGCCGCTCATGGCGGGCAGCATCAGGTCGAGCAGCAGGATGCCGGGGCGAAAGGCATGCAGTGCCTCCATACCGGCCTCGCCGGTCGCGACGGCGAGAACATCGTGCCCGCACCGGCGCAACCCGATCCCGACGCCCTCGCGCACGGAGGGGTCGTCTTCGACGAGGAGGACGCGTGGCATGGCGGTGTCTCCGGGGTCGCGGGGAATGGGGGGCGTAGAGGGTTCGGCGGCCGGGCGGCGGGGGGCAGCACGGAAGAGCGGATGGGCGTGTCCGTGATGGCCTGCGCGTCACAGGCAGGACCGGCGGAGCCCTCCGGCCGCGGACACGAGGTGGTGACGCGTCATGTCGTACTCCAGGAGGTGAGGCAGCGGTGACCCCTCATACTCCCAGGCCCGCGCCGGATGATGACGGGCGGTCAGAGGCTCCTCGTACGACCCGGTTTCGTCATGTCCGGGGGCCCGGACCGGAAGTACGGCACCGACTCCTCGACACACCGACGGTGCGCCGGCACGCCGGTACGGTCCCTCGGCGCGACCGCCCGATGCGCCGGTACGGACCCCTCGGCGCCGACCGCCCGGACCGCTCCTCGCGCCTCGTACCGCCACACAGGGCTGCTCCGCGGCCCCGACCGGAGACCGGAGCCTCCCCCCACCGGGTGCGGCCGGACATCGCTCCCGCAGTCGTGCCGCGCCGGAGTCACCCGAGGAACGACAACCGCACCTGACGGTCCGGGTTGTCCTTGTTGGTGTCGACCACGCACACCGACTGCCAGGTGCCCAGCGCCATCTCTCCGCCGGTGACCGGGACGGTCGCGTGCGGCGGGACCAGGGCGGGGAGCACATGGTCCCGGCCGTGTCCCGGGCTGCCGTGGCGGTGCTGCCAGCGGTCGTCGGCGGGCAGGAGGACGTGCAGGGCCGCGAGCAGGTCGTCGTCGCTCCCGGCGCCGGTCTCGATGATGGCCACTCCGGTCGTGGCGTGAGGCGTGAAGATGTTCAGCAGTCCGTCCCGCCCCGCCGCCGCTTCGCGCAGGAACGAGGCGCACTCGTGTGTCAGGTCGTGGATGCCCTCCGTCCTTCCGGTCGTGATCCGCAGCGTACGTGTGAGGAATGCGGCGCTCATCCCCCCATGGTGACGTACTTCCTCCCCGCCTGTCCCGCCCGCATCACAAGACGGCGTGTCCGGCTGACGAGACGACATTGACCGGCCGTACGGGCGTGGTTACGTTCGGCGCCATGACGCTCACCGCTCTGCTCACCACGCGCGGTCACATCGACCTGCTGTGGGTGGCCTCCGCCGCGTGTCGCCGCGGCCGCTGACGTCGTTTCGGCGCTCTCGCGCCCCTCTCCTCCTTTCCGGCGTCCTTTGACCCCGTGCCCGGGTGACTCCGGTGTGCACGGGCGCTGAGGCACCCGCCTCCCTGCCCATGGAGTTGCCATGACCCCCGACCGCGTCGCGCCGGCCACCTCCCCCTTATCCCGGGACCGCCCTCCGCTCGAACCCGGGCCGGTGACCCCGCCGCCCCGAGGCGCCCGCCGCCCGGCGCACTGCCCGGCGCGATGACGGGCCCGGCGCGGCCTCCGCGCCCCGTCTCGCGCACCTTCCCCGGCCTGTTCGCCGACGCCGGCGTCCTTACTCCCGAAAGGCTGCCGTCATGGCGACCGATCTTCATCGGCCACTGATCGAGGACACGGTGGTGTGCGTACGGGGCCTGCACCGCTCCCTCGATGGCCGGCCCGTCATCGACGGCCTCGATCTGACCCTGCGCCAGGGGGAGTTCACCGCCCTGCTCGGCCGCAGCGGATCCGGCAAGACGACCCTGCTCCGGGTTCTCGCGGGGCTCGACCGCGACATCACCGGCACGGTCATGGTGCCGAAGCGACGGGCCGTCACCGCCCAGGCGCCGCAGCTGATGCCGTGGAAACGGGTGTGGCGCAACGTACTGCTGGGGCTGCCGGGCAAACCCGGGCGCAGTGTCGCCGAGAAGGTCCTGGCGGAAGTGGGCCTCGGCCACCGGGCGGGGGCATGGCCGAGAAGGCTGTCCGGCGCGGAGGCACAGCGCGTCTCGCTCGCCCGGGCGCTGGTGCGCGAGCCCGATCTGCTTCTGCTCGACGAGCCGTTCGGCGCGCTCGGTGCCCTGCCCCGGCTCGACGCCCAGGCGATGATGGCCGAGGTGTGGCGGCGGCGCCGCTGCACGGTGCTCCTGGTCACCCATGACGTCGACGAGGCGCTGGTGCTCGCGGACCGTGCGCTGGTGATGCGTGACGGTGGCATCGCGTACCAGACGCGGATCGGTTTCGACCGTCCCCGTACCCCCTCCGATCCGGCGTTCGCCGCGCTGCGCTCCCGGCTGCTCACCGAGCTCGGCAGTGACCGCCTCGCAGAGGGGCCCACCGGGGACGCGCACACCTGAGGGAATGCGTTCCGCTTCTTCCCCGGCCCTGCTCGCGTCGTCCTCCCCGGCCCTGCTCGTGTTCACTCGGCCCTGCTCGCGTCGTCCTCCCCGGCCCTGCTCGCGCGGCTCGCCCGTCGGCCGGGCAAGGCGCGGACAGGGCCCCGCGCTCACGCGGTGGCTCCGCGGCGCAGGGCCTCGATGAGCGCCTCCACCGAGGCGCGGGCGCGGGCGCCGCGGCGGACGGCCACCACCACGTGCCGCTCGACGAGGTCGGTGAGCGGGACGGGCGTGATGCCGGCCGAACGCAGGCGCAGCATCAGCTCGGTGACGGGTGCCACGCCCAGTCCCGCGCCGACCATGGCCAGGGAGGTCGCCGTGTCCGTGACCTCGTGGGCGACACGGGGCTCGAATCCGGCCCTCCGGCACGCGGTGCGGATGGCCCGCCCGTAGTGGGTCGACGGCGAGGGCAGGATCCAGTCCTGCTCGGCGGCGTCGGCCAGCCCCAGGGACGCGGGAAGCCCGCCCGCTGCCGACGGCACCCATGACGGCCCGGTCGTGGCAGGGGCCCCGGCCGGCCGGACGGTCACGTCTCCCGGGCCCCGCGCTGGAGCGGACATCGCGGCTCCGGCGAGCGGCGGCCGGGCCGGTACCGCGAGGGCGAAGCGCTCCGAACGCAGCCGGATCAGTTCGGACTCCCCGTCCCTGGCCAGCGGGGCGTCCGGGTAGTCCAGGCCGAGGGCCAGGTCGACCCGCCCGGCGCGGACCTCGGCGTGGGCGTGGTCGACGTCGACCTCCTGGCTCACCACGCGCACCCCCGGGTGGCGGCCGCGCAGCCAGCACAGCGCCGGGGGCAGGAAGGCCGCGGCGGCCGTCCCGAACACCCCGAGCCTCAGCCGGGCCGTGATCTGGTGGGGGACGTTCTCCAGGGCGGCCGCCGCCTCCGCCTGGGCGGCGAGGATGCGCCCCGCGTGGGCGACCAGGACGTGTCCGGCGTCGGTGAGCTCGACCCGACGGCCGACCGGCCGGATCAGCCGGGCTCCCGCGATGCGTTCCAGGGCCGCGATCTGCTGCGAGATCGCGCCGGGCGTGTACCCGAGGGCCGCGGCGGCGGCCGTCATGGTGCCGCAGCGGGCCAGTTCGACCAGAGCCCTCAGCCGTGCTCCACCGAGTTCCATGCAGCGGATCTAAAAGATCGACTGCCGGAAGTGTCAATGGACGCGACGAGCCGGGACGCGTCACCATCTCCCCATGGCGACCGACGCTGTTGCTTCCGGTACGGCTCCGCTGCCCCGCTCCGCCGCTGTGGTGATCGTCGGAGGTGGTGTGATCGGCGCGAGCATCGCGTTCCATCTGGCCGAGGCAGGTGTCACGGACGTCGTGCTGGTGGAGCGCGACACACCGGCGTCCGGCTCCTCGGGCAAACCGATCGGCGGGGTGCGTGCCCAGTTCTCCGACCCGCTCAACATCCGTCTCGGGCAGCGCAGCCTGGAGGCGTGGCGGGCGTTCGCCGAGCGCCCGGGCGCCGATGTCGGACTGCGGGACGTCGGCTACCTCTTCCTGCTCGCCGACGACGAGCAGCTGGAGACCTTCCGCGAAGGCGTGGAGGTGCAGAACGGGCTCGGGGTGCCCAGCCGCATCGTCTCCCCCCGCGAGGCGCACGCGCTGTGCCCGTACCTCGATCCCGGCTCGATCGTGGCCGCCGCCTGGTGCCCGTCCGACGGGTACGCCCTGCCCGGCGCCGCGGTCGGAGGTTATCTGCGCGCCGCGCGGGCCCTCGGCGCCACGGTGCGCACCCACTGCGCCGTGACCGGCGTCGACGCGTCGGGCGGCGAGGTCCGCGCGGTGCGCACCACCGCGGGGACCGTCCGGACCGGGACGGTGATCTGCGCGGCGGGTGCCTGGTCCCGGGAGATCGGCGCGATGGCGGGGCTCGATCTGCCGGTCACACCGCTGCGCAGACAGATCGCCCTGACCGGCCCGTTGTCCCCGCCGCCCCCTCGGGTGCCGTTCACCCTCGACTACGGATCCACCCTGTACTTCCACGGTGACGGCGCCGGCGGACTCGTCCTCGGCCTCTCGGATCCGGACGAACGGCCGGGGTTCGCGCGGGAGTACAGCGAGGAGTGGCTGGACCTCTTCCGCGCGGCGGCGGCCCGGCGCGCCCCCGCCCTCGCCGGGGTACCGGTGAGGGGTGGATGGGCGGGGCTGTACGAGATGACGCCCGACCGCAACGCCCTGATCGGCGAGGCGCCGGGCTCCGGACGGTTCCTGTACGCCACCGGGTTCTCGGGCCACGGCTTCCTCCAGGCGCCCGCCGTCGGCGAGGTGGTGCGCGACCTGTACCTCGGCCGGACGCCCTTCCTCGACGTCGGCCCGCTCGCCGCGGACCGGTTCGACGGGCCTGCCTCCTCGGGCGTACGCCCCGAGGCCCACATCATCTGACCGCCCCCGGAGGTCCCCCATGGTCCCCACCTGGCGGCTGCGCGCCGCGTTCGCCCGTCGG
The DNA here is from genome assembly GCF_036322365.1 of Streptomyces sp. SP18CS02. Classification (NCBI taxonomy): domain Bacteria; kingdom Bacillati; phylum Actinomycetota; class Actinomycetes; order Kitasatosporales; family Streptomycetaceae; genus Streptomyces; species Streptomyces sp. SP18CS02. The sequence continues at coordinate 180,698 of NZ_JAQYXC010000291.1, forward strand.
CTCTCCGACATGTACGGCGCCGAGGTCCCGGCGTACACGACGCTGCTGGAGGCCGCGGGGCAGGTGAACGACGACGTGCTCCGCGGGAGCGGGCCCGCGGCGGAGCGGCTGGGAAGCATCGAGCGGGTCACCGCCGAACGGCACGGTGCCATCCGGGTCGGCACCCCGCGCGAGCTGCGCCAGGTGGCACAGGTGTTCGCAGCGCTCGGGATGGAGCCGGTCGGGTTCTACGACCTGCGGGACGCGGCGGCCAGCGCCGTACCCGTGGTCTCCACGGCCTTCCGGCCGGTCGGAGCGCCGGAACTGGCCCGCAATCCCTTCCGGGTCTTCACCTCTCTGCTGACCTCGGGCGATCGGCGGTTCTTCGACGAGGAACTGAGCGGGCGACTCGACGCGTTCCTGGCCCGGCGCGTCCTCTTCCCGCCCGAACTGCTGGCGCTGGCGGAACATGCCGAGCGGGAGGGCGGACTGCCGCCGGAGCGGGCCGAGCGCTTCCTGACACTGGCGGTGGCCGCCTTCGAGCTGTCCCCGGAGCCGGTGGACCGGGCCTGGTACGCGGAGCTGGAGCGGGTGTCGGCCGTGGCGGCGGACATCGGCGGGGTGGGCAGCACCCACATCAACCACCTGACGCCCCGGGTGCTCGACATCGACGAGCTGTACCGGCGGATGTCGGACCTCGGCGTCACGATGATCGACCGGATCCAGGGGCCGCCCCGCTGGGACGGCCCCGCCGTGCTGCTGCGCCAGACCTCCTTCCGGGCACTCGCCGAGGCCCGCTCCTTCCGCGAGCCGGACGGCCGGGTCACGCGCGGCTCCCTGCGGGTGCGGTTCGGCGAGGTGGAGGCACGGGGCATCGCCCTGACACGCGCGGGCCGCGCGCTGTACGACGACCTGATCGCCGAGCCCGCGGAGGTGTGGACGGCCCGTTTCCCCCGCACGGAACGCGAGCTGGCGGTCGGGCGGCAGGCGTATTTCACGTACGAACCCGTCCCGGACCGGCCGCGCGACGGCATGCGCCCACCGCACGACCTGGCCGGCCTGCTCGACGGGGGCTGGCTCGCCGCCCGGCCGATCGTCTACGAGGACTTCCTCCCCCGGTCGGCCGCCGGGATCTTCCAGTCGAACCTCGACCACTCCGGCACCCGGAGTGCGGGGCTGCCGGACGCCCATTACGACCAGGAGTGGCTGGCGGGGGCGATGGGACGGCCGGTGCACGACCCGTTCGACCTCTGCGCCGCACAGCAGGAACGCTCGCTGGCGCGGGCCCTGACCGCTCTCGACCTTCCCGAGGAGACCGTATGACTCTCTCGTCCCTTCCCACCACCGACGAGCTCCGGGGCCGGGCCGAGGCGGCGCTGCTGCGCTGCGGGGCACGGCTTCCGCGGGCCGCGACCGCCGGCGCAGGCCTGGAGACGGCCGCCGGGGGCGACGGGATCGTCTCCCGTACTCCGGTGACCGGCGGCGTCCTGTACCGGCTGCCCGCCTCCCCGCCCGCCGAGGTGGACGCGGCGGTCGCGGATGCCGAGGAGGCGTTCCGGCAGTGGCGCTCGGTCCCCGCGCCCAGTCGCGGCGCGCTGGTCAAGCGGCTCGGTGAACTGCTGACCGAGCACAAGGAGGACCTCGCCGAGCTGGTCACCGCGGAAGCGGGGAAGATCCGTTCGGAGGCACTGGGCGAGGTCCAGGAAATGATCGACATCTGCGACTTCGCGGTCGGTCTGTCGCGGCAGCTGTACGGGCGGACCATGGCGTCCGAGCGGCCCGGTCACCGGCTGTCGGAGACCTGGCATCCGCTGGGCGTCGTCGGGGTGATCTCCGCCTTCAACTTCCCGGTGGCCGTCTGGTCGTGGAACACCGCCGTCGCGCTGGTCTGCGGTGACACCGTGGTGTGGAAGCCGTCGGAGGCGACCCCGCTCACGGCGCTCGCGTGCGACGCGCTGCTGGCCCGCGCCGTCGCCGACTGCGCGGCCCCCTCGGCGGTCCACCGGCTGGTCGTCGGCTGGCGGGACACCGGCGCGCGGCTGGCCGACGATCCGCGCGTGGCGCTGGTGAGCGCGACGGGTTCGGTGCGGATGGGGCGGGAGGTGGCGCCCCGCGTCGCCGCGCGGTTCGGGCGCTGCCTGCTGGAACTGGGCGGCAACAACGCGGCCGTGGTCGCCCCCTCGGCCGATCTGGACCTCGCCGTGCGCGGCATCGTCTTCTCGGCCGCGGGGACGGCGGGCCAGCGTTGCACGACGCTGCGCCGGCTGATCGTCCACGAGGACGTGGTGGACCGGCTGGTGGAGAAGGTCGTGCACGCCTACGGGCAGCTGCCGGTGGGGGATCCGTACGACGCGGGCACACTGGTCGGCCCGCTGATCGACGGGCGGGCGCGGCGGTCGATGGCGGACGCGCTGGCCCAGGCGCAGGCGGACGGCGGGAAGGTGCTCGTGGGCGGGGAGCGCGTCCTCGCCGAGGCGGCACCCGAGGCGGCCTATGTGCGGCCCGCGGTGGTGCGCATGCCCGCGCAGAGCGATGTCGTACGCCGGGAGACCTTCGCCCCGATCCTCTACGTTCTCACCTATCGCACGCTCGACGAGGCGATCGCCCTGCACAACGGCGTACCCCAGGGGTTGTCGTCGAGCATTTTCACCCGCGACCAGCGCGAGGCCGAACGGTTCCTGGCCGCCGACGGCTCCGACTGCGGCATCGCCAACGTCAACATCGGCACCTCGGGCGCCGAGATCGGCGGCGCGTTCGGCGGGGAGAAGGAGACCGGCGGCGGCCGTGAATCGGGCTCGGACGCCTGGCGCGCCTATATGCGGCGGGCGACGAACACCGTGAACTACTCCGACGACCTGCCCCTCGCCCAGGGAGTGAACTTCGGCTAGCTCTGGCGTGTCACCGGTGCGAGCGGGCCCGCTCGGGGCCGGCTCGCACCGGCTGGGGGCCGGTGCGGGCCCGCTCGGGGCCGGCCGAAGAGGGTCCGGGCCGGTCGAAGAGGGAAGAACCGGGCCGGTCCCCCAGGCCCCTGGCCCCCGGTACACCCGGCCCCGTCGGGGAAGATCCGTGCACGCCCCATGGTTGGTGGAGACGTGAACAGCTTTGGGGTGCGAGACGTGCGGGACAGGTCCGTGGACGTGGTCGTCATCGGTGCCAGCCAGGCGGGTCTGTCCGCCGCCTATCACCTGCGGCGCGCCGGTTTCGCGCCCGACCGGGACTTCGTCGTCCTCGACCACGCACCGCGCCCCGGCGGGGCATGGCAGTTCCGTTGGCCCTCGCTGACGTACGGCAAGGTGCACGGGATGCACGCCCTGCCCGGCATGGAACTGACCGGCGCGGACGAGAGCCGTCCCTCCGCCGAGGTGATCGGCGGGTACTTCACCCGGTACGAGGACGCCTTCGGCCTGCGGGTGCACCGGCCCGTCGACGTCACCGCGGTACGGGAGGGCGAGGAGGGCCGTCTGCGGGTCGAGACCTCCGAGGGGACGTACACGACACGCGCCCTGATCAACGCCACCGGCACATGGGACCGGCCGTTCTGGCCGCGCTATCCGGGCCAGGAGACGTTCGGCGGCCGGCAGGTGCACACGGCGGACTACCCCGGCCCGGAGGCGTTCGCCGGGCTGCGGGTGATCGTGGTCGGCGGCGGGGCATCAGGCACTCAGCATCTGATGGAGATCGCCGAGGTGGCCGCCGGGACGACCTGGGTGACCCGCCGGGAACCGGTCTACCGCGAGGGGCCGTTCGGCGAGGTGCAGGGGCGTGCCGCGGTCGCCCTGGTGGAGGAGCGCGTACGACGGGGGCTGCCGCCGCAGAGCGTGGTGAGCGTGACGGGTCTGCCGCTGACGGACGCCATCAGAAGCGCCCGTGAGCGCGGAGTGCTCGACCGGCAGCCGATGTTCGACCGGATCACCCCGACCGGAGTGGCCTGGGACGACGGGCGCGCGGTGGAGGCCGACGCGATCCTCTGGGCCACCGGGTTCCGGGCCGCGATCGACCATCTGGCCCCGCTGCGGCTGCGGGAGCCGGGTGGCGGCATCAGGCTGGAGGGCACGCGCGCGGCACGCGACGAGCGCGTCCATCTGGTGGGGTACGGCCCCTCGGCGTCGACGATCGGCGCGAACCGGGCGGGCAGGACCGCCGTTCACGACATCGGGCGTCTGCTGAAGGGCCTGCCCGTGGCGGACGGACCGGCGGAGGCGGCCGGCCGAGGGGCGAGCGCCGCCGAGCGGATACCGGCGGCCCTGGGCCGAGGTGTCAGCCGGCCGTCGCCGCCCGGCGGTTCTCGTTGAACTCCATGACGTTCCGTTGCTGTTCCGCGTAGCTGTCGGTGAAGCGCGTGTCCCCCGGTTTCACCGTCACGAAGTACAGCCAGTCGCCGGGCGGCGGATCGACGGCCGCCCGAACGGCCTGTGCGCCGGGGTTGGCGATCGGGGTCGGCGGCAGCCCCTGGCGCGCGTAGGTGTTGTACGGGCTGTCGATCCTGGTGTCGGACCGGGTGGTGTCGAGGGTGGAGCGGCCGAGCGCGTAGTTGAGGGTCGAGTCCATCTGCAGGGCCATGCCCCGGGCGATGCGGTTGTAGATGACCCGTGCCACCTTTCCCATGTCCTCGGCGGTGTCGGCCTCGGCCTGCACGATGCTGGCGATGGTCACCGTCTGGTACGGGCTCACGCCGTTGCGCCGTGCCCCGGCCGCGAGGCGGTCCGCCCCGAGCTGCCGGTCGGCCGTGCTGACCATGTACCGCAGCAGGCTCTCCGGAGTCGTCGTGGAGGTCACGGGATAGGTGGCCGGGAAGAGGAAGCCCTCGGGGTTGCCCTGGGCGTCCGCAGGCAGCCGCAGACCGCCGTCGGCGGCCACCTTCCGCGTGGTCCCGGCCGGTACGCCGAGGACCTTGTCGACCGCCGCGTACACCTGTGTGGCGCGCCAGCCCTCCGGGACCAGCAGGGTTTTCGGCTTCTCCGGCGGCTCCTTCACCAGCAACAACGGCACCAGCACCGCGGCGGCCACGCCGACGGCCACAGCGGCGGCCAGGGCCAGGATCCAGCGGCGTCGCCGCGTCGTACGGGGCCTGCGCCGGGGGCCGGCCCATGGGGGCTCGTTCACCATGGAGGCACGCTAACCCGGGGCCCGGGCCGCGTGCGGCACCGCTCGCACCACGGGCACGTCGGCGCCGAACACGCGAACGCGGGATCGGATGTTCGCTGGAACGTGTGATCGCGTCGCCTTTCCCTCACTCGTTCGCCCGTCGCGCAGGATGCTTACGGTGCGCAAGCGAAGGGCTGCAGACCGCGATTGCGCAGTCCCACACAGCACGATGCACAAGGAGAACGCACCGCCATGAACTTCCTCACCAACCTGCTCGCCGGTGTCGTCCACTTCGTGGGTTGGCTCGTCTGACACTCGTCCCTGGCGCCGCCGCTCCCCCGTCCCACGGGAGCGGCGGCGCCGCCGTTCGTCCCCGCGTACGCCCGTAGACCCGCGCCCAGCCGGATGGCGTCCTGCCGGCTGGCGCCCTGCCGGGGGCCGGCTCCCCGGCGCCTCCGCCCCGTCGGAAGCCGTTCGGCAGCCGCGCCCCGTGAGGGACGCCGTCAGCCGCGCCCGCTCATGGCGCAGCGGGAGCGAGCTCCGCGTCACCGCGCACCAGCGCGGCGTAGCGGCCGTCCCGGTCCAGCAGTTCGTCGTGGGTGCCGCGCTCGGCTATACGTCCTCGGTCCAGCACCACGATCTCGTCAGCGTCCCGGATGGTGGAGAGCCGGTGGGCGATGGTGATGGTGGTGCGTCCGGCGGAGAGCGCGTCGATCGCCTGCTGCACCGCCTGTTCCGTCCGGGTGTCGAGGGCGCTGGTCGCTTCGTCGAGGATGAGGACGGGCGGGTCGCGCAGGATGGTGCGGGCAATGGCGAGACGCTGCTTCTCCCCACCGGAGAAGCGGTACCCGCGCTCGCCCACCAGTGTGTCGTACCCATCGGGCAGGGACGCGATGTGGTCGTGGATCTGCGCCGCCCGCGCGGCGGCCTCGATCTCCTCGTCCGTGGCGTCGGGCCGGGCGAAGCGCAGGTTGTCGGCGACGGAGGCATGGAAGAGGTACGTCTCCTGGGAGACGACACCGACGGCTCGGGCGAGGCTGCCGAAGTCCAGGTCCCGCACGTCGACCCCGTCGAGGGTGACCCGGCCCGCGGTGACGTCGTAGAGCCGGGGCACCAGATAGCTGAGGGTGGACTTGCCGGAGCCCGTGGGTCCGACCACGGCCAGGCTGCCCCCCGCCGGTACGGTCACATCGATCCCGTCGAGCGTGCTGCCGCTCTTGTCGTCGTACCGGAAGTCGACGTCCTGGAAGCGGACCTCCCCACGGATCTTCTCCAGCCGGACAGGCTTCTCGGGCTCGGTGATGTCGACGGGAAGGTCCAGGTACTCGAAGATCCGCTGGAAGAGTGCGAGCGAGGTCTGGATGTCCACGCCGGTCGAGAGCAGGCTCACCGCCGGGCGGAACAGGCCCTGCTGGAGCGAGACGAAGGCGACGAGCGTGCCGACGGATATGCCGGGTCCGCCCGACTGGAGGGCGAGGCCGGCGGCCCAGTAGATCAGGGCGGGCATCGCGGCCATGACGATGCCGATGGTGGACATCCGCCACCGGCCGGCCATCGAGGAGCGCACCTCCAGGTCGACGAGCCGCTCGGACTCGGCGGCGAAGGACGTGGTCAGGGAGTCCGCGCGGCCCATGGTGCGGCCGAGCAGGATGCCGCTGACGGAGAGCGACTCGGTGACGGTGGCGGCCATGGCGGCCATCTGCTTCTGCCGCTCGGTGGTGATCCGCTTGCGTTCACGGCCGACACGCCGGCTGATCCACACGAACAGCGGCAGCAGGAGCAGCGAGACGGCGGTGAGCCGCCAGTCCAGCGCCAGCATCGCGACGACGGTGGCCACGACGGCGGTCAGGTTGGAGACGAGCGAGGTCGCGGTCGAGGTCACGGTGGCCTGCATGCCGCCGATGTCGTTGGCGATGCGGGACTGGACCTCGCCGGTCCGGGTCCTGGTGAAGAACGCGAGCGGCATGCGCTGGAGCTGGGCGTAGACCGCGGTGCGCAGGTCGTGCATGACCCGCTGGCCCACGGTCGTGGAGATCAGCGTCTGGAGCACGCCGAAGACACTGGTCACCACGGCCGTGAGGATCATGCCGAGCGCCAGCAGGCTGAGCAATCCGGTGCGGCCCTGCGGGATCGCGGTGTCGAGGATCTCGCGGAGCAGGAAGGGTGAGGCGACCGAGACGAGCGACGAGGCGCCGACGAGCAGGCCGACCAGGGCCAGCCGGGCCCGGTAGGGCCGGAAGAGGCGCAGGATGCGCCGGATCTGGGCCGGTGGCTGGTCGGGTCCGGCGGGTGGTGGCGTCCAGGTGGACTCTGCGTGGATACGCATGGGCTCCTTCGATGGTCGAGCGCGGTGGGACCCGCGGGCCGGTCGTCCGCGGCCGGCGGCGGCGATCGTCGCGGGCGCGCAGACCGGCCACCTTTCGATGATGAGGGCAAAACACGAGCGATGGCGCGTGAGCGAGCCGGCCCGGGCGAGGCCGCCTGAGCGAGGCAGCTCGGCCGAGCCGACCCGGGCGGGGCCCGATCAAGCCGACCCGGCCGGGACAGGACGGAGCAAGCCAGAACACAGCAAACAGCGCACAAGTCCGATCAGAGCAAATCAGATCAGAGCACGCGAGGGCGGAGCGAGCCGGGACACAGTCAGGACGGAGGGGCGCATCCGCAGAGGCGCCCTACGGCGTGACCCGCTCGACCCTTTGAGAGCATAGCTCACTGTTACCGTACTTCACAATGAACATCCTCCTGATACCATTCCGGCCATGGACACCCCCGACCCCGACGGACTGCTGGCCGAGCAGCTGCTGCGGCTGACCCGTCGGATCCACCGCAGCCAGAAGCGGCAGCTGGAGTCCGCCGACGTGGCCATCACCCCGGCCCAGTCCCGGCTGCTGCGCACCCTGGCGCACTACGACCGGCCACCGCGCATGGCCGATCTGGCCGAGCGGCTGGAGGTCGTGCCGCGCGCCGTGACGAGCCTGGTGGACGGCCTGGAGGCGAGCGGACGCGTGCGCCGCGCTCCGGATCCGGCCAACCGCCGGGTGGTGCGGATCGAGCTCACGGACACCGGCCGCGCCACGCTGAGGCAGCTGCGCAGCGCGCGCCGGGCCGCCGCAGAGGACATCCTGGCTCCATTGACCGCCGAACAGCGCGAGGTGCTCGGCGGCCTGCTGTCCGCTCTGGTCGACGGTGTGCCGGAGCGCGGCTGCTGAGGCCGTCGTGCGTCCCCGCGTCCGCGACGAGGGGACCGTGACATGCCGCTGCTGGAGCCCAAGCCGGACGCCTTCCGCCCGGGCCCGGAGCGTGCCCCCTCCCCCGACCGGGTGCCGGACCTGCTGGCACGCGGCACCCCCGGCAGCCTGCGCGACGAGCTGATCGCGGTCCTCGGGCCCGACAAGGTGCTGTGGCACGTGTCCGACCTTGTGAGATATGCGTCGGACGCCAGCCCCTACCGGTTCGTACCGCAGGTGGTCGTGGTCGTGGAGGACATCGACGACGTCTCGGCGATCCTGTCGTTCGCGCACGGCAAGGGCCGCGAGGTGGTCTTCCGGGCGGCCGGGACCAGCCTGAACGGCCAGGCGCAGGGCGAGGACATCCTGGTGGACGTGCGCAGGCACTGGGCGGGGATCGAGGTCCTTGACGACGGCGCCCGCGCCCGGGTACTGCCCGGCACCACCGTCGCCCGGGCCAACGCCACGCTCGCCCGGTACGGCCGGGTGCTGGGTCCCGACCCGGCGAGCGCCGTCGCGTGCACCATCGGCGGTGTCGTCGCGAACAACGCGTCCGGCATGACGGCCGGCATCCGCCGCAACGCCTACCGGACCGTCTCCTCGCTCTCCTTCGTCCTGCCGAGCGGCACGGTCGTCGACACCGGCGACCCCGCCGCCGACGAGGAGCTGGCACGCGCCGAGCCCAAGCTGTGCGAGGAACTGCTCGCGCTGAAGGCGGAGATCGAGGCCGACGAGGCGCTGACGGCCCGTATCCGCGCCAAGTACGAGATCAAGAACACCAACGGCTACCGTCTCGACGCCTTTCTGGACGGCTCGACACCCGTCGAGATCCTGCGGGGACTGATGGTCGGGTCCCAGGGGACGTTCGGCTTCATCTCCGAGGTCGTGTTCGACACCCTGCCCCTGGACCGCGAGGTGTCCACGGCGATGCTCTTCTTCCCCTCCCTGCCGGCCGCGGCGGCGGCCGTGCCGCTGTTCACCGAGGCCGGGGCGCTGGCCGTCGAGCTGATGGACGGCCATACGCTCCGTGCCTCCGTGAGCGTGGAGGGGGTGCCCGCCGACTGGGCGGAGCTGCCCCGGGGCACGACGGCGCTGCTGGTGGAGTTCCGCGCGCCCGACCGGGTGACTCTGGAGGGCCGGGAGCGGACGGCGGAGCGGCTGCTCCGGTCGCTGGAGCTGGTGGCCCCCGTCGCGTCGGTGACGAACACGTTCACCCGCGACACCGCGACGATCGGCGGCTACTGGAGGGCTCGCAAGGCGTTCGTGACGGCGGTCGGCGGATCCCGTCCCAGCGGTACGACGCTGATCACCGAGGATTTCGCGGTGCCGCCGGGGCGGCTCGCGGAAGCGTGCGAGGCGCTGCTGGCCCTGCAGTCGCGGCACGGCTTCGACGCTGCCGTCGCGGGGCACGCCGCGCACGGGAACCTCCACTTCCTGCTGGCCTTCGACGCGTCCGATCCGGCGGACGTGGACCGCTACGCCGCCTTCATGGACGAGTTCTGCCGGCTCACGGTCGAACGGTTCGACGGGTCCCTCAAGGGCGAGCACGCCACCGGCCGCAACATCGCGCCGTTCCTGGAACTGGAGTGGGGCCCCGAGGCGACCGAGCTGATGTGGCGCACCAAGCAGGCCATCGACCCCGACGGCGTCCTGGCCCCCCGGATCGTCCTGGACCGCGATCCCCTGGCCCATCTGCGGGGTCTGAAGACGATTCCGAAGGTCGAGGCGGTCGCGGACCCGTGCATCGAGTGCGGTTTCTGCGAACCGGCCTGCCCCAGCAAGGACCTGACGACGACACCGCGGCAGAGGATCGTGCTGCGGCGGGAGATGATGCGGCAGAGTCATGGATCGCCCGTCGAGGACGCGCTGGTCGCGGCGTACGGCTATGACGCCGTGGACACCTGTGCGGGCGACTCGGCCTGCAAGCTGGCCTGCCCGGTGGGCATCGACACCGGTGCGCTCATGAGGGGCTTCCGGCACCGGCGCAATTCACGACGCGAGGAGCGGACGGCGGCGCTCGCCGCTCGTGACTTCAAGGTGGTGGAGGTGTCGGCCCGGCTCGCGGTGGGCGCCGCCGGCCGGCTGGGCGACCGGCTGGCGGGATCGGTGACGGCGTTGGTCCGCAAGGCCGTCAGGCCCGACCTCGTCCCCGAGTGGCTGCCGGAGATTCCCGGCCCGGCGGCGGCCAGGCTCCCCCGTACGGAGCGGACGCACGCGGTGGCCGTCTACTACCCGGCCTGTGTGAACCGGATCTTCGGCGAGCCCGACGGGCACTCCGGGCCGTCCCTGCCGCAGGCGGTGGTGGCGCTGTCGGCGCGGGCCGGGCGACCGGTGTGGATCCCCGAGGACGTGGTGGGAACCTGCTGCGCCACCATCTGGCATTCCAAGGGGTACGACGAGGGCAACCACGTGATGGCCGACCGGATCGTCGAGGCGGCGTGGGGCTGGACGGCGGGCGGACGGCTTCCGCTGATCGTCGACGCCTCGTCGTGCGCGCTGGGGATCGGCCGGGAGGTGGTGCCGTACCTCAGCGAGCACAACCGCGGGCTGCACGGGGAGCTGACGGTGATCGACTCGATCGTCTGGGCCGCGGACGAGCTGCTGCCGCGCCTCGCCGTACGGCGCACGGTGGGCTCGGCGGTGGTGCACCCCACGTGCTCGATGCACCATCTCGGCGACGCGGACCGGCTGACGGTCATCGCGGAGGCGTGCGCCGACGAGGTGGTGGTTCCGGACGACGCGGGGTGCTGTGCCTTCGCGGGCGACCGCGGCATGCTGCACCGGGAACTGACCGAGTCGGCGACGGCCCGTGAGGCAGCCGAGGTGCGGGCCCGGTCCTTCGACGCGCATCTGTCCGCGAACCGCATGTGCGAGATCGGCATGGACCACGCGACGGGCCGCCGCTACTACTCGGCACTGCTGGAGCTGGAGCGCGCGACCCGCCCCTGAGGAAGCGGCACCGGCCCGGCCCGCGCCCGATCGGCGGACGCGTCCGGCGCGCCCGTACGTCCCCGTGTGCCCGTGCACCGGAGGCCCCGCCCCTCCCGAACGCACCCACCGGTGCCGCCCACCGGCGCCCTCCGCGGGTCCGCCGGTCTTCGCCCCCCCCTGCGCGGTCACGGCGATGCGCGGGCGGGGGCTCCCGCCCATGGCCGGTCCGGTGAGAAGAGTCCATGGGCCCGTTCCAAGAGTCCAATCGGCGCTCTTGCGCGCCACGAGCCCCAACAGCCAGGGTCCTTCCCGGGATTCATGAACCAGCCACGCACATCACGTACTGGAGGTTCGATGAACGACGCAGAACCGGGGAACCAGGGCTCGGCCGACGACTCCCCCACCACCCCCAGCCGACGCTCCGTCCTGAGGACCACCGCGGGCGTGGCAGGCACCGGGCTGGGCCTCGGCGCGCTGGGCGGCACGGCCGCCGCCGCCGGGCACCCGGCCTCGCCCGCCCCCGGCACGGCCGCCGCGGCCCCGGACTCCGCACCCCGGCGCCAGGGCCGCACAATGGCCGGTGTCCCCTTCGACCGGCGCGGCACCGTACGGGTCGGCATCGTCGGGCTGGGCAACCGCGGCGGCAGCATGATCGACCTGTTCCTGGCCGTCCCCGATGTGCGGGTGGTCGCGGTCTGCGACCCGGTCCGGGCGAAGGCCGAGGCGGCGTCGGCCAAGGTCGTCCGGGCCGGCCGGCCGGCACCGGCCGTCTACACCAGCGGTGAGGACGACTACGAGAACCTCTGCGAGCGCGGCGACATCGACTTCGTGTACGTGGCCACTCCGTGGGAGTTCCACTTCGAGATGGCGAGAACGGCCATGCTCAACGGCAAGCACGTCGGTGTGGAGTGCCCCGTCGCGATGCGGCTCGACGAGCTGTGGGAGCTGGTCGACCTCTCCGAACGCACCCGCCGCCACTGCATGCAGCTGGAGAACTGCTGTTACGGCAGGAACGAAATGCGGGTGCTGCGGATGGCACACGCAGGCAAGTTCGGCCAACTGCTGCACGGCGCCGGTGCGTACAACCACGACCTGCGCGGGCTGATGTTCTCACCGACGTACTACGAGGGGCCGTGGCGCCGGCTGTGGCACACCCGGCTGCGCGGTGATCTCTACCCCAACCACGGGTTCGGCCCGGTGGCCAACTACATGGACATCAACCGGGGCGACCGGGCCGTCAGCATCAGCAGCTTCGGAACGCCCGCGCTCGGGCTCGCCGAGTACCGCGAGGCCAACATGGCGCCCGGCGACCCGAGCTGGAAGGAGACGTACATCGAGAGCGACCGGACGATCAGCATGGTGCAGACGGCCAGGGGCCGGGTGATCCGGCTGGAGCATGATGTGTCGACACCACATCCGTACAGCCGCATCAACAGCCTCGGCGGCACGAAAGGTGTGTTCGAGGACTACCCGGAGCGCATCTACATCGAGCCGGACCACCAGGACGACCGCTGGGCCGACTTCTCGGCGTACGCGGCCGAGTTCGACCACTGGCTGTGGAAGGAACACGCCAACCCGCCCGGCGGCCACGGCGGCATGGACTACATCATGGTGTTCCGTCTGATGCAGTGCATGCGGCTCGGGCTCGTCCCGGACTTCGACGTGTACGACGCGGCGACCTGGACGGCCCCGGTCCCGCTGAGCCACGCCTCGATCAAGGCGAAGGGCGCTCCCCAGCAGATCCCGGACTTCACCCGGGGCGAGTGGCGGAAGGCGCGGTCCGGAATGGACTCGGCCAAACCCGCCTGACGGCCCTCGCGGGGGCCCGGTCCGCACCGGCCGGGCCCCCGCGCACCGACCGGCCGCCTCAGCAGCGCCGGCGGTCCAGCGTCAGCGTCCCCTGAGCGGTCCGCAGATGGCGGTCGTGGCAGCCCTCCGACCCGTACAGCCGGTAGCGCTCGGACGTGGTGCCGACCGCGTGCCGCCGGTCGCGGGGTACACCCGCGGTGTACGTGGCGTCGCCCTCGTACGCGTCGTCGTGCCGCGACCACGCGAGCCGCTTCCCGCCGCGTACGTCGACGGTGGCCGTGTCGGCGCGGTCGCCCAGCGCGAGCACCGTGCGCAGCCGGTCACCGGCGCCCAGGGTGGTCTCACCGTCCATGGTGTACGTGCGGTGGGTACGGGTGACGGCATGGCCCGCGGTCACCGTCTCCCGGTCGGTCCAGGTCGCCTCCAGCGCGTCCAGTCGCTCGTCCTCGGTCCAGCGGTGGACGGAGGAGTTGGCGACGGCCCGCGTCACGGTGGTGGTGACCCTCCCGTGCGAGGTGTCGAGGTGTCCCGCGACGGTGAGCCGATGGCTGCCCTCGGCGTCCAGCCGGTGCACCGCACCGGGCGTGTGGCGGGTGGAGCCGCGCGGTGCGCTCTCCTCGTGGCGGGTCAGCGCACCGGTGACGGCCTCCCTGCCCTCGTCCTGCCACACGAGCACGTTGGTGGGCGTCGACCAGCCGGGCCGTCCGGCGGGCACGCCCGCCACCTGGACCTCGACCCGGTGCGGGCGTCCGTCGTTGAGGAGGGCCGCGAAGGGGGTCAGGTCGTAGACGAGCGGCTTGATGTCGAAGGCGCGCGGGGCGGGGGTGACGTACCAGAGGAACGGGTTGGACCAGCCGCCGGTCCACACCGTCGGGAACGGCGCGGCGATGCCGGCGAGGGTGCCGTCGACCGAGAGCCGCACCTCCCGGTAGGGGCCGTCGGCCGCCCGGCAGGAGTAGGGCAACGTGTCCGGGACGCTCAGGTACCAGTACTCCTCGCAGCCGCCGCCCGAGCCGGTCGCGTACACCTCGGCGAGGATCCGCTCGGAGTTGCGCGGCGTGGTGAGGGCCGTGGAGTCCAGGGTGAGCACCCGGTCCGGCACGTCGTCGGAGGCGCGGTCGTCGTCGGCGGGGTCGTCGGCGGCGTGGAAGGTGAGCGTGACCCTGACGTCCAGGACGCCGGTGTAGGTCTCGTCGACGACGTTGCCGATGAGCATCTCGACCGGCTGGGGCCGCCGCAGGGTGTCGCTGTACCGGGTGACGTCCTTCTCCACCGACCAGGTGATGCCGTCGGGCGAGGGTTGCGGGGTGGAGGTCCGGAAGATCTCCACCCCGCCGATGGCCAGGTGGCCCAGCCGGTCGTACTGCCGTCCCTTCACGCTTCCCTCCAGACGCAGCACCACGGCGCTCCACCGGCTGCCGCACTTCTCGGGGGGCCGGTAACTCCCCCGGTAGGGCGTGAAGTCGCGGAACTGCGCCTGGGCCACCGTCACTTCGCAGGACCGGCCGGAGGAGGGGCGGGCGACGGGCGGAGCGGCGGTGACCGGGTCGTGCCAGTCGGTACCGAACTCGTCGGGCGGAGCCTCCCTTTCCGAAGGCCGCGGGGCGGGGGCTTCGGGGGCGGGTGCCGGCGTCCGCTGGGACGGTGTCCCGGGGGCGGCCGTCGGCGGCCGGGGCGGGGTCTGTCCGGCGGCCGCCGGTGGCGCGGTGAGCAGCGCACCGGCGACCAGCACCAGCCCTCCGAGCATGCTCATGACTCTGCGATGTCTCATGGGTCAGGAGTGAAGCGCGGGCCGGGCAGGGCCACCAGGGCCGGATGCCCGGCCTTGGCGCGTTCTGTGCCCGGGCACGGAAAACCAATTGCCGGGGGTGCGAACACAACGCGAAAATTGCACGGTTTGAGCCAACCGACCGTCGATGCGATCCCTGGGACGCCATGCAGATTCGAGATCTCCCGTACGCAGATCCAGGTGACCCCGACATCAGGTCGGGCACACGGTTCCTCCTGTGGCTCGGGCGCAATCAGATGGGCGGCCAGGTCAAGTCCCTGTGCTGGGGCCTGCTGAACCAGCTCGGCATCGCCGGCCTGCCGGTCGGTGTGGGCCTCGCGGTCCAGGCCGTCGTGGAACGCTCCGCGGAGCGGCTCGCCTGGGCCGGCCTGGTGATCGCCCTGCTGGGGGCGGCGATCGCGGTGGGCGACACCATGCTCCACCGGACGGCGGTGACCAACTGGATCACCGCCGCCGCCCGGGTGCAGCAGCTGCTGGCCCGCAAGACCGCCGAGCTCGGCTCGCTGCTGACCCGGCGGGTCGCCGCGGGTGAGGTCGTCGCCGTCTCCACGGGCGATGTGGAGAAGATCGGCTGGTTCGTGGAGGCGCTCTCGCGGTTCGCCGCGGCGGCGGTCACCCTGGTCGCGGTCTGCGTCGGGCTGGTGCTCTACCAGCCCGCGCTGGGCGGCGTGGTGGCCGTGGGCATCCCGGTGCTGGCGCTGGCCGTCCTGCCGCTGCTCCCCCGTGCCACCCGGCGCGCGGACATCCAGCGGGAGAAGGCGGGGCGCGCCACCGAGCTTGCCTCGGACACCGTCGCCGGACTGCGGGTCCTGCGCGGGATCGGCGGCGAGGACCTCTTCCTGGACCGCTACCGCGAGGCCTCCCAGGAGGTGCGCAGGGCCGCCGTGCGCAGCGCCCGGATGTGGGCGCTGATCTCGGGCATCCAGGTCCTGCTTCCGGGTCTGCTGCTGATCGGTGTGGTGCTGTACGGGACCGGGCTCGCCCTCGACGGCCGGATCACCGTGGGGGAACTGGTCACCGTCTACAGCACGGTCATGCTGACGCACTACCCGCTGCGCCACTTCGAGGAGATCGCCATGGCGTTCTCCTTCTCGCGGCCCTCGGCGAGGCGGGCCGCGCGCGTGCTGTCGCTGACCCGTACGACCACCACGACCGGGACGCACGGGCGACCGAGCGGTGATCTGTACGACCCGGTGACCGGGCTGCTCGCGCCGACCGGTCTGTTCACGGCCGTGGTGTGCGGCGACCCGGACGCGGCCGGAAGGCTGGCCGACCGGCTGGGCGGCCACCCCGCTCCGGAAGCGGCTGATCCGGCTGCCGGCTCCGCTGCGACGGCCGGTGCGGCAGGTGCGGCAGGTGCCGGGGACGAACCGGACGCCGCGGGCAGGACCGTCGGCTCCGATCGCGTCCGTGACGTCCCGGACGCACACGTGTCCGTGCTGCTGGGCGGGGTGCCGCTGGACGAACTGGCCCTCGACGACGCCCGCACCGCCGTCCTCGTGCAGGACAAGGACCCGATCCTGCTCTCCGGCACCCTGCGGGAACTGCTGGACGTGCCGTCGAACGGCACGGTCACCGCCGGGGAGGCGCTGGCCGCCGCCCAGTGCGGCGACGTACTGGACGCGCTGGCCCAGGCGTCGGCGGACGCCGACGGCGACCCGATGGACACCCGCATCACCGAGCGCGGCCGTTCGCTCTCCGGCGGGCAGCGGCAGCGTCTCGCGCTGGCCCGCTCGCTGGTCACCGACCCCGAGGTGCTGGTCCTGGACGAGCCGACGTCGGCCGTGGACTCCCACACCGAGGCACGGGTCGCGGCCGGTGTCCGCCGGCTGCGCACGGGCCGGACGACCGTGGTGCTCGCCTCCTCGCCGCTGCTGCTCGACCTGGCGGACCGGGTGGTGCTGGTGCACGGGGACGCGGTGGTCGCGGTCGGTACCCACCGCGATCTGCTGCGCGCCGAGCCGCTCTACCGGGCCGTGGTCACTCGCGACACCGACGAGGAACTGGCCGCGGCGCCCGCCGCGCGACCGGCCGAGGTACCCGCAGAGATGGAGGAGTCGGCATGATCGGTATGGCGCCACCGGAGTACGACCCGGCGGCCCCGGAGTCCGCGACGACGCTGCCCGTCGGCACCTCCGCGACCGTCCGCGGCTATGTGCGGGAACTTCTGCGCCGCCACCGCGGGGCCTTCGTCCTGCTCGTCGTCGTCAACGCGGTCGCTGTCGTCGCGTCGATGGCCGGTCCGTATCTGCTCGGCTCGCTGGTCGACAGGATCGCGGAAGGGGCGCGCGACCTCCGGCTGGAGTCCACCGTCGTGGTGTTCGCGCTCGCCCTGCTCGTCCAGACCGTCTTCGTGCGGCTGGTACGGCTGCGCGGCGCCGTGCTCGGCGAGGAGATGCTGGCCGATCTGCGCGAGGACTTCCTCGTACGGTCGGTACGGCTGCCGCCGGGGGTGCTGGAGCGGGCGGGGACCGGCGATCTGCTCTCGCGCATCACCACGGACATCGACCGGCTCGCCAACGCCATGCGGGAGGCCGTGCCGCAGCTCGCCATCGGCGTGGTGTGGGCGGTGCTCCTGATCGGCGGCCTCACGGTGACCGCCCCGCCGCTCGCCCTGTCGGTCCTGGTCGCCGCGCCGCTGCTGATCGTGGGCTGCCGCTGGTACTTCAGGCGGGCGCCCGCGGCGTACCGCTCGGAGGCCGCGGGGTACGCGGCGGTCGCCGCCGTGCTCGCCGAGACCGTCGACGCGGGCCGCACCGTCGAGGCCCACCGCCTCGGCGCGCGGCGGATCGGGCTGTCGGACCGGCGGATCAAGGAGTGGACGGCCTGGGAGCGGTACACGTTGTACCTGCGCTCGGTCCTCTTCCCCGTCATCAACCTCACGCACGTCACGGTCCTCGGCTCGGTGCTGATGATCGGTGGTGTCTTCGTGCTCCGGGGCTGGATGGACGTCGGCCAGCTGACGACCGGCGCGCTGCTGGCCCAGATGCTCGTGGACCCCATGGGGATCATCCTGCGCTGGTACGACGAGCTCCAGGTCGCCCAGGTGTCGCTGGCCAGGCTTGTCGGCGTGCGCGAGATCGAGCCGGCCTCGGGGGACGAGGCGCTCCGTCCCGAGGGGCGCGAGGTGCGGGCGGAGCGCGTGCGCTTCGGCTACCGCGAGGGCGTCGACGTGCTGCACCAGGTGTCGATGGACGTGGCACCCGGGACGCGGCTCGCCCTGGTCGGCCCGTCCGGTGCGGGCAAGTCGACGCTGGGCCGGCTGCTCGCCGGGATCTACGCCCCGCGCACCGGCCAGGTCACGCTGGGCGCGGCCGAGCTGTCGGGAATGCCGCCCGAGCGGGTGCGCGAGCACGTGGCGCTGGTCAACCAGGAGCACCACGTCTTCGTCGGCTCCCTGCGGGACAATCTGCTGCTGGCCAGGGCCGGTGCGCGGGACGCCGAGCTGTGGGCGGCGCTGGCCGCGGTCGACGCGGACGCCTGGGCCCGGGCGCTGGACGACGGCCTGGACGCCCAGGTCGGTTCGGGCGGGCTGGCCCTCACCCCGGCGCAGGCGCAGCAGATCGCGCTGGCGCGGCTGGTGCTGGCCGATCCGCACACCCTGGTCCTGGACGAGGCGACCTCGCTGCTCGACCCGCGGGCGGCCCGGCACCTGGAGCGGTCCCTGGCCCGGGTGCTGGAGGGGCGGACCGTGGTGGCGATCGCGCACCGGCTGCACACGGCCCATGACGCGGACGTGATCGCGGTCGTCGAGGAGGGCCGGATCAGCGAACTGGGCAGTCACGACGAGCTGGTGGCGGCGGACGGCGCGTACGCCGCCCTGTGGCGGTCCTGGCACGGCTGACCGCGTCGGCCCGGGACGAGCGGGGCAGACGGCCGGGGGCCGGACCGCGTCGGCCCGGGAGCGGCGTCGGCCGCCCCCGGGCCCGGGACCGTGTGCGGCGTACCGGGGCGCGGGCCGCACCGGCGCACCGGACGGTACGGTGCGCCGGTGCGGCCGGTCCGGAGCGGGTCCGCGTCAGCCGCCGTGGACCTCCAGCGCCGTGCGCACCGCTGACTCCAGCGCCCCCTCGATCCAGGCGGGCTTGATCGAGGTGTGACAGCCCGCGAAGTGCAGCGGACCTTCCGGTGTGCGCATGTCGGGGAAGATCTCCGTGTGCTGGCCGGGCAGCAGGACGGACGCCTCGCCGTAGGCGTACGGGTCGCGCTGCCAGCTCTGGGTGCGGCCGACGCCCGTGAAGAAGACCTCCAGCCGCTTCCCGTACACCTCCTGCATGCCGCGCAGCGCCAGGGCGTAACGGGCCTCGTCGTCGTAGGAGTCCCAGCGCCTGGCGTCGTCCGCCCAGCTGTAGGAGGCGAGGACGACGCCTCCGTCGCTCCCGGGCACCGGGTGGGACGGGTTGAACATGAAACGGTTCGGGTTGTCGGTCACCGAGCCGCCGCCGATGACGTCCGCGGCCTCGGGCTGGTCGCGGGAGACCCAGGCGTTCGCGGCGTAGTGCGTGCGCTGGGCCTCCGAGAGGTATCCGCGGGGCACGGAGGGGTGCTCGCCGAGCAGACGCCCGTCGTCGGGGACCTGCCCCTTGCGGTACTTGTCGTACAGTCCGGGCTCGATGGCGTCGAGCTCGCGCCGCCAGTCGTCCTCGCTCATCTCCCACCAGCGGCGGCTGAATTCCAGCAGCACCTTGGTGGCACTGTCGTAGTGCACCTCGTTGACGGCGCGACGCTTCCCGTAGGACAGCTGGGGCGAGATCTGGATGTGCCGCAGCCCCGAGAAGGGAACGGTGACGATGGCCGCGTCGCCGGTGAACCGTTCGCGGACGACCTTGCCGTCGCGTCCCTCCGAGACGGTGTCGACCCGGACCCGGTCGCCGTCCTCATGGGTCTCGATCCGGGTGACGCGCCGGTCGAAGCGCACGAGGTCGCGCACCTCGTCGAGGAGGGCGTCGGCGAGGACCGCGGTGCCGCCGTCGAGCTCGTAGAACGCCGTGCCGGGGCTGATCAGGGACGCGCTGATGAAGCTGTGGAGGAACGACAGCGGCAGCCGGGACGTCATGTTCTCCAGCGTCCCGATCAGGTCGATCGTGCGCGCGTCGAGCTTCGCGTACTCGGTGAGGAAGCGGTACATCGACCAGTCGCCGAAACGCTGCAGGACGCGGGCCCAGCCTTCGAGCAGCTCGGGCATCGGCTTGTTGACGCGGGTGCCGTCGGGCTGGAGCACGCTGTACTCGTCGCGGACGGGGTCCAGGGCCTTGCGCACGATGTCCGCCGCGGGGACCTTCTCGTACTTCGCCGGGACACCGAACGAGCGATTGATCGCCAGCGGGTTCCTGGCGTAGTCGGCGCGCCGGGCCCTGATGCCGTTGACGCGGATCCAGGTGCGGTGGAGCGGCTTGCCCTGTGGGTCGACGTCGACGTAGTGGAAGGGCCTCCGCTTGATCCCGAACCTGTCGATCAGTCCGATGACCAGCGGATGGCTGCCGGGAATGCGCATGGCGCCGGCCTCGGCGTACTGCTTGGGGTCGGCGAACGGCTGCTTCGCCTTCTCGTGGCCGCCCGTGCGGAAGGTCTTGATGCGGCCGCCGGCCCGGTTGCCGTTGGCCTCGATGACCGTGACGCGGTGGCCCGCCCGCCGCAGCAGGGCCGCGGCGGCCATGCCGGCCGGTCCCGCACCGATGACCAGGACCTTCTTGGGCGCGGAGCGGGTCTTGGGCAGGCCGTCGTGGAGCAGGATCTTCTCGTAGCGCGGGACCAGGGGCTTGTCGTCCTCGTCCAGGACCAGCAGGGCGCGGGCGACCTTCAGGCAGGTCTGCCAGTCGGCGGTGGACCGGGCGGCGGCGGGTGCGGCCGACACCGGGGCGGCGGATGCGGCCGTCCGGGCCAACGCGGCCGAGGCCGCCCCGGTCAGGGCGACGGCGGCGGCCGTACCGGTGCCGGCGGTGAACCGGCGGCGCGTCAAAGGGTTTTCATGCATGCCCGGTAGAACTAGATCTTGTTCGGCCCGGGAGCGGGTAAGTATGCCGATTCACCCGAACGGGACGTGCGGCTCGGCGGCGCCCGGGGAGGGGCTCGGGAGCGGTGAGGCCGCTGCGGGTGGATACGCCTAGATGAAGTTCAGCGCCGCGGCCCCGCCCACACCGCCGAGCAGCATGAAGGCCGGCATCAGCACCTTCAGCTCGACCCAGCTGCCCGCCCGGAACCGCAGCCCCTTCGGGGGTCCCAGCGGGTACCAGCGCTTGCGGCCGATCGGGATCGGCCACAGGATCGGGCAGCCGGAGACGGTCAGGGCGTCGCCGATGTCGTGGACCAGCGCGCCGAGCACGATCGGCAGTCCGAGCCACAGGTACTCCTGGCCGGGCGCGGAGAACAGCCAGTCCGAGCCCTGGCCGGGCTGGTCCAGGACGCCCGCCAGGATCCAGGCGCTGGTGGCGCCCAGCAGCCACACCAGGACGTCGCTGGAGACCCGCGCGGCCCGCCACAGCAGCCCCTCCACCGCGAGCACCAGGTGGACGAAGAGGAGGGCGAGGACGGCCCAGCGGCCGCCGGTGACGGCCAGGGCCGACGCGCCCGCGCCGATCAGGACGGCCCACAGCCAGGTGTGCGTGAGGGTGCGGTGACCACCGCTCCTGCGCGGGTCGCCCTGCTTCTTCGTGGCCTTGTAGACGGCGTACGAGAGCTTGTCGACGATCTCGCACAAGCCGCGGGATATGGGGCCGAAGGCGCGCGAGATGGTCGCCGACTTGTGATCGAGGTCCGGGGCGAGGGCCGCCCCGGCGCAGATCAGGGCTCCTACGACGAGTACCGGCCAGGGCATCGGATGGCCCGCCGCGGCGGTCGCGGCTCCCACGCCCAGCCAGGCGGCCGCCCCGGAGAGTGAGTGCGCCGGTCCCATCATGTGCGTGCCCGCCCCGTTTTTCCTGTGGTGATGCCGAGTTGACGGGACAGCCTATCGCTCATGATCTTCATACCGGTGGCCGGTTCCCTCATCCGGGCGGAAGCCAGGCAAGATGGGGGGCGTGACCCTTATCGATCAGCTGCCGCCGGATGCCGACCCCGATGCCCTCTTCGAGTCCTTCTCCTCATGGGCCGAGGAGCAGGGCATCACGCTCTATCCGGCCCAGGAGGAGGCGCTGATCGAGGTGGTCTCCGGGGCCAACGTGATCCTTTCCACCCCTACCGGATCGGGAAAGAGCCTGGTCGCGGCGGGTGCGCACTTCACGGCGCTGGCCAACGACCAGGTCACCTTCTACACCGCGCCGATCAAGGCGCTGGTGTCGGAGAAGTTCTTCGACCTGTGCAAGCTGTTCGGCACGGAGAACGTCGGCATGCTGACCGGCGACGCGTCCGTGAACGCCGACGCCCCGGTCATCTGCTGCACGGCCGAGGTGCTCGCCTCGATCGCGCTGCGTGACGGCAAGGACGCGGACGTCGGCCAGGTCGTCATGGACGAGTTCCACTTCTACGCCGAGGGCGACCGCGGCTGGGCCTGGCAGATTCCGCTGCTGGAGCTGCCGCAGGCACAGTTCGTGCTGATGTCGGCGACGCTCGGTGACGTCTCGATGTTCGAGAAGGACCTGACCCGCCGCACCGGCCGCCCCACCTCGGTGGTCCGCTCGGCGACCCGGCCGGTCCCGCTGAGCTACGAGTACCGGCTCACGCCCATCACCGAGACGCTGACCGAGCTGCTGGACACCAAGCAGGCCCCGGTCTACATCGTCCACTTCACCCAGGCACAGGCCGTCGAGCGCGCGCAGTCGCTGATGAGCATCAACATGTGCACGCGCGAGGAGAAGGACAGGATCGCCGAGCTCATCGGCAGTTTCCGCTTCACCACCAAGTTCGGACAGAACCTCTCGCGCTTCGTGCGGCACGGCATCGGCGTGCACCACGCGGGCATGCTGCCCAAGTACCGCCGCCTGGTCGAGAAGCTCGCCCAGGCCGGTCTGCTGAAGGTGATCTGCGGTACGGACACGCTCGGTGTCGGCGTGAACGTGCCGATCCGCACGGTGCTGTTCACCGCGCTCACCAAGTACGACGGCAACCGGGTGCGGACCCTGCGCGCGCGTGAGTTCCACCAGATCGCGGGCCGGGCGGGCCGAGCCGGGTTCGACACGGCCGGCCTCGTCGTCGCGCAGGCGCCCGAGCACGTCATCGAGAACGAGAAGGCGCTCTCCAAGGCGGGGGACGATCCCAAGAAGCGGCGCAAGGTGGTGCGCAAGAAGGCCCCGGAGGGCTTCGTCGCCTGGTCGGACACCACCTTCGAGAAGCTCATCGGCTCCGAGCCGGAGCCCTTGACCTCGCGCTTCCGGGTCACCAACGTCATGCTGCTGTCGGTGATCGCACGGCCCGGCAACGCCTTCGACGCGATGCGCCGCCTCCTGGAGGACAACCACGAGCCGCGCAAGGCCCAGCTGCGCCACATCCGCCGGGCCATCGCGATCTACCGCTCGCTGCTCGACGGCGGAGTGGTCGAGCAGCTGGACACACCCGACGCCGAGGGCCGCACCATCCGGCTCACCGTCGACCTCCAGCAGGACTTCGCCCTGAACCAGCCGCTGTCGACGTTCGCGCTCGCCGCCTTCGACCTGCTGGACCCCGAGTCGCCGTCGTACGCCCTGGACATGGTGTCCGTCGTCGAGTCGACCCTGGACGATCCGCGCCAGATCCTCGCCGCCCAGCAGAACAAGGCGCGCGGCGAGGCGGTCGGGCAGATGAAGGCCGACGGCGTCGAGTACGAGGAGCGCATGGAGCGCCTCCAGGACGTCTCGTACCCGAAGCCGCTGGAGGAGCTCCTCTGGCACGCGTACAACGTCTACAAGAAGTCGCACCCGTGGGTCGGCGACCACCCGGTCTCCCCGAAGTCCGTCATCCGTGACATGTACGAACGGGCCCTGACCTTCACGGAGTTCACCTCCTGGTACGAGCTCGCGCGCACCGAGGGCATCGTGCTGCGCTATCTGGCCAGTGCGTACAAGGCGCTGGAGCACACGATCCCGGACGATCTGAAGACCGAGGACCTGGAGGACCTGATCGCCTGGCTGGGCGAGATGGTGCGCCAGGTCGACTCCAGTCTGCTGGACGAGTGGGAACAGCTCGCCAACCCGGAGGTGGAGACGGCCGAGGAGGCCCAGGAGAAGGCCGACCAGGTCAAGCCGGTCACGGCAAACTCCCGCGCCTTCCGGGTCCTCGTGCGCAACGCGATGTTCCGGCGGGTGGAGCTCGCCGCTCTCGACCAGGTCGCCGCACTGGGCGAGCTGGACGCGGGCTCCGGCTGGGACGAGGACGCCTGGGGCGAGGCGATGGACGCGTACTGGGACGAGTACGAGGACCTCGGGACCGGCCCCGACGCGCGCGGCCCCAAGCTGCTGGCCATCGAGGAGGAACCGCAGCACGGGCTGTGGCGCGTCCGGCAGACCTTCGCCGACCCGAACGGCGACCATGACTGGGGCATCAGCGCGGAGGTGGATCTGGCGGCCTCCGACGAGGAGGGCCGGGCGGTCATCCGCGTGACGGACGTGGGCCAGCTGTCGGGGAACTGAGACGAGTGACGGAACCGAGGACACAAGAGACATAAGGGACATAAGGGACATCGAGAGGACAGCATGACGAACCCCGCAGAGAGACTCGTCGACTTGCTCGACCTGGAGCAGATCGAGGTCGACATCTTCCGCGGCGCCAGCCCGCAGGAGTCCCTGCAACGGGTCTTCGGCGGCCAGGTCGCCGGCCAGGCCCTGGTGGCCGCCGGACGCACCACCGGTGGCGACCGGCCGGTCCACTCGCTGCACGCGTATTTCCTGCGCCCGGGCATTCCCGGCGTGCCGATCGTCTACCAGGTCGAGCGGGTGCGGGACGGCCGCTCGTTCACCACGCGGCGGGTCACCGCGATCCAGCGGGGCAAGACGATCTTCAACCTGACGGCCTCCTTCCACCAGCCGGAGGAGGCGGGCTTCGAGCACCAGCTGCCGCCGCGCCAGGACTTCCCGCTCCCGGAGACCCTCCCCTCGGTCACCGACGAGATCCGTGAGCACCTCGGTGAGCTGCCGGAGGCGCTGGAGCGGATGGCGCGGCGCCAGCCGTTCGACATCCGCTACGTCGACCGGCTGAGGTGGACGAAGGAGGAGGTCGAGGAGGCCGACCCGCGCAGCGCGGTGTGGATGCGCGCGGTGGGGCCCCTGGGCGACGACCCGCTCGTGCACACCTGCGCGCTGACGTACGCCTCCGACATGACCTTGCTGGACGCGGTCCGCATCCCGGTCGAGCCCCTCTGGGGGCCGCGCGGCTTCGACATGGCGTCGCTGGACCACGCGATGTGGTTCCACCGGCCGTTCCGGTCGGACGAGTGGTTCCTGTACGACCAGGAGTCGCCGATCGCGACCGGCGGCCGGGGTCTGGCGCGCGGCCGCATCTACGACCGCGAGGGCCGTCTGCTGGTCTCCGTGGTGCAGGAAGGTCTCTTCCGCCGCCACTGAGGCGGCGCGTGGCCGCCGCCGGGCCGGATGGCCGGACCGGCAGGGCGGCGTGCTTTGATCGAGCCGGTGACGAGCCCCCCTTTCGACGAGGAGTTCCCGATGAGCCTGTACGACATCCCGCTGCGCACGCTGTCCGGAGAGACGACCGGTCTGGCCGCGTTCAAGGACACGGCGGTCCTGGTGGTCAACGTGGCCTCGAAGTGCGGTCTGACCCCCCAGTACGCGGGCCTTGAGCGCCTGCAGCAGAAGTACGCCGAGCGCGGCTTCACGGTGCTGGGCGTGCCGTGCAACCAGTTCGCCGGCCAGGAGCCGGGGAGCGCGGAGGAGATCCGGACCTTCTGCTCGGCGTCCTACGGTGTGACGTTCCCGCTGCTGGAGAAGACGGATGTCAACGGCGAGCAGCGGCACCCGCTGTACGCGGAGCTGACCAAGGTCGCCGACGCCGACGGCGAGGCCGGGGACGTCCAGTGGAACTTCGAGAAGTTCCTGATCTCTCCGCAGGGCGAGGTCGTCCGGTTCCGGCCGCGCACGGAGCCGGAGGCCCCGGAGGTCGTGGCGGCGATCGAGGCGCGGCTGCCGCGCTGACGACGTCCGTGAAGCCCCGGTCCCGGCCGGGGCTTCCGTGTGTACGCCGCCCGGCTCCCCGGACGGGCAACTGCACCCGATCGGCGGGCGGGCGGACGGGGCCGCGGGTGGAAGGAGCACTCTGTGAGCTCACTACCGCCCTCAGGGCCGCCGACCGGGCCCCTCTCCCCCACCCCGCCGCCCCGGCCCGATCCCGGACCGCCCCCGGGACAGGGAGGAGGCCCGCGCTGGCGCTCCAAGCGGTTCCTGGTGTGGCTGGTCGTGGGCGTCGTGATCGTGGTGGCCGCGGCGGTGGTGCTGGTCCCGATGCTCGGCGGGAAGGACGAGAAGCCGAGCAGGACCCCCGAGGAGGCGAAACAGCTGGCGGCGGCCGTGGCCGCGCGGTCGGCGGACTGGGGAGCGGGATTCACCGATGGCGACGAGAGCTACGACACGGGTGAACTGGTTCCGCAGCAGGACTGCAAGGTGGTTCTGAAGGCCGACCGCCCGGGCACCGTCGTGTCGTTCAATCGCACCGCGCTGAAGGGTGACGCCATGGGCGGGTACTCCGAAGTGTGGGTGTTCGAGGACGAGGACAAGGCGAAGACGTTCGTGGACGACTTCGAGGACGGAATCCACCGCTGCCCGGCCCAGACGTACGGCGAGGCCCGCTACGGCAGCATCCGCGAGGGCGCGACCGGGCAGCTCACGGGGTTCGAGGAGGTCGTGGCCGAGCAGGGCGTCCTTCTCGTGGACGACTACGGGACGAAGATGAACCAGCCGTACAGCACGATCACGGGCTGGTCGGGCGAGGTCGTCCTGCTCACCTACCTGCTCGGGCCGACGGGCAAGGAGAAGGACGTCCACGCCATCGCCCTCAGCACGCTGCAGAAGATGCAGAAGCGCCTGGCCGAGCAGTGAGCCTGCCAGGCCCGCGCACCTGACCTCATGCCCGTCACGGCTCGCCGACTCCGTCAGGCCACCGCGCTGAGCGTGTCCACGAGCCTGCGGCGGGCGGCGCGGGCCGCCGGGAGCACCGCGAGGGCGACGGCGCCGAGGACGGCGGCCGCGCCGATGGTGACGAGCTGGAGGAGCGGCGGGGCGTGGGCGATCCCGGCGCCGATGCCGCTGGAGCGGCCCTCGCGGTCGATCAGCCAGTTCGCCAGGGGTACCCCGAGGGCCGTTCCGGCCACCGCCGCGGCGAGGGCCGTGCAGCCCACGGCCGTCACGGTGACCGCGGTGATCTGGCGCGGGGAGAGCCCGATGGCCTTCAGCGCCAGCAGGTCGCGCCCGCCCTCCCGGACGGTGCCACCGATCACGGTCGACAGCTCGGTCAGCCCGATCAGGGCCAGCACGGCGATCAGGCCGGCCACGACCCCGCGCAACGGCGAGAGCCGGTCGGTGGGGCTCGTCACCTCGTGGATGTCGAGCCGTCCCCGTGAGCCGTCCGCCAGAGCGGCGCGTACGTCCCCCGGGTCGGCGCCGGGGCGCAGCCGGAGCTGGTAGAGGGTGGGGCGCAGGGCCGGGTCGTTCTCGCGCAGGGTCTCCAGCGAGGTGGAGATGACCCGTCCCGCGTTCTCCGGTTCGATGCTGCGGCCCACGAGGTGCAGGACCTGCGGATGACCGCCGACCGTGACGCGCACCCAGTCCCCGACGCGTACGCCGAGCAGGTCGAGCAGTCCCTGTCCCGCCACGGCCTCGTCGGGGCCGGTGGCCGGGCGGCCCTCGGCGATCGTGTACGGGTACGGGTCCTGGTGGGTGCCGAGGCCGCGCAGGGCGATCGTGCCGGTCTGGCCGGGGACGAGGGCCGCCACCTCCAGGCCGGGGTGGACCGCGGCGACCCGGTTGTCGCGGGTGAGCAGGGTGCGGGCCTCGCGGTCGTCGACGCCTTCCTCGGCCCGCGCGGTGAGGGGGGCGGCGAGACCGAGCTGCTCGGGCCTGCTGTCGAAGCGTTCGATGGTGCTCCAGGCGCCGAGGGCGACCGTGATCAGGAGCAGCGGCAGGGCGAGGCGGACGATGGTGGCGGGGGCCCGTCGGCCGCGGGCGAAGGCCCGGTGCCAGCCCAGGACCAGGACGGGCGGCACCCGCAGCCCGAGCGCCCTTCTCGCCGGGGCGGACAGTCCGCCGCCGGCGGACGCCGCGGCGGGCAGTACCGGCACGGGCGGTACCCGGCCCGCGCGCCAGGCGGCGAGGCAGGTGGTGGCCCCGATGAACAGTACGGCGGCGACGGGCACCGCCAGGAGCGCCGCGGTGTGTCCCGGCAGTCCTTGCCAGGTCGCGATCGCGTCCCCGAGCCTGCCCGGGACCCGGCTGCCCAGTGTCTCGACGATCACGGCGGCGAGAGTCGCGCCGAGTACCGCGAACGCCAGGTGCTGGACGAGGAAGACCCGGACCAGCTGGCCCGGGGTGAAGCCGATGGCCTTCAGCACGGAGATGTCGCGGAGGTGCCCGCGCACTCGGGTGCTGATGGCTCCGAACACGGCGAGCGCGGCGGCGATCAGCGCGCCGAGGCCGAAGAGCCCCAGCACCTGGCCGAGCAGCCTGGTGTCGCCCTGCGCCTCGGCCCGGGCCTGCTGCCAGCTGGAGACGTCGGTGACGGCCCCCGCCCCGAGGGCGGTCACCGCGCGCTGCACCGCGTAGTCCGTGTCGTCGGGCTCGGTCAGCAGCAGTCCGACGACCTGGCCGTCGGCGCCGCGCAGTGCCGGCGGCAGCGCCCAGACCGTGCCGAGGCGCTCTCCGGGCCGGTAGCGGGGTTCGGCGCTGTCGGCCACGCCGAGAACCGTGACGGTGCGGGCGCTGTCGGGGAGGGTGAGGCGGTCGCCCGGCTCGGCCCACAGGGCGCGGGCGAGGCTGGACTCGAGGACGACGCCGTCGGGGACCGCGGGGTCGAGCCAGCGTCCCGAGGAGAGGAGGGGGCGGCCGGTCGAGGGCGGCCGGTCGCCGGTGGCGCGCAGTTCCGCGCCGGCCCGCGCGCCGCGCGACTCGACGGTGACGGAGGCCGTGCGATAGGGGCCGGAGAGGGCCCGTACGCCGTCCAGCGCGGCGAGCCTGCCGGTGTCGGCCTCGGGTCCGGTGCGGATCCAGACGTGGGCTCCGTGGGACTGGGCGAAGATCCGCTGCCACGGGTTGGTGGCGTATCCGAACAGGGCCGTCGCGAGGAGGAGGGAGGCGACGATGCCCGCGGTGGCGGCGACGAGGAACAGCGCCTCCCCCCGGTGCGTACGAAGATCGGCGTGCGCCCAGCGCAGCATCGCCCGCACGGGTCAGTCCTTCAGCTCGAGTACGCCGGAGAGCCCGGTGCCGCGCGCCGGCGTGCCGCCGAGCTCCGCGTCGTCGGCTATCCGGCCGTCGAAGAAGCTGATCACCCGGTCCGCCGCGCTGGCGAGCCGCGCGTCGTGGGTGACGAGCACGATGGTCTGGCCGCGCTGGTGGAACCGGGACAGCAGGCGCATCACCTCGCGGGTGCCCTTGCTGTCGAGGCTGCCGGCCGGCTCGTCGGCGAGCAGCAGTCTGGGCTGGTTGACCAGGGCGCGTGCCAGGGCGACGCGCTGCTGCTCGCCGCCGGACAGTTCGCCGGGCATGGAGCGGGCCTTGTGCTCCAGGCCGAGCTCGGCGAGGAGCTTCTCGCGCTCGGCACGGGCCTGCCGGGAGGAGGTGCCGGCGAGCAGGGCGGGGAGTTCGACGTTGTCGGCGACGGTCAGGTTGGAGACGAGGTTGAAGAACTGGAAGACGATGCCGATCCGGCGCCGTCGCTCGACCGCCCAGCGGGCCTCGCTGTAGCCGTCGGTGCTTTCGCCGTCGAGCAGGAGGGTTCCGCCGTCGGGGCGCTGGAGGCCGCCGAGGAGGTGCAGCAGGGTGGACTTCCCGGCGCCCGACGGTCCGGTGATCGCCACGAATTCGCCGCGTCGCACGGTCAGGTCGACCCCGCGGACGGCATGGGCGGGGGCGCCCTCGCCGTGGTGGGTCTTGACCAGGCCCCGGGCGAGCAGCAGCGGGTGCGGGGTGTCGCCGGACGCCTCCGTGCCGGAGGGGGTGCCGTCGGTGCCCTCGTCGGGGCGTGCGGAGTCGGGGGCGTCGCTCACTCCAGCTCCTCCAGCTCCTCCTGGCAGCGCTCCAGCCAGTCGAGGTCTGCCTGCAGGTGCAGCATGGCTCCCTCTATCAGCAGGTGGGCGATGCGGTTGTCACGGTCCTCGGTCGCGGCGAGCCTGGACAGATTGCGCATGGTGTTGAGGTATTCGCGCCGCTGCTTGTTGATGAGTGCGACCTGGTCGGCGATCCCGGTCCGCGGGGCGAGGGCGAGCTTCATGAAGAACTCGTCCCTGACCCTCGGTTCGTCGGCCGTCTCCTCGAACCACCCGCGCAGCGCTTCGCGCCCGGCGTCGGTGAGGCGGTAGATCTTCTTGTTGGGCCGGCTCTCCTGGGCGATCTCCTCGCCCTCGATCAGCCCCGACTTCTCCAGCCGCCCGAGCGTCACGTAGATCTGGCCGACGTTGGTTGGAGGGTACGCGGCCCCCAGCAGTTGCTCAAGGTCCTGCTTGAGCTCGTAGCCGTGGGCCGGGCCGCGCGCGAGGAGAGCCAGGAGCGGCAGGCGCACTCGTCGCTCCCCTCCTCCGTATCTCAATCCGGTACGGGCTCTAGTATCGCCCATGCCTAACGGGTATACATGCCCGTGACGCGGGACGAGGGTGTTCGGCGCCGGTGTACAGGGAGGAACCTATGCGGTGGATACGTGCCGCGGGTAGGGGTCTCCTGGTCGCGGCGGTCGTCCTGTCCGGCTACGTGTCGTCGGGCGCCCCCGCGGGCGGTGCGCGCGACGGGGGCCGGGGGCCCATGACGCTGGCGACGGCGGGAGACCTGACGGGCTACCTCGGTCCGGTGCTGGAGGACTGGAACCGGGGCCACCCCGGTGAGAGGGTCACCCTGGTCGAGCTGCCGGACTCGGCCGACGAGACCCGCTCCCAGATGATCAGCGGGCTGCGTTCGGGCGAGGGCCGGTTCGACATCCTCAACATCGACGTCGCCTGGACGTCGCAGTTCGCCGCCGCGGGCTGGATCGCCCCGCTGGAGCGCGAACGTTTCCCGCTGAGCAGTCTCCTGCCGCCCGTGGTGGACACGGCGACGTACGACGGAAAGCTGTACGCCGTCCCGTATGTCACCAATGCCGGGATGCTCTTCTACCGCAAGGACATCCTCGACCGCGAGGGCGAGCGTCCGCCCGGCACCTGGGCGGAGCTGGAGCGGCAGGCCGGCACCCTCGCGCCGAAGTACGGCCTCGGGGGGTACGCGGGCCAGTTCCTGCCGTACGAGGGCCTCACCGTCAACGCCGCCGAGGCGGTGTACTCGGCCGGGGGCACGATCCTCGGGGACGAGGGCGAGCGGGTCACCGTGGATTCGACCGCGGCCCGTCGCGGTATCGCTTTCCTGGCCCGGGGAGTGCGCGACGGCTGGATCCCCCGGGAGGCGCTGACGTACAAGGAGGAGGAGTCCCGGCAGGCGTTCCAGGACGGCCGGCTCCTCTTCCTGCGCAACTGGCCGTACGCCTACGTCGGCGCGTCCGGCAAGGACTCCGAGGTCGCGGGGAAGTTCGGCGCGGTACCGCTGCCGGGTCCCGACGGGCCGGGCACCAGCGTGCTCGGCGGTTCCAATCTCGCGGTCAGCACCGACGCGCGCCACCCGGAGTCAGCGCGCGACCTGATCGCCTACCTCACCAGCGACCGGGTGCAGCGCCGCGTCCTGACCGAGGGCGCGCTGCCGCCCGTGCGGGCGGCGCTGTACGGGGACCCGGCCCTGACGCGCCGGTTCCCCTACCTGCCGACGCTGCGCGCGAGCGTGCTGTCGGCCGCCCCGCGGCCCAAGAGCCCGCGGTACGAGCAGGTGAGCCTGGCCGTGCAGGCCGTCGCGCATGACGCGATGGCTCAGCACCAGTCGCCCCCGGCAGCCGTGCGGCGTCTCGCCGATGAGCTCGCCGCTCTCGCCCACCACCACTGACCCTACTTACCTGTTAGGTATCGGCCCGCCTTTTCGAGGCGGGCTTTCTGTTGGTCAAATCGGTACATACTCCCCCAACTTTGGCTCCATTTCTGCACAGTCGTTGACACCCTCTCGACACCTCTACTTAACATGCATGCATAACCGCTAACCTCTCTGGATAGCGCACCCCGTCCACGTAGAACACGCAGAAACAGGTCAACGGGTGATGCTCACAGCTCCGGCCGACGACGGCCTCTCCCACCGCCTCCGGCACCACTGGTGGCGGGACGCGGTGATCTACCAGGTGTACGTCCGCAGCTTCCTGGACAGCACGGGCGACGGGATCGGCGACCTGGCCGGTGTCCGCGCCGGACTTCCGTACCTCAAGAAGCTCGGTGTCGACGGCATATGGCTGAGCCCCTTCTACCCGTCCCCGCAGCACGACCACGGATACGACGTCGCCGACTACTGCGACGTCGACCCCGTCTTCGGTGACCTGGCCGAGTTCGGCAGGCTCGTCGAGGACGCGCACCGCCTGGGCGTCAAGGTGCTGCTGGACATCGTCCCCAACCACTGCTCCAGCGAGCACCAGTGGTTCCGCGAGGCGCTCGCCTCGGCGCCCGGCAGCGAGGCCCGCTCCCGTTTCCACTTCGCGGAGGGGCGCGGCCCGGGCGGTGACGTACCGCCGAACAACTGGCACGCGATGTTCGGCGGACCCGCCTGGAGCCGGGTCGTCGAGGCGGACGGCACGCCGGGCCAGTGGTACCTGCACATGTTCACGCCCGAGCAGCCCGACCTGAACTGGCGCAACCCCGAGGTGGGCCTGCACTTCGACCGTGTGCTGCGGTTCTGGCTGGACCGGGGCGTGGACGGCTTCCGGATCGATGTGGCCGCGGGGCTCTTCAAGCACCCCGAACTGCCCGACTCCCCGGACCCCGAGGCCGACGCCAGGACCCGCGACTCGGTCAACCCGCTCGCCTGGAACCAGCCCGAGGTGCACGACGTGTGGCGCCACTGGCGGTCGGTGTGCGAGGAGTACACGGTCCGCGACGGCCGTGAGCGGCTGCTGGTCGGCGAGGTGTCCGTGCCGACCGCCCGCGAGCACGCGCGTTACGTACGCCCGGACGAGCTCCACCAGGCCTTCTTCTTCGACCTGCTCGGCGCGCCGTGGGACGCCGACACCTTCCGCAAGGTCATCGCGGAGGCGATGCGCGACATCGCCGGCACCGGATCCACCGTGACCTGGGTCCTCAACAACCACGACCAGGTCAGGACGGTCACCCGGTACGGGGAGTCCGGCACCGAGGGCAGCGGCCTGGGCACCGCCCGCGCCCGCGCCGCCGCTCTGCTGATGCTGGCACTGCCCGGCGCGGCGTACATCTACCAGGGCGAGGAGCTCGGCCTGCCGGAGGTCGTCGACCTGCCGGACGAGGTACTCACCGACCCGATCTTCCGCCGCACCGGCAGCCGGGCCCGGATCCGCGACGGCTGCCGCGTGCCGTTGCCCTGGTCGGGACACGCGTCCCCGTTCGGCTTCAGCACGGGTGCCGAGAGCGCCAAGCCGTGGCTGCCCCAGCCGGGCTGGTTCGCCGAGCACGCCACCGACCGCGCGCTGGCCGACACCCGCTCGTTCTGGCACCTGTACCGCGACGGACTGCAGCTGCGCCGGGGCCTGCCGCAACTGGGCGAGGGCTCCCTGCGCTGGCTGGACTCGCCGCCCGGCGTCCTCGCCTTCACGCGCGGCGAGGGCCTCGTCTGCGCGGTCAACTTCGGCACCGCCCCGGTGCCCGCCCCCGTCCACGGCGCGCCGCTGCTGTCCAGCGGGCCGTGCCCGGACGGCGTACTGCCCGGCTCGACGGCCGCCTGGTGGATCGGCGACCGGCCCACCACACCCAACCCCTGATCCCCCTGGAGGGACGGCAATGATGATGCGACGACGAACAGCGGTGGCAGGCTGCACGGCAATCGCCCTGGCACTGGGCGCCACCGCCTGCGGCGGCGACCCGGTGGCCGCCGGCGGCGGCAGCGGCGGCAAGGAGCTCGGAGGGCAGACCCTCACCGTGGCCGGTGTCTGGTCCGGCGCCGAGCAGAAGAACTTCCAGAAGGTGCTCGACGCCTTCGGCGAGAAGACCGGGGCCAAGACCCAGTTCGTCTCCACCGGCGACAACGTCTCCACGGTCGTCGGCAGCAAGATCGAGGGCGGCAACGCCCCCGACGTCGTGATGGTCCCCCAGGTCGGCGTGCTCCAGCAGTTCGCGAAGCAGAACTGGCTCAAGCCGCTGTCCAAGACCGCCCAGCAGTCCGTCGACGCCAACTACGCCTCGGTGTGGAAGAGTTACGGCACGGTCGACGGCTCCCTGTACGGCCTGTACTTCAAGGCGGCCCACAAGTCGACCGTCTGGTACAGCCCCACGGCGTACGAGCAGGCCGGTGTGAAGCCGCCGAAGAGCTACGAGGAGATGCTCACCACCGGGCAGGCGCTCTCCGACTCCGGCCTGCCGGCCTTCTCGGTCGCCGGCGAGGACGGCTGGACGCTCACCGACTGGTTCGAGAACATCTACCTCTCCCAGGCGGGACCGGAGAAGTACGACCAGCTCGCCGCGCACAAGATCAAGTGGACCGACCCCACGGTGGTCAAGGCCCTGACCACGCTCGGCACCCTCTTCTCCGACAAGAAGCTGATCGCGGGCGGCCAGAAGGGCGCCCTCGGCACCGATTTCCCCGGCTCCGTCGAGAAGGTCTTCGGTCCCGACCCGGAGGCGGCGATGGTGTACGAGGGCGACTTCGTCGCCGGGATCGCTAAGGACCAGTTCGGCAAGAAGATCGGCGAGGACGCCGCCTTCTTCCCCTTCCCCGCGGTCGCCGGCGGCAAGGCGCCGGTGGTCAGCGGCGGTGACGCGGCCGTCGTCCTGAAGGACGGCAGGAACCCGAAGGCCGCCATGGCCTTCCTGGAGTACCTGGCCACCCCCGAGGCCGCCGCCGTATGGGCCGAGGCGGGCGGCTTCCTGTCGCCGAACAAGGAGCTCGACCCCGCCTCGTACGGTGACGACACCCTCCGCGAGACGGCCAAGTCGCTGATCGACGCGGGGGATTCGGTCCGCTTCGACATGTCGGACCAGGCGCCCGCGGCGTTCGGCGGCACCAAGGGCATGGGCGAGTGGAAGCTCCTGCAGGACTTCCTGCGCGACCCGTCGGACCCGGCCGCCACCGCGGCCGGGCTGGAGGCCGCCGCGGCCAAGGCGTACAAGGGCTGAGGCGACCGCCATGACCACTGTCACCGCTCCTCCGCCGCCCGCCGCCCGGGCCGCGTCCGCCGGGCCCCGGGGCGCGAACCCCCGGCAGCGCGCGCGTCGGCGCAGACGGCTCGTCGCCGTGGTGTTCGTCCTGCCGGCGCTGCTGCTCCTGGGCGCGCTGGTCGTGTACCCCGTGCTGTTCTCGGTGGGACGGAGCTTCTTCGACGCCTCGGGCAGCCGGTTCGTCGGCGGGGGCAACTACGCGGAGATCTTCCGCGACCCGGCCACCTTGAAGGCCATCCGCAACAGCACCATCTGGGTGGTCGTCGCCCCGACGCTGCTGACCGGGTTCGGACTGATCTTCGCCGTACTGGTGGAGAAGGTCCGCTGGGCCAGTGCGTTCAAGCTGCTGATGTTCATGCCGATGGCGGTGTCCTTCCTCGCGGCCGGGATCATCTTCCGGCTGGCCTACGAGGAGGACCCCGACAAGGGCGTGCTCAACGCGGCCGTCACCGGGGTGCACGACGCCTTCGAGGGCGCCTCCTCCTATCCGACGGCCCGGGCCCGCGAGGGGCATGGCGTGGTCAAGGCGGCCGACGGGTCCTACACGACCGCCGCGCTCGCTCCCGGAACCGGCGTCGGCCTCGGCTTCGTCGGCGTACCGCCCAAGGAACTGCCGGGCGACGCCCGGCCGGCGTCCCCGCCGGCCGCGGCGGGACCGGGCGAGCTCCGTGGAGTCGTCTACCTGGACTTCACGGCGGGCGGCGGCGGGCGGCCGGGAACGGTCGACGCCGGCGAGCGAGGGCTGCCGGGGATGTCCGTCGAGGCCGTACGGGACGGCGCGGCGGTCGCCACCGCCACCACGGCGGCCGACGGCTCGTTCCGCTTCGGGGACCTCGCGAAGGGCTCGTACACCGTGCGGCTGCCCGCGCAGAACTTCGCCCCGCCCTACGAGGGCGTCTCATGGCTCGGCCCGGCCCTGGTCACCCCGGCGATCATCGGCGCCTATCTGTGGATCTGGACGGGCTTCGCCATGGTGCTCATCGGCGCCGGACTGTCCGCACTGCCGCGCGACACCCTGGAGGCGGCGCGGATGGACGGCGCGAACGAGTGGCAGGTGTTCCGGCGGATCACCGTTCCGCTGCTGGCGCCGGTGCTGACCGTCGTCTTCGTGACCCTGGTGATCAATGTGATGAAGGTCTTCGACCTCATCTACATCATCGCGCCGGGACCGGTCCAGGAGGACGCCACCGTACTGGCCACCCAGATGTGGCTGGTCTCCTTCGGCGGTGGCAACAACCAGGGGCTCGGCAGCGCGCTCGGCGTTCTGCTCCTGCTGCTGGTGATCCCGGCCATGGTCTTCAACGTCCGCCGCTTCCGCAGGAGCCAGTCATGAGCGCGACCGCATCCACCCGGCCCACCGGAACGAGGAGGGGCGGGCCCGGCCGGTGGCTCGGCAACGGGCTGGTCCAGGCGTTCCTCATCGTCGTCGGCCTCATCTGGATCACCCCTCTCGCCGGACTGCTGCTGTCCTCGCTGCGCTCGGCGCGGGACAACGCGGGCAGCGGCTGGTGGACCACGCTGACCAGCCCGGGCCAGTTGTCCTTCGACAACTACACGGCGCTGCTGGGCAACGCGGGCATCACCAAGGCCTTGTGGAACACGGTGCTGATCTCGGTGCCGACGACCGTTCTGGTCGTGGTCCTCGCCGCGCTCGCCGGTTACGCCTTCGCCTGGCTGGAGTTCCCCGGCCGCGACTGGATCTTCCTGCTGGTGGTGGCGCTGCTGGTGGTGCCGGTCCAGGTGGGCCTGCTGCCGGTCGCCAAGCTCTTCGGCGAGCTCGGGCTGTTCGGCACGATCCCCGGTGTGGTGCTGTTCCACGTCGCCTACGGCCTGCCGTTCGCCGTCTTCCTGCTGCGCAACTACTTCGCGGAGATCCCCCGGGAGATGCTGGAGGCGGCCCGGATGGACGGTGGCGGCGAGTGGCGGATCTTCACCCGGCTGGTGTTGCCGGTGGGCCGCCCGGCCATCGCCAGCCTGGCGATCTTCCAGTTCCTGTGGGTGTGGAACGACATGCTCGTGGCACTGCTCTTCGCGGACAGTTCCTCGCAGCCGCTGACCGTGGAACTCCAGTCCCAGGTGCGGCAGTTCGGCAGCAACATCGATGTGCTGGCGCCCGGCGCGTTCCTCTCCCTGATCGTGCCGGTGGTGGTCTTCTTCGCCTTCCAGCGGCACTTCGTCCAGGGAGTCATGGCGGGCTCGGTGAAGTGAGCGCGAGGAAGGGGCGCCTGGTGGCCCGCGGGCCGCGGGGCGCCCCTTCGGTCAGCGGATCTGCATGCCCGACAGGGTGCGTGCGATGACCAGACGCTGGATCTCGCTCGTGCCCTCGAAGATCGTGTAGATGGCGGCGTCACGGTGCATGCGCTCCACCGGGTACTCACGGGTGAAGCCGTTGCCGCCCAGGATCTGTACGGCCTGCGCCGTGACCTTCTTGGCGATCTCACTGGCGTACAGCTTGGACATCGAGCCCTCGGCCGAGGTGAACGGCTTGCCGGTCGTCGCCATCCAGGAGGCGCGCCACACCAGCAGCCGGGCCGCGTCGATCTGGGTGCGCATGTCCGCGAGCTGGAAGGCCACGCCCTGGTTGTCGATGATCGGGCGGCCGAACTGCTCGCGCGTCCTCGCGTAGTCGAGCGCCACTTCGTAGGCGGCGCGGGCGGTGCCCACGGCCATGGCGCCGACCGCCGGGCGCGACGCCTCGAAGGTGGCCATCGCGGCGTTCTTGACGCGCTCGCCGCCCTTCCTGGCCTTCTCGCGGGCCCGGGCGAGGCGCTCGTCCAGCTTCTCCTTGCCGCCGAGGAGGCAGTGGCCGGGGACGCGGACGTTCTCCAGGACGACCTCGGCGGTGTGGGAGGCGCGGATGCCGTGCTTCTTGAACTTCTGGCCCTGGGAGAGGCCCGGGGTGCCCGGCGGGACGATGAAGGAGGCGTGCCCCTTGGAACCGATGTCGGGGTCGACCACGGCGACCACGACGTGGACGTTGGCGATGCCGCCGTTGGTGGCCCAGGTCTTGGTGCCGTTGAGGACCCACTCGTCCTTCGCCTCGTCGTACACGGCACGGGTGCGCATGGAGGCGACGTCCGAGCCGGCGTCGGGCTCGGAGGAGCAGAACGCGGCGACCTTGACGTTCTCGACGTCGCCGTACATCTGGGGGATCCAGGTGCCGATCTGCTCCTCGGTGCCGTTGGCGAGGACGCCGACGGCCGCCAGGCCCGTACCGACGATGGACAGGGCGATGCCCGCGTCGCCCCAGAAGAGCTCCTCCATCGCCACCGGGATGCCGAGGCCGGTCGGGTCGAAGAACTGCTGCGCGTAGAAGTCGAGGGAGTAGATGCCGACCTTGGCCGCCTCCTGGATGATCGGCCAGGGGGTCTCCTCACGCTCGTCCCACTCCGCGGCGGCCGGTCGCATCACGTCCTTGGCGAATCCGTGCAGCCAGTCACGGACCTGCTTCTGGTCGTCGTTGAGATCGAGCGTGAACTCGGCCATGTTCCCTCCCTGCACTGCGGTGTCACCCACGGTATGTTACTTGCGGTAACCGCAGTCTGTTACCGGTAAGTAGCAGCTGTCAACCGGCAGCGGTCGCGACCTGGGTGTTACGTTGCGCTGGCTTCGAGGAATTCGCACGGGCGGGGAGACACGCTATGGAGACCACACACCGGACCGACCAACAGCGGTCGGCGGACCAGCGGCGACGCGAACTGCTCGAAGCCGCCGACCGGGTGGTCCTCCGGGACGGACCGCAGGCGTCGATGAACGCCATCGCCGCCGAGGCGGGCATCACCAAGCCCATCCTCTACCGGCACTTCGGCGACAAGGGCGGCCTGTACCGGGCCCTCGCCAAGCGCCACACCGACGCCCTGCTGTCCGCACTGCGCAGCGCGCTCGACGCGCCCGCCGAGCGCCGTCAGCGGGTCGAGGCGACGCTCGACACCTATCTCGCGGCGATCGAGGCGAGGCCGCAGGTGTACCGCTTTCTGATGCACCCGTCCGAGGACGCCGCCCAGCAGGCGGAGCGGGGGTTCGACGTGGGGCGGCACTCCGCGCCGGTCCTGCGCCGGATGGGTGAGGAGCTCGCCGAGGTGATCGC
This sequence comes from Streptomyces sp. SP18CS02, assembly GCF_036322365.1. Classification (NCBI taxonomy): domain Bacteria; kingdom Bacillati; phylum Actinomycetota; class Actinomycetes; order Kitasatosporales; family Streptomycetaceae; genus Streptomyces; species Streptomyces sp. SP18CS02. The sequence goes on from NZ_JAQYXC010000291.1 coordinate 219,904, forward strand.
CGAGCGCGTCGACCTGGGGCCGAACAGCGCGGTGCTCGCACGGGTGTGGGGCCACGGAATCGTCGGCATGATGCACGCGGCGGGCGACTGGTGGCTCGGCGAACGCCCCTGTTCGAGAGCCGACCTGGTACGCGCCCTGGCCGACCTGCTGTGGGGGCGGCTGGAGACCGTCGACGACAGGGTGGACAGCCCGGGCCTCTAGGTCGTGTCGGTCGGGCCGGACGAAAAACCTGAGTGGGTCCGTGAAGTCCCGCCCGTCCCGCGCCGATCCGCCGGACCGGGCGGCGGGACTCCCGGGTCACTTCCCGGCGGTACGGGCCCAGGGGGCCCGCCGCGCCGCCCTGAGGGCACGCGCGCGCCGCCAGCCGGTGAGACGGTCGGGGTAGACCGTACCCTCCAGGTGATCGCACTCGTGCTGGAGGCAGCGGGCGAAGAATCCCGTACCCTCGACCCGGACCGGATCGCCCAGCGTGTCGACGCCCTCGACCACCGCGCGGTCGAACCGTGTCGTCCCCGCCTCGATGCCCGGCAGCGACAGACAGCCCTCCGGACCGCGTACCGTCACCCCGTCGGCCTCCACGAGCCGAGGATTGACGATGTGACCGAGATGGCGGACATCCTCGTCGTCCGGGCAGTCGTACACGAAGACCCGCAGGGACTCGCCGATCTGGTTCGCCGCGAGGCCGACGCCCTGGGCCGCGTACATCGTCGCGAACATGTCCTCGACGAGCCGGGACAGGGACGGACCGAAATCGGTGACGGTCTCACAGGCGGTGTGCAGTACCGGGTCGCCGAGCAGACTCATGGCTCGTACGCGCCCGGAACTGCCGGGGATCGGGCGGTTTCGCATGGCCTCCAGCCTACGTTCCGCCACGACCTTGGCTTTCGGACAGGTGGCGCGGTTCGGGCCGTCGGCCGGAGCTCGATAGGCTGAGCCCGGACCCACGCTAGGAGGAACAAGGACGATGGCAGGCAACACGGAGCCGCTGTCGCCGCGCGCCAAGCTGGCCGTGACGGCAGGAAAGGCCGCAGCGGCGGTGTCACGCGCCGCGGGACGCGGCAGCGGATCGGTGATCGGCGGCCGGGTGGCGCTCAAGCTCGACCCCGACCTGCTGGGGCGGCTCGCGCAGCATCTGGACGTCGTCCTGGTGTCGGCGACCAACGGCAAGACGACCACCACCCGGCTGATCGCCGAGGCACTGCGGGCCAGCGGCCCGGTGGTGTCGAACGCGCTCGGCGCGAACATGCCCGCGGGCATCACCTCGGCGCTGGCGGGCGGCTCGGACGCCAAGTTCGGCGTCATCGAGGTCGACGAGAAGTACCTGGCCGGCGTCGCGCGCGACGTGACGCCGAAGGCGATCGCGCTGCTCAACCTCTCGCGCGACCAGCTCGACCGCGCCGCGGAGACCCGGATGCTCGCGGAGAAGTGGCGCGAGGGCCTGTCCGGCACGAAGGCGGTGGTCATCGCCAACGCGGACGACCCGCTGATCGTGTGGGCCGCGTCCTCCTCCGCCAACGTCGTGTGGGTGGCGGCAGGACAGGAGTGGAAGGACGACGCCTGGTCGTGCCCCGCCTGCGGCGGTGTGATGCAGCGCCCCGGCGACGACTGGTTCTGCGGCGAGTGCGGCTTCCGCCGGCCCGCGCCGAGCTGGGTGCTGAGCGGCGACCACGTGCTGGACCCGCACGGCTCGGCCTGGCCGATCCACCTCCAGCTGCCCGGCCGTGCCAACAAGGCGAACGCCGCGACCTCCGCGGCCGTCGCCGCGGTCTTCGGGGTACCGCCGCAGGTGGCCCTGGAGCGCATGTACCAGGTGCAGGCCGTGGCCGGCCGGTACGACGTGGTCTCGTTCCTCGGGCGCGAGCTCCGGCTGCTGCTGGCGAAGAACCCCGCGGGCTGGCTGGAGACGTTCTCGCTCATCGACCCGCCGCCGACCCCGGTGATCCTCTCGGTCAACGCGCGCGGCGCCGACGGCACGGACACGTCCTGGCTCTGGGACGTCGACTACACCCGGCTGGCCGGGCACCCGATCTTCGTGATCGGCGACCGCAGGCTGGACCTCGCGGTGCGGCTGGAGGTCGCCGGCCTGGACTTCCGGGTGTGCGACACGGTCGACGAGGCGGTGCAGCTGGCACCGCCCGGACGGATCGAGCTGATCGCCAACTACACCGCCTTCCAGGACGTACGCCGCCGCGTCGGCAACTGACCGGGACCGATCGCAGAGGAAATGAGCATGAGCGACAGCAGTCTGCGTCTGGTGTGGGTCTATCCCGACCTGCTCAGCACGTACGGAGACCAGGGCAACGCCCTCGTGGTCGAGCGCCGGGCACGCCAGCGCGGCCTGGACGTCCAGCGGGTGGACGTGCGCAGCGACCAGCCGGTGCCGACGTCCGGCGACATCTATCTGATCGGCGGTGGCGAGGACCGGCCGCAGCGGCTGGCGGCCGAGCGGCTGCGCCGCGACACCGGGCTGGTCAGGGCCGCGGAGAACGGCGCGATCATCTTCTCGGTCTGCGCCGGGTACCAGATCCTCGGTCACGAGTTCATCAACGACCTCGGTGAGCGCGAGCCGGGCCTGGGGCTGATCGACGTGATCTCGACCCGGGGCGAGGGTGAGCGGTGCGTCGGCGACGTGCTCGCCGACATCGACCCGCGGCTGGGCCTCCCCCAGCTGACCGGGTTCGAGAACCACCAGGGCGTCACCCACCTCGGGCCGACGGCCCGCCCGTTCGCCCGTACCGTGTTCGGCAACGGCAACGGGACCGGGGACGGCACCGAGGGGGCGTACAACGACACCGTCTTCGGTACGTACATGCACGGCCCCGTCATGGCGCGCAACCCGCAGATCGCGGACCTGCTGCTGAAGCTGGCCCTCGACGTGAACGCGCTGCCGCCGACCGACGACCGGTGGTACGAGGCGCTGCGCGCCGAGCGGATCTCGGCGGCGTCCCAGCCCGCCTGACGCTTTGGCCGTTCGTACGAGATCCGTCCAGCAGGCGGACGCCCGGTTCGGCCCCGCCACCTCTCGCCGGTAGGGTGGCGGGGATCCAACCGGACGACGTGGTCCGGGAGTCGGCCCACGTTGCAAAGGTATTTTCGGGCTATGCGCATTGGTGTGCTCACCTCCGGCGGCGACTGCCCCGGTCTGAACGCCGTCATCCGTTCCGTCGTGCACCGTGCCGTCGCCGACCACGGCGATGAGGTCATCGGCTTCCACGACGGGTGGAGGGGCCTGCTGGAGTGCGACTACCGCAAGCTCGACCTGGAGGCGGTGGGCGGCATCCTCGCCCGGGGCGGCACCATCCTCGGCTCCTCCCGCGTCCAGCCGGCGCATCTGCGCGACGGCGTCGAGCGGGCCAGGGGCCACGTCAGCGAGCTCGGTCTCGACGCCATCATCCCGATCGGTGGCGAGGGGACGCTCAAGGCGGCCAATCTGCTCTCCGAGGCGGGCCTGCCCATCGTCGGCGTCCCGAAGACCATCGACAACGACATCGCGTCGACCGATGTGACCTTCGGTTTCGACACGGCCGTCGGCGTCGCCACCGAGGCGCTCGACCGGCTGAAGACGACCGCCGAATCGCACCAGCGGGTGCTGATCGTGGAGGTCATGGGCCGGCACACCGGATGGATCGCCCTGCACTCCGGCATGGCCGCGGGCGCCCACGCCATCGTCGTTCCCGAGCGGCCCTTCGACATCGGGGAGCTGACCGAGCGCGTCGGGGAGCGCTTCTCGGCGGGCAAGAAGTTCGCGATCGTCGTGGTCGCGGAGGGCGCCAAGCCGCGCGAGGGCTCGATGAGCTTCGACGAGGGCGGCAAGGACATCTACGGCCACGAGCGCTTCGCCGGTGTGGCCCAGCAGCTGTCCATCGAGCTGGAGCAGCGGCTGGGCAAGGAGGCCCGTGCCGTGATCCTGGGCCATGTGCAGCGCGGCGGGACGCCCACCGCGTACGACAGGGTGCTCGCGACGCGGTTCGGCTGGCACGCGGTGGAGGCGGCGCACCGCGGCGAGTTCGGCATGATGACCGCGCTGCGCGGCACGGACATCACCATGGTGCCGCTGGCGCAGGCCGTGGAGACCCTCAAGACGGTTCCCGCGGAGCGCTACGACGAGGCCGAGACGGTCCTCTGATCCTCGTCCGGTCCTCGCTCCGCACCGAACGACCCGCCCCCGGACGCAGCCGCGTCCGGGGGCGGCTCTAGTCTGGACCCCGCAAGCGGACAACCCAGCACGAATCAGGAGCCGGCGGATGGATCACAGCGGGCACGGCATGACGATGGATCTGCCGCCGTTCACGCTGGGACGGGGGCTCGCGTTCTCACCCGACGCCTTCTTTCTCATCGGCTGTCTGCTGGGCCTCGCCCTGTACGGCTGGGCGGTCGTGAGGCTGCGCGGACGCGGCGACGCCTGGCCGGTGGGCCGGACCGTCTTCTTCACCCTCGGCGTGCTGAGCGTCGCCCTGGTGATGTGCACCAGGCTGAACGACTACGGCATGGTCATGTTCAGCGTGCACATGGTGCAGCACATGGTGATCAGCATGCTGTCGCCGATCCTGCTGCTGCTCGGCGCCCCGGTCACCCTGGCGCTGCGGGCGCTGCCGGTGGCGGCCCGGCGCGGTGCCAAGGGGCCGCGCGAGCTGCTGCTGATGCTGCTGCACAGCCGCTATATGCGGATCATCACACATCCGGTCTTCACGATCCCGCTGTTCATCGCGAGCCTGTACGCGCTGTACTTCACCCCGCTCTTCGACTTCCTGATGGGCTCGAAGCCGGGCCACATCGCGATGATGGTGCACTTCCTCGCCGTCGGTCTGGTCTTCTTCTGGCCGATCATGGGCGTGGACCCCGGCCCGCACCGGCCCGGCTATGTGATGCGGATGCTGGAGCTGTTCGCGGGCATGCCGTTCCACGCGTTCTTCGGCATCGCGCTGATGATGGCCACGGAGCCGATGGTCCAGGTGTACCGCGATCCGCCCGCCTCGCTCGGTATCGACGCCCTGTCCGACCAGAACGCGGCGGGCGGCATCGCCTGGGCCTTCAGCGAGATCCCCTCGGTCCTGGTGCTGATCGCGCTGGTGTACCAGTGGTACCGGTCGGAACAGCGGACGGCGAAGCGGGCGGACCGGGCGGCGGACCGGGACGGCGACAAGGAGCTCGAGGCGTACAACGCCTATCTCGCCTCGCTCCAGACGCGCGGACGGTAGCGCGGGAGCCTCCTCACGGTTCACGATGGCTCTGGGAGTGTCCGCGAGGCTGCGCCGTCCGTCCGAGCGGCGGGACCGCGGTGTCCGGTGCGGGCCGGAGCCGTGGGAGCGGCGCGGCTTCGCGGACACGTCCCGGGGCCCGTCCGACCGGGCCTCCCGCCCGCGGCCGGAGGAGGACTCGTATGTCCGGATCCACGAAGACCATGGGGATGCTCACCCTCGCCGCCCTGGTGATGACGACGGCGTACACGGCGGCGCTCGGCAGCAACGGGTGGCTGTGGTTCGGCTGGGTGGTGCTCGGACTGGCGACCATCGGGATGGCCGCCACCCGCGACACCTGAGGCCGGCCGCCGGCCTCCCGGCGGGCACGGACCCCTGAGGGCCCACGGACGGCCCCCGGGCGGCCCGCCCGGACGGCTCGCGGAAGACCCCGGGGCCGGCCCGCCCGGACAGCTCCCGGCCCGCTGCCCGGCGGGCTCAGAAGCGGAAGACGGGTCCGGTCGCCGCGTCCAGCAGGCACGCGTTGCCGTAGGTCCTGCTCCAGTCGACGGCGCGGCCCTTCCAGGTGCCGTCCGCACCGACGGTGACCGGCTCGGAGCGCTTCGTGCAGGCCCTCGACCGTCCCGCGAGCCGGTCGAGGTCGCCGCCCACCCTGGCGAGGGCCGCGCAGGCGCCCTTGGCGTCGGGGTGGGGGCCGTACGGCTCCGGGGCGCAGTGCAGCCGCACGCCGCGGATCCAGCTCTCATCGGCGCCCGAGACGGTGAGGAAGAGGCCCTGGTCGGGGGTGTCGCCCCGATCACCGGCCGGGGGGCCGGCAAGCGCCGGGGCCACCGGGGTGAGGGCGACGAGAACGGCGGCGACGACTGCGGCGCGGAGGTTCATCCGGTAGCTCCTGGGGGTGCGGGGACACGCACGGACAGGGCACCCCCGCCCGGCGCGTACGCCAAGCCGCCGCGCCGCACCGTCCCGCGTACGACCCGCGATCTCGCCCGCCCGGCCCCCGTCCCGCTCGACCGGGCGGGAGGCCCCGCGGCGCTCCGACGACGACGCGCGCGCGGGTGGTTACCCCCGGGCACCCCTGCACCTACACTGGCCCTTTCCGGACCGACCCCGTGACCTGGCAGAACGCAGCCCTTGAGCCGACCCTCACAGCTGGGAGCCGCACTGTGTTCTATTACGTCCTGAAGTACGTCCTTCTCGGGCCCCTCCTGCGGCTGCTCTTCCGGCCGAGGACCGAGGGCCTGGAGCACATCCCTCAGGACGGCGCGGCGATCGTCGCGGGCAATCACCTGTCCTTCTCGGACCACTTCCTGATGCCGGTGGTGCTGAAGCGGCGCATCACCTTCCTGGCGAAGCAGGAGTACTTCACCGGGCCCGGCCTCAAGGGCCGGCTGACGGCCGCCTTCTTCCGCAGCGCCGGGCAGATCCCGGTGGACCGGTCCGGCAAGGAGGCCGGACAGGCGGCGATCCGCGAGGGCCTCGGGGTGCTGTCCAAGGGCGAGCTGCTGGGCATCTACCCGGAGGGCACCCGCTCGCACGACGGCCGTCTGTACAAGGGCAAGGTCGGGGTGGCGGTGATGGCCCTGAAGGCTGGGGTCCCCGTGATCCCCTGCGCCATGGTCGGGACGTTCGAGATCCAGCCGCCCGGTCAGGTCGTTCCCCGGATCAAGCGGGTCAGGATCCGTTTCGGAGCGCCGCTGGACTTCTCCCGGTACGCGGGGATGGAGAACGAGAAGGCGGTGATCCGCGCGGCGACCGACGAGATCATGTCCGCGATCCTCGTCCTGTCCGGCCAGGAGTACGTGGACGCGTACGCGGCCGACGTGAAGGCGGCCGAGACCCCGCAGGGCAGGAAGTTCCCGCGTCTGCGGCACTGACCGCCGGGGCGACCGGTACGGCGGGGGACGGTGCCGGTGGACGGGGCGGCGGCCCTGGATAGGGTCGGACCGACCCGTGGGGGTCGGACCGTCCGATCGTGTACGACATGACCGCCGCCGGAGGGGGCGGGCCACCGGTGCCGGGCCGCGGACAGCCGCTCGCGGTGGCCGCCGAGTGGCCCGCGTGCCTGCCGGAGGGGGGACGGGAAGGGCTCGCCGCCTTCCCTCGTACCCGGTCGCCCGGTCCCCGGAGGGGTGCTCCGGCCACGCGGCCGTGCACTCCTGGCTGAAGGGAACAAGGTGAGCGAGCAGCACGAGACATACGAGAAGCTGATCGGCCTGCTGGACGAACGCGGGGCGGTGTACCGGGTCATCGAGCACCCGGCGGAGGGCGCGACCGAGGCGGTCAGCGCGTTGCGCGGGAACACACCGGCGCAGGCCGCCAAGTGCATCGTGGTGATGGTGAAGACCGGCAAGAAGACGAAGCGCCATGTGCTGGCCGTGGTGCCGGGTGACCGGCGGGTGGACCTCGGCGCGGTGAAGGCCCTGCTGGGCGGCGGCTACGCCGGGTTCGCGACACCCGAGGTGGCGGAGCGGCTGGCCGGGAGCGTGAGCGGCACGATCCTGCCCTTCTCCTTCGATCCGGAACTCGAACTGGTCGTGGACCCGGCGCTGCTGGAGCAGGAGGAGCTGTTCTTCAACGCGGCCCGTCTCGACCGTTCGCTGGCGTTGCGGACGGCCGACTACGTGGCGATCGCGGAGCCTCGTACGGAGCCCATCGCACAGGCGGTCTGAGGAGCCGGCCGGGCGGACGGCCGCGGGCCGATGGTGGCAACTTGCGGGTCCGTCCACCCGGTTGGGCATGGGACGGCGCTGCCGGGCAACAAGAGCGGTCACGGATTACTCCTACGACAGGGAGAGAGACCCATGACCGAGTACGGCACCAGCGGCACGCACGGGCACGCTCATTCCGGCACGAACGGGCTGGCCATCGCCGGGCTCGTATGCGGTGTCATCGGAGTGTTCTTCCTCAATATCATCCTCGGACCGCTCGCGATCGTCTTCGGTGTGGTGGGCCGCAAGCAGGCACCGGTCAAGGGCGGCGGCGGGATGGCCACGGCGGCGATCGCCCTTGGTGTCATCGACCTGGTGATCTTCGCGATCCTGATGGTCGTCGCCGCTTCGTCGGGCGGCTTCTCCTGGTACGTCGGCGGCTAGGGTCCTTCGTTCGGATCAGGCCGGGATCGCGGTATCCGTTCGACGCGAGGACCTCCGGTGCGACGGGGCTTCGGGCCTCACCGCACACGGAGGTCTTCGCGTTCTCCGTGTCACGCCCGCCCGTGAGGGGCTCGGGCCGCCCACCCGACGGCTCTCGCGAGCTGCGGCCCCCACCGTCCGAACCTAGACTGGCGAAGGCATGGAAAGCCCCCCATCAAGGAGATACGCACCATGTCGAAGCGAGGCAACAAGCGACGGGCCCGTAAGAGCAAGAAGGCCAACCACGGCAAGCGCCCCAACACCTGAGTCTCGGCGGGCCGCTGCTCGGTGTCCCGGGGGCGGCCCGCCGTCCCGTCGAGTGCGACGGGAGAGGGCGATCCGGGCCCCCGCCGTCGCGCTCACGCTCGCGTTTGCGCCCACCTCTCGCTCACCTCGCGCTGACGAGGAAGTGCGCCGGTCCCCGTGGAGACGGCCGGGCCCGGGGCTCAGCCGGCGGGGACGAGGCTCGCGAGCGCCTCGTCCAGGACTCGCCGCAGCCGCAGCGCGTCCGGCGCGACCGCGGTGACGAGAACGGCCGGCCCGGCGAGCGGGGCGAGGACCGCGGCGTCACCGATCAGCCGTGGACCGGTCGGCTTCTCGTCGAAATCCGGGTCCACCACGAGGAGCTGCCCCACGGCCCGGTGTCCGGCCAGTACGGCAGCGCCGTCCCAGCCGCCGGGTGCCCCCGGCCCGTAGCGGAGCTCCTGGTCCAGCAGCGGGCGTCCGGCCCGGCGGACGGTGAGGCGGGTGGCGAGCGTGCCGGGCTCCTCGCCGTGGCGGCCCAGGATCTGCTCCTCCCGCAGTACCAGCCGGGCGGTCGGTGCCAGGTCGGCGGTCGTACGCATCCGCAGATCGGAGCCGTGCGCCGAGATCAGCTGTTCCGGCAGCCAGCGCAGCTCGGCGTCCCGGCCGACCGCCAGGCGGACGTCGTAATGGGCCCTCGCTCCGTCGCGGCCGGGCAGGGCGACGGTCGCCGCGGCCGAGTCGACGGCGAGCCGGGCGCCGTCCCGGGCCTCGGCCTCCACGGCCAGCCGGTCGCCGCCCAGCGGCGCGGTCATCGCGCCGACGACGGTGACCCGGGCGCGGGGCCCGGTGGATCTGGTACGGCGCAGGGCGAGCGGCCCGTCGCTGAGCAGCACCGGGAGGGAGCCGTCACGGTCGGCGACGATCCGCGCGGTGGCGCTGACGCTCATGCGGCCCAGTCGACGAGCCGGGCACGCACCCAGTCGGCGACGGGGCCGACGCCGTGCTCGCCGGTGAGCGAGGTGAAGGCGACGGGCAGGTCACCGCGCTGCTCCTTGGCGTCGCGCGCCATGCGGTCCAGGTCCGAGCCGACGTACGGAGCGAGGTCGGTCTTGTTGACGACCAGCAGGTCGGCGGTGGTGACACCGGGGCCGCCCTTGCGCGGGATGTCGTCGCCGCCCGCGACGTCGATGACGAAGATCTGGGCGTCGACCAGGCCCTTGGAGAAGGTGGCGGTGAGGTTGTCCCCGCCGGATTCGACCAGGATCAGGTCGAGCGGCCCGACTGTCTCCTCCAGGTCCTCCACCGCCTCCAGGTTGGCGGAGATGTCGTCGCGGATCGCGGTGTGCGGGCACGCCCCCGTCTCCACGGCCTGGATGCGCTCGGGCGGAAGGACGGCGTTGCGCAGCAGGAACTCGGCGTCCTCGCGGGTGTAGATGTCGTTGGTGACGACGGCGATGGACAGCTGGTCGCGCAGGGTGCGGCAGAGCGCGGCCACGGTCGCGGTCTTGCCGGATCCGACGGGCCCGCCCAGGCCGATGCGCAGGGCGCGGCGGGTGCCGTCGGGACGGTGGGCGTCGGCGCTGACGGCGGCGGGGCCGTCGTGGGAGTGGTCGAGGTGCATGTGCGGCTCCTGGGTCGGCTATGAGGCGAAGAGGCGTACGGGCCAGGTCGCGTGCTGTTCGGCGGTGATGTCGAGCAGCGGCGCCGACGCGGCGGGCAGCTCGTCGACACCGTTGTGCGCGGCGGCCGCGGCGTGGGCGGCCACCCGGTCCATGTCGGGGGTGAGACGCGCGAGGACGGCGGTGGCCTGGAAGGGGTCCAGGCTCAGCAGGCGCACCGCCGCGGTGGCGGGGCCGCTGACCGTCTCGTACGCGACGCAGTGTGCGGCGTCCTGCGGCCCCAGTCCGGCCGCGCGGGCGGCGAGCCCGAGGACCAGCGGCTGGTGGGCGCCGCGCGGGAAGGCGCGGGCCAGGGCGTCGAGTTCGGCGCTGGGCCAGGTGGCCCGGGCGGCACGCATCATCTGCCGGCCGAGTCTGCGGGCGGTGGCGCGCAGGGCCGGAGAGGGGGTGCGGGCGTCCGCGGCCGCGTCGAGCGCCACGGGGTCCAGGCCGAGGGCGGCCGCGGCGGCCAGGGCGGCGGAGGTGAGCCCGGTGGTGTACAGACGGCCCCGGCAGAACCCCTCCAGTGCGGCGGCGTCACGGAGGCGCCCCGCCTTGACGGCCGCTTCGGCCCCGCCGGAGTGGGCGTGGCCGCCGGCGGGGAAGCGGCCGTCGGCGAGGACGAGCAGCGCGGCGCGGCTCACAGCGCCCTCACCGTGCGCCCCGACGACCTGCGCGGAATCGACGACCTGTGCGGCATCGCCGGGCGCGCCGCCCCCATGGGCGGCTTCGGCAGGTGCGGTGCCCCCGTGCGGGCCACACCCGGGTGCGGTTTCGGCATGTGCGGCTTCGGCATGTGCGGCATCAGAAGAGGAAGTAGCGCTGGGCCATGGGGAGTTCCGCCGCGGGGGCGGGCTCCACCGGCTCTCCGTCGATCCTCACGGTGAACGTGTCGGCGTCCACCTCGACGCGCGGCAGTGCGTCGTTCTCCCGCATGTCCGCCTTGGTGACCCTCCGGGTGCTCTTGATGGGAACGAAGCGCTTGCCCAGACCGAGGCGCTCGGGCAGGTCGTCCTCGATCGCCGAACCGGTGACGAAGTTGAGCGAGTTGGCCGCGGGCGCCTTGCCGACCGCGCCGAACATCGGCCGCGGCAGCACCGGTTGGGGCGTGGGGATGGACGCGTTGGCATCGCCCATCTGCGCGTAGGCGATCTGGCCGCCCTTGATCACGAGCTGCGGCTTGACGCCGAAGAAGGCGGGCTCCCAGAGCACGAGGTCGGCTAGCTTGCCGGTCTCGACGGAGCCGATCTCGTGGTCGAGGCCCTGGGCGACCGCGGGGTTGATCGTGTACTTGGCGACATAGCGACGGGCACGGTGGTTGTCGGCCCGCCCGTCGCCGGGCAGCGCGCCCCGGCGCTTCTTCATCACGTGCGCGGTCTGCCAGGTACGCATGATCACTTCTCCGACGCGTCCCATGGCCTGGGAGTCGGACGAGATGATCGAGATGGCTCCCAGGTCGTGCAGGATGTCCTCGGCCGCGATGGTGGTGGGCCGGATGCGGGACTCGGCGAAGGCCAGGTCCTCGGGGACGGCCGGATTCAGATGGTGGCAGACCATCAGCATGTCGAGGTGTTCCTCGAGGGTGTTGACGGTGTGCGGGCGGGTCGGATTGGTGGAGCTGGGCAGGACGTACGGCTCGGACACCACGGTGATGATGTCGGGCGCGTGACCGCCGCCCGCTCCTTCGGTGTGGTACGCGTGGACCGTACGGCCCGCGATGGCGGCGAGGGTGTCGCCCACGAACCCGGCCTCGTTGAGGGTGTCGGTGTGGATGGCGAGCTGGGCGCCCGTCTCGTCGCAGACGCCGAGGCAGGCGTCGATGACGGCCGGGGTGGCTCCCCAGTCCTCGTGGATCTTGAATCCGAGGGCTCCGCCGCGCAGTTGGGAGCGCATCGCCTCGCGCGACATCGTGTTGCCCTTGCCGAGCAGCCCGACGTTGACGGGGAAGGACTCCAGCGCCTCGAACATCCGGGCGAGGTGCCACGGGCCGGGGGTGACGGTGGTGGCCTTGGTGCCCTCGGCGGGGCCGGTGCCACCGCCGACCAGGGTCGTGATGCCGGAGGAGAGCGCCTGCTCGACGACGGTCGGCGAGATGAAGTGCACATGGGCGTCGATGGCCCCGGCGGTGACGATCCTGCCGTTGCCCGCGATGACCTCGGTCTCGGGCCCGATGACGAGATCGGGGTGGACACCGTCCATGGTGTCGGGGTTGCCGGCCTTGCCGATACCGGTGATCCGTCCGTCGAGGATCCCGATGTCGGCCTTGACGATGCCCCAGTGGTCGATGACGAGGGCGCCGGTGATGACGGTGTCGGGGGCCCCCTCGGCACGGGTGGCACGGGACTGGCCCATCGACTCCCTGATGACCTTGCCACCGCCGAAGACCGCCTCGTCGCCCGCGCGACCGGGGCCGCCGGAGCGGTCCTCCTCGATCTCGACGACCAGGTCGGTGTCGGCGAGCCGGACACGGTCGCCGGTGGTGGGGCCGAACAGGTCGGCGTACACGGCGCGGTTCAGCTCAGGCACCCTCGGCTCCGCTCTTCGCCGGGACCGGCGCCCCGCAGGCGCCCCCGCCCTCGACCGCCCCGGCCACGGGGGCGGGTGTCGCACGGATACGCGCCCCGGCGGCCTCGTGGGCATCCCCCGCGTCGAGGGCGCCCCCGGTCTCCCCCCGCAGCCCCGGGACGAGACGAGCGCCGGCGAGCGGCACCAGTTCCACGTCGACGGGGATGCCGGGCTCGAAGCGCACCGCGGTGCCGGCGGCGATGTTCAGCCGCAGCCCGCGCGCGGCCGGGCGGTCGAAGCGCAGGCCGGGGTTGGCCTCCGCGAAGTGGTAGTGGGAGCCGACCTGGACGGGCCGGTCGGCGGCGTTGAGCACGGTGAGGCGGGTGACCGGGCGGCCCTCGTTGATGGCGACGGGCTCGTCCGCGTACAGGATCTCTCCGGGAATCACGGCGCCCCCCTCACACGATCGGTTCGTGGACGGTGACGAGCTTGGTGCCGTCCGGGAAGGTGGCCTCGACCTGGACGTCGTGGATCATCTCGGGGATGCCCGTCATGACGTCGTCCCGGGTGAGCACGGTGCGGCCGGACGCCATGAGTTCGGCGACGGTACGGCCGTCCCTGGCGCCCTCCAGGATGTGCGCGGTGATGAGGGCGACCGCTTCCGGGTGGTTGAGCCTCACCCCGCGCGCCCTGCGCTTCTCCGCCACGTCGGCGGCCACATGGATGAGCAGGCGTTCCTGCTCGTGCGGGGTCAGTTGCACGTTCCACCTCACAGTCTCCCGCCCGGCGATCCCGGACGCAGCGGGACCCTATCCGGCTTCAACACTCTGTTGACCTGCGGGAACGAGTGTGACGGAGAGATATTTCAATCTCGGGCAGAAGTTTTTCCGGGAGGTTAACTGCCTCTTTGCCCGGCCATGGACATCAGGCCACGCAGGCCGTCCTGGAGGACGGCGACCGGCGCGGTCCCGAACAGCGCCTGCTGGGCGGCGAATCCCTGCGCCGCGGCGATCATCGTCCGGGCGACATGGTCGGCGGGGACGTCGTCCCGCATCAACCCGGCCCGCTGGTACGCCTCGACGACGCCCACCCAGGCCGCCCGGACCTTCTTGAAGCCCTGGCGCATCACGGCGGACAGCGCCTCGTTGCGCAGCGTCTCGGTCCAGACCTGGACCATCAGCCGCGGAAAGCCGGTGTCACCGTCGTACGAGAGGCCGGGCCGCTCGCCGAGCACCTCGGTCAGCACCCGGCCCACCAGTTCGTCCGGCGGCGGGGGCGGGCTCTGCCGGGCAGCCGCTTCGAAGGTGGTGCTGATCTCGTCGAGCACCTCGGTGACGATGGCCTCGATCAACTCCTCCTTGCCTCGGAAGTAGCGGTACACGGCACCGGCCGAGAGGTCGACCTCTCGGAGCACGTCCTGCATGGAAGCGGCGTGGAAACCGTTGCGGGCGAAGCAGCGGGCGGCGCCGTCGAGGATCTGGCGGCGACGGGCGTCGAGGTGTTCCTGGGATACGCGTGCCATGGCCCTAACGTAAAACGAACGTTCCTTCTTGACAAGTGACCGGCCTGGCGCGACAGTGGCGCCGCACCGCAAAACGAACGATCCTTCTCTTTGGAAAAGGGAAGGGTCCCTCCCACCGAAACGAGGGCGTCATGTCCACCGCACCCACTCGCCGCATGTTCGCGGTGATGGCCCTGATACCCGTGCTCGTCGCCCTGGCCCTGTGGGCCTTCGCCTGGCCCGCCGCCCGGATCGCCCCCCGTGATCTGCCCGTCGGCCTCGCCGGCCCGGCCGCCGCGACCGCCCCGCTGGAGGAGCGCCTTGGGCAGCGCGGCGACGCTTTTGACGTGCACCGTTATGAGAACGAGGCCGCCGCCCGGGCCGCCGTCCAGGACCGGGTCGTATACGGCGCCGTGGTCGTCACACCGGAAGGGCCGCGCCTGCTCACCGCCTCCGCCGCGAGCCCCGTCGTCGCCCAGCTGCTCCAGCAGGCCGTGACGTCCGCGGCCCCCGCCGGCACCCGGTGCCGGTCGTCGACGTGGTGGCGGCGCCCCCGGGCGATCCGCGGGGCGGCGCTCTGGCGGCGAGCATCCTGCCGCTGGCCCTCGCGGGCGTGGCCGCCGGCGCCATGGTGACCCTGCTGGGGCTGCGCGGGGCGCGCGCGGCGGCGGCACTGGTGGGCTCCGCGGCGCTGGTGGGCATCGTGGGGGCGGCCGTCGCGCACAGCTGGCTCGGCGTGGTGACCGGCGACTGGTGGGCCGTGGCCGCATCGGTGGCCCTGACCGTCCTGGCGATCTCCTCGGCCGTCGCGGGACTGGCCGCGCTGGTCGGGCAGGCCGGCATCGGACTCGGGGCGCTGCTGATCGTGCTGCTCGGGAACTCCTTCTCCGGCGTGTCCAGCGCCCCGGAGCTGCTGCCGGAACCGGCCGGCGCGATCGGGCAGTGGCTGCCGCCCGGTGCGGGCGGGTCCCTGCTGCGCTCGGTGGGGTTCTTCGACGGGGCGGGGGCGGGAGGGGCGGCGCTCGTCCTCGCGGTCTGGACCGTGCTCGGACTGGCGGCGCTGCTGATCGGCGCGGGGCGCGGCGGAACGACCGCGACCGGAGCACCCGAACCCGCGGCGCCGCAGGAGCCGGCCCGCGCGGGCTGACCGTCCGGCCGCCGGGACGGCCACCGGGACCGGCCGCGTGCCCCCGCTGCAGCGGACGGGGGCACGCGGCCTTCGCGTGCGCCGGTCCGGACCCGGCCGGGACACCGAGCGGCCCTCGGCACACGGGGCAGGCCGGCCCGGGCCGGCCGCCGTACCGAGCGGCCCTCGGCACACGGGGCAGGCCGGCCCGCGCCGGTCGCCGTACCGTGCGGCCCGCCCGGGGGGCCGCGGGATCAGTCGGTGACGCGGGACGGGTGCTCGCCACCGCCGGGGGCGCGATGCTCGGCCGCGATGCCGAAGCGTCCGCGTTCGCCCGGAGCGGACGACAGGGAACGGATCGAGGAGACCGCGCTGACCGCGCGCTCCTCCTCCCCCGCCTGCCCCTCCACCTGTTCGGCTTCCAGTCGTTGCAGGTCAGCGGCGGACACCAACGCCACGAGCGGCTTTCCGTGACGTGTCACGACCACTCGCTCGCCGCCGTACACGACGCGGTTGATCAGTTCCGCGAGCTCTGCCCGGGCTTGCGTCACCGGAATCTCGTAGGCCATGCTCCCCATCATAACTGTCTGTACGTCCTGTACATTTTTTACAGAGAGGTACGCCATGAACCGTCCCGGCGGCCGACACGTCCTGCCCGAGTTCACCGAGCGCACCGGATCCGGCATCCGCACCGTCGATCCGTACGCGAAGCTCTACGAGGAGCGGATCATCCTCCTCGGCACCCCCGTCGACGACGCCGCCGCCAACGACGTGATCGCCCAGCTCCTGCTGCTCGAACACGCGGCCCCCGAACGGGACATCTCGCTCTACATCAACTCCCCCGGCGGTCCCGTCAGCGCCATGACCGCCATCTACGACACGATGCGGGTGGTCTCCTGCGACGTGGAGACGACCTGCGTCGGCCAGGCCGCGTCGACCGCCGCCGTCCTGCTCGCCGCCGGCACCCCCGGCAAGCGCCTGGCCCTGCCCGGCGCCCGCGTACTCGTCCGACAGCCGGCCATCGAGGAACCCCTGCGCGGCCGGCCCGCCGATCTCGACGTCCAGGCGCGGGAGTTGCTGCGCCTGCGCGACCGGCTCGCCGGGATGCTGGCACGCCACACCGGGCAGACCCGTGAGCGGATCGACGCGGACATCGACCGGGATACGGTCTTCGACGCGGCCGGCGCGCAGGCGTACGGACTGGTGGACCAGGTGGTCCCCGGTCGCAGGAGGTGAGCCGGTGCTGCCGCCCGAGCTGCCGCCGCTGCCCGCGCTGACACGCGCCGAGGGCCGGTTCGTCGACAGCTACCTCGAAGTCGTCGACCTGCTGGGCCGGACGAACCCGGCGCGCGCCACCCACACCTATGGCGCCCTGCGCGCCGCGCAGGCGCTCGTCGGGCGTGCGACCGCGCTGCGGGACGCCCTGGCGCTGATGCACGAGCGCGGCGAAAGTGATGTGCATACGCAGACGCTGGCGCACGCCTTGCGGACGCTGGACGGGGAACGGCGTGCGCGACGCGTGACGGTGCCTGGGCACCCGGATCTCTGACCGGCCGTGAGCTCCACACCAACGGGTGCAGGGGTGGGAGAGGGGGCCCCTCGTTCGGCGTACGCAGAAGGACGAATTTTGTACGGCACGAGTTGCACTCGAGAAGTACACGTCTGGCGGAATATTACGTTCCGCCGCTGGTGCGGGGGTCGTCCGTGACTGGGCCGCCGGGCCCAAATCCCCCCTGTCCACCCGAATGGATCAGTCGTGAGGAGCCTCACAAACGGCCGTTTCGTCTCGGAATTTCACCGCGTCGTGGGTCAAGATCCGTGTCGACGACAAGACCCCGCCACCGCGGCGGGGCGGTTCGGGCGGACGCCGAGTCCTGCCGCCGCCCGAATACCTGGTCGACATGAGTGGATCGGCAGGAGTGGAGGACCCGAGCAGTACGGGGTGACCGCACACCGTGTGGTCGTCCCTCGGGGTGAAGCCGCGCCAGCGGCCGGGCAACTTCGCCTGCCCGAACCCGACAGGTCATCCTTCACAGGCGGCTGACGAAGGGTTGCGCATGACCGCGCAGGTTCATATCCCGTCTCTGCTGTCCCGGGCGGGTGCCGTATCGGCACTCACCCTCGCCGCCGTCGGCGGCACGATGCTGGCCCCAGGCGCCGTCACCGAGGCACAGGCCGCGCCCGCCCACGCCGCGAAGGCCCTCAACATCGCCGCGTCGAAGAAGGGCGCGCCCTACCGGTACGGAGCGACCGGCCCCTCCCGCTTCGACTGCTCGGGCCTGATCGTGTACTCGTACAAGAAGGCCGGCAAGTCACTGCCCCGCACGGCACAGCAGCAGTACAACAAGACCCGCCACATCGGGGCGTCCAGCCGGCAGAAGGGCGATCTCGTCTTCTTCCATTCCGGCAGCCGCGTCTACCACGTGGGCATCTACGCCGGCAACAACAAGATCTGGCACTCCCCCAAGTCCGGCGACGTGGTGAAACTGGCCCGCATCTGGACCTCGTCGGTCTGGTACGGCCGGGTGCGCTGACCCGGCCACGGTCCGGCCGATCCGCGGTGCCGCGGCGTCCGGCGGGACACCGTCCCGACCGGCCGCCGGCGCGCCGGCACCGCGGATCAGCATCCGGGTGCGTGGCGCGCGGCCGGCGCCGGCCCTCCCCCGCTCTCGGTCCTGGCGCCACGGGGCGGCGCGGCCACGGTCCGCCGTCCACCGGCAGCGCCGACGGCCGGGAACCGGGGTGCGGCCCGGACCGCCATCGATGGCAGGGTGCGCGGAACGGCTTCACCGTGCGGCTCCGCACGAACGGGGCAGCGGGCCCCGGAGGGCCCGGGCGCCTCGCGCCCGGGTGTCAGGGGGCGCGGCTCGGAGTGCGCCCCCGTCGGGACCTTCTGCTCTGCCCCGGGTGTCGGTACCCACCTCGGGGCCGGTACCCACCTCGGGGCGGGCGGCGGTCCGGGCGCCGTGCACAGCGCCCGGACGCCGAGCCGGAGCACATACGTGCCTCCGGCGGTCCGGGGGGCCGGGCAGTGGACCGGCGCGCCGGCCCGGACGGCCAAGCCCCGTCCCCGCTCACGGCCGTCCGCCCCGGCCCCGGCCCGGCGGGCCAGGCCGGGGCGGACGGCCGTGAGCGGCTCAGCGCTGGACCGGAACGGTCCAGGGCAGCGCGATCCACACGGTCTTGCCGCCCTCTTCGGTGGGGGTGACGGAGAGCCGCCCGCCGCACTCCGCGATGAGCCAGCGGATGATGACCAGACCACGGCCGTTGTCCTGCTGTACGGCAGCGGGCAGCCGTCGCGGCCAGCGCGGGTGGCTGTCGGTGACGCCGATGCGCAGCTGCTCGTCGCGCTCCAGACGTACGTGCACCGTGAACGTGGGGGACAGTCCGAAAGTGTGCTGCACGGCGTTGGTGGCCAGTTCCGAGACGATCAGCCGGACCGTGTCCGCCCGCTCGGTCCCGTCGGGCAGGCCCCATTCGGCGAGTACGTCCGCCACGTATCTTCTGGCCGACGAGACCGAGGCGGGATCGCTCGGCAGAGTGACGGATGCTTCCTGGTGGTCTGCCATGGCGACGCTGTCCCTTTCCCACCGGGGCCGGACTCCGACACGTACCGGATGTGCGGCGAGGACGGCCTCGGATTGCGCTTCGCGCCAGAGTGCCACTTATGTCGGCTCCGGTGGGGGCGATCCCCCAAGATCTGCATATATCTGTCCCCCTAAGCGGTGAACTCCGCTTCGCGAGACCGGACCGACACGGCAAACTGGCCGGTTGACCCGACGTCGCGAGGAGGCGTTCATGCGGGGCACACGGCACGGCCCGGCGGTGCGGCGGCGCAAACTCGGGGAGGAACTGCGCGGTCTGCGGCTGGGCGCCGGCCTGACCAGCCGGGAGGCGGCGCGGCTGGTCGGCTGGCACCAGTCGAAGGTGAGCCGGATCGAGACGGGGACGAGCGGGGTCACGAGCGCCGACGTGAAGCGGCTCCTCGACGCCTACGGCGTGCGGGAACCACGCCGGCGGGCGCTGCTGGAGGCCCTTTCCGGGGCGGCGGACGGCGGGGGCGGCGGATGGTGGCACGCCTATCGCGGGGTCATTCCGTCGCAGTACAGCGACTTCATCAGTCTGGAGGCGACGGCGAGCGCGGCGCGCACGCTGGAGACCTCCGTGGTGCCGGGGCTGTTGCAGACCCCGGCGTACGCGAAGGCGGTCACCAGGGCGGCGCTCGACGGCCTTCCCCCGGCCACGATCGACTCGCTGGTACGGGTGCGCATCGCCCGGCAGGAGGTGCTGCACGGCGACCCGCCGCTACGCCTGGAGGCGGTGCTCGACGAGGCGGTGCTGCGGCGGCAGGTGGGCGGCCCGCAGGTGATGCGGGAGCAACTGCAGCGGCTCATGGAGCTCGCACAGATGCCCCAACTGAGGCTTCAGGTCATGCCGTTCACCGTCGGCGGTTACGTTGGCCTTTCAGGATCTTTCGTTATCTTCTCATTTCCGAGCATCTCTGATCTGGATGTGGTTGCTCTCGACCACTTGACGAGTAGCCTCTACCTCGAACGCACAGAAGACCTTGAGGCGTACTGCGCCGCTTTCCGCACCATGCAGGCGCACGCCCTGACGCCCGAGGACTCGTTGGCGCTCATCGCCGGGATCGGTGACGGCGCGTAGGGAGAGGCACCCCACATGTCTGCTTACCTCACACAGGACGACGGACCGCGCTGGCGGCGCAGCAGTCGCAGCGTGGGCATGAACAACTGCGTCGAGGCGGCCCGTCTCGACGCCGGACGGCTCGCCGTCCGGGACTCGAAGAACGTCACCAGGCCGCCGCTGCGGTTCTCGGCGACGGCCTGGACGTCCTTCGTGGGCGCGATGCGGGACGGGGTGGTCAGCTGACCGGTGCCGTCCTTGTGATCGTGGCGACCGCCGTCGCGATCTGCTGTTCCGTCAGGTCGGCCCGGGCGGTGAGCCGGAGGCGCGAGATGCCGTCCGGGACCGACGGAGGCCGGAAGCAGCCGACCGCGAGCCCTTCGGCACGGCAGTCGGCGGCCCACTTCACGGCCGCTTCCGCCGACGGGGCGCGCACCGACACCACGGCCGCGTCGGGCCGTACGGCGGCCAGCCCCGCGGCGGTCAGGCGCTGGTGCAGGGCGGCCGCGACCGTGCGCGCCCGCCCGGCCAGGCCCGGCTCGTCCCGCAGCAGCCGCAGGCCCGCCAGCGCGGCGCCCGCCGCCGCCGGGGCCAGCCCCGTGTCGAAGATGAAGGTGCGGGCGGCGTTGACCAGGTGGTCGATCACCCGCGCGGGCCCGAGTACCGCTCCGCCCTGGCTCCCCAGGGACTTGGAGAGGGTGACCGTGGCGACGACGTCCGGGCTGCCCGCGAGCCCGGCCGCGTGCAGCGCGCCCCGGCCGCCCTCGCCCAGGACACCGAGGCCGTGGGCGTCGTCGACGACCAGCGCGGCGCCGTGCGCGCGGCAGGCCGCGGCCAGTGCGGTCAGCGGCGCCGCGTCGCCGTCCACCGAGAAGACCGAGTCGGTGACCGCGAGGGCGCGCCGGCCCGGGTGCGCCCCCAGGGTCTTGGCGACGGCCTCGGGCTCGGCGTGCGGGACCACCTCGGTGTCGGCCCGCGAGAGCCGGCAGCCGTCGACGATCGAGGCGTGGTTGCCCGCGTCGGAGACGATCAACGAGCCGCGCGCGCTGAGCGCGGTCAGGGCGGCGAGGTTCGCCGCGTATCCGGAGGAGAACACCAGCGCCGCCTCGAAACCGCAGAACGCGGCGAGCTCGCGCTCCAGTTCGGTGTGCAGCTGGGTGGTTCCGGTGACCAGACGCGAGCCGGTGGCTCCCGCGCCCCAGCGGTGGGCGGCTTCGGCGGCCGCCCCGGTGATCGCCGGGTGGCGGGTGAGGCCGAGGTAGTCATTGCTCGCGAGGTCCAGCACATCGGGTTCGGCGGGTCGCGGACGGAGCGTACGGACCAGTCCGGCGTCCGCGCGGCGGCGCGCCTCGGCGTCGGTCCAGTCGAATGGAGCCTGGGGCATGTGTCGGGTCCCTTTTGTAGGCAGCGCACAGACCATAACCGGGGACGGGCAGGGGCAGAGTGTGGTCATACACACACCCCAAAGACGGTCTGTTGTCGAGTTCCTCCTTGGCCGAGGGGTGGGGCGTAGGCAAGGATCAGCGCCATGGACCTGCTGAACACGCTGGTGGACAAGGGGCTTCGGCGCGAGCTGCCGACCCGCGAAGAAGCGCTCGCCGTGCTGGCGACCTCCGACGACGAGCTGCTCGATGTGGTGGCCGCGGCGGGGAAGGTACGTCGTCAGTGGTTCGGGCGGCGGGTGAAACTCAACTATCTGGTGAACCTGAAGTCGGGCCTGTGCCCCGAGGACTGCTCGTACTGCTCGCAGCGGCTCGGGTCGAAGGCGGAGATCCTCAAGTACACGTGGCTGAAGCCGGACGAGGCCTCGAAGGCGGCCGCGGCGGGCGTCGCGGGCGGCGCCAAGCGCGTCTGCCTGGTCGCGAGCGGCCGCGGTCCGACCGACCGGGACGTGGACCGGGTCTCGCAGACCATCGAGGCGATCAAGGAGCAGAACGAGGGCGTCGAGGTGTGTGCCTGCCTCGGCCTCCTGTCGGACGGCCAGGCCGAGCGGCTGCGTTCGGCGGGTGCCGACGCGTACAACCACAACCTCAACACCTCCGAGGGCACGTACGGGGACATCACGACCACCCACACCTACGCGGACCGGGTGGACACCGTCCAGAAGGCACACGCGGCGGGGCTGTCCGCGTGCTCCGGGCTGATCGCGGGCATGGGCGAGAGCGACGCGGACCTGGTCGACGTGGTCTTCGCGCTGCGCGAGCTGGACCCCGACTCGGTACCGGTGAACTTCCTCATCCCGTTCGAGGGGACGCCGCTCGCCAAGGAGTGGAACCTCACGCCGCAGCGCGCGCTGCGCATCCTGGCCATGGTCCGGTTCGTCTGCCCCGACGTGGAGGTCCGGCTGGCGGGCGGGCGCGAGGTGCACCTGCGCTCGCTCCAGCCGCTCGCGCTGCACCTCGCCAACTCCATCTTCCTGGGCGACTACCTGACGAGCGAGGGCCAGGCGGGCCAGGCCGACCTTGACATGATCGCGGACGCCGGGTTCGAGGTGGAGGGCGCGGGCACGACGACACTGCCCGCGCACCGGGCGGACGCGGCGGCGGAGGGCTGCGGCTCCTCCGGCGGCTGCGGTTCCGGCTCGGGATCGGGCTCGGTCTGCGGCTCCTCGGCCGCGGCGGGCTCCGCCGAATCCGCCGAGCCCGTAGGGGCGGCCGGCGCCACCGCGGCGACGGCGACGGCCGGTTCCGCTCGTACGGACCTCGTGGCGGTACGCCGCCGGGGCGCCGGAACCGACCTCGCGCCCAATGCCTGAGCCACTGACACCCGGCGAGCTGATCGCCCTGGACCGGGCCCACGTCTGGCATCCGTACGGCCCCATGCCGGGCCGTACGGACCCGCTGGTCGTGGAGTCCGCGTCCGGGGTCCGGCTGCGGCTCGCGCAGCCGGCGCACGGCCGGGACGAACTGGTCGACGGCATGTCGTCCTGGTGGTCGGCGATCCACGGCTACAACCATCCGGTGCTCAACGAGGCGGTGCGCGGCCAGCTCGACCGGATGAGCCATGTGATGTTCGGGGGGCTCACGCACGAGCCCGCCGTGCGCCTGGCCACCCGTCTGGTGGAGATCACACCGGAGCCCCTGCGCCATGTGTTCCTCTGCGACTCCGGCTCGGTCGCCGTCGAGGTCGCCGTGAAGATGTGCCTCCAGTACTGGCGGTCGATCGGCCGGCCGGCCAAGCAGCGCCTGCTGACCTGGCGTGGGGGCTACCACGGCGACACCTGGCAGCCGATGTCGGTGTGCGACCCCGAGGGCGGTATGCACGGCCTGTGGTCGGGCGTGCTGCCGCGGCAGATCTTCGTGGGACCGCCCCCCGCCGCGTACGAGGAGTCCTACGCGGACGAGCTGCGGGCCATGATCGAGCGGCACGCCGACGAGCTGGCCGCGGTGATCGTCGAGCCCGTGGTGCAGGGCGCGGGCGGGATGCGGTTCCACTCCCCCGAGTACCTGCGGGTGCTGCGCGAGGCGTGCGACGCCCACGACGTCCTGCTGGTGTTCGACGAGATCGCGACCGGTTTCGGCCGGACGGGGGCGCTGTTCGCGGCGGACCACGCCGGGGTCTCGCCCGATGTGATGTGCCTGGGCAAGGCGCTGACCGGCGGTTACATGTCGCTGGCCGCGACGCTCTGCAGTGCGCGTGTCGCGGACGGGATCTCCCGGGGCGAGGTGCCGGTGCTGGCGCACGGCCCCACGTTCATGGGCAACCCGCTGGCCGCCTCGGTGGCCTGCGCCTCGCTCGACCTCCTGCTGGGCCAGGACTGGGCGTGGGAGGTCAAGCGGCTCGAGGCCGCGCTGGGCGAGGGGCTCGCCGCGGCCGGGGAGCTGCCCGGGGTGAGCGAGGTGCGCGTCCTCGGCGGCATCGGCGTCGTACAGCTGGATCACGCGGTGGACATGGCGGCCGCCACGGCGGCGGCGGTGCGCGAGGGTGTGTGGCTGCGGCCGTTCCGCGACCTGATCTACGTGATGCCGCCGTACGTCACGAGCGACGACGACCTGGCACGGATCTGCCGCGCGGTGTGCGCGGCCGCACGGGAGGGCTGAGATGACGATACTGGTGGTCAGCGGGACGGGTACGGAGATCGGCAAGACCGTCGTCACCGCCGCCGTCGCCGCCGTGGCGCGGGCCGGGGGACGGTCGGTAGCCGTGCTGAAGCCCGCGCAGACCGGCGTCGGTCCGGGCGAGCGGGGCGACGCCGACGAGGTGGTCCGGCTCGCCGGGGGCGTCACGGCCCTCGAACTCGCGCGCTATCCGGAGCCGTTGGCGCCGGACACCGCCGCACGGCGTGCGGGGCTCGCGCCGGTACGGCCCCAGGAGGTGGCCGAGGCCGCCGAGAAGCTCGCCACGGAGCACGATCTGGTGCTGATCGAGGGCGCGGGCGGTCTGCTGGTGCGGTTCGACGCCGACGGCGGCACGCTCGCCGACGCGGCCCGGCTGCTGGGCGCGCCGGTGCTGGTCGTGGCCCCCGCCGGGCTCGGCACGCTGAACATGGCGACGCTGACCGGTGAAGGGCTGCGGGCCAGGGGACTGGAGCAGGCCGGTGTGGTGGT
The DNA here is from genome assembly GCF_036322365.1 of Streptomyces sp. SP18CS02. Classification (NCBI taxonomy): domain Bacteria; kingdom Bacillati; phylum Actinomycetota; class Actinomycetes; order Kitasatosporales; family Streptomycetaceae; genus Streptomyces; species Streptomyces sp. SP18CS02. Next base: position 244,464 of record NZ_JAQYXC010000291.1, read on the forward strand.
CGGCAGCTGGCCCCGGGAGCCCGGACTCGCGGAACGCTGCAACCTGTCGGACCTGCCCGACGCGGCGGGAGCGCCGCTGCTGGGCGCGGTGCCGCAGGGGGCGGGGTCGCTGGAGCCCGCCGTCTTCCGTGCGCGGGCGCGGGACTGGCTGGCGCCCGCACTCGGCGGGAGCTGGAACGCGGCGTCGTTCACCGCGTCCGTGGGCGGATGACCGGAGGCGGTCGGCCGGGGCCGGGGCTCTGCTCCGGCCTCCTCCCGGATGCCGCTCTCCCGAAGGGATGATTCCGGCGATCGCGGCGCGGCTGATGAAGGCGGGGACGGGCGGTACGGGGGACAATCCCCGTGTCCGCCCGTCCCTTCTCGGAGGAGGTCCGCGATGCCGGCGAGCAGCACCAAGATCCCCCGGGACACCGTCCACCATCCGCTCTTCGCGCGCTTCTACGCCCGGGTCAGCGTCGTCGCCGACCTCAAGGGCGGGGTGGCCGCGTACCGGGACGAGCTGCTGGCCGGACTGTCCGGCCGGGTCATCGAGGTCGGGGCGGGCAACGGCCTGAACTTCGCGCACTACCCGTCCGCCGTCTCCGAGGTCGTCGCGCTCGAACCGGAGCGCTCACTGCGGCAGTTGGCGGTGCGCGCGGCGATGCGGGCCGAGGTCCCGGTGGATGTGGTCCCCGGCACGGCCGAAGCCCTGCCGGTGAAGAGCGAGGCGTTCGACGCGGCCGTGGCGTCGCTGGTGCTGTGCACCGTACGGGACGTGCAGCGCGCGCTCGGGGAGATCCGGCGGGTGTTGCGGCCCGGTGGTGAGCTCCGGTTCTTCGAGCACGGGCTGGCGCCGGGAAGGGGCATGGCCGCGGCCCAGCGGGCACTGGACCGCACCGTGTGGCCGCGGCTGTTCGGCGGCTGCCATACGGCGCGCGACCCGTTGGGCGCCGTGACGGCCGCGGGCTTCGAGATCGTCACGTACCGCAGGGTGCGGGTACCGGAGAGCGGTGTGGGTCTGCCGACCTCCTCGTGCGTGCTGGGCGTCGCGCGGCGTCCCGGGACGGCCGGCTGACCGCGCTGCCCCGCCACCCCCGCCCTGGCCGGCCTGACGCGGACGGGCCCGGGGTTCGCCTTCCGCCTCCGCCCGTCAGGGCAGGTCCGTGGGGGCGGGCGGGGTCCAGCGTCGGGTGCGGGGCACCGCACGGGGGACGCCGAAGTCCGCCTTGAGTTCTTCCGGGATCGCGTAGTGCATGACCCGTCCCCGGGTGAGGGAGGACAGCTCCAGGACGGTGGCGAGGTGTCCGAGGCGGTCCAGGGCCCAGGCGCCGAGGGGGGAACGGTCCTCGATCGTCTCCAGCACGCCCAGGAGGCGGGGAACCGTCCTCGCGACGGTGTCCCAGGCGGTGCGCGGGACGTCGAGCCAGTCGGCGCAGGTGTCGCCGACGAGGTGGCGGATGAGGGCCGGGACGAGCGGGTCGAAGAACCTGCCCGGTACGACCTCCTCGTAGAGGTCGATGAGCTGCCGGGTCAGGACGACGCCCTCCTCGGAGGGCCCCATGTGCCGGATCATGTACAGGTCGAGGAACCGGCGGGCCTGTCCGAGGGTCGTGGGGACGGCCTCCTGGTCGACACCGAGCATCGCACCGACCACGCGCCACGCGTAGTAGTACGCCTCCGCGCCCTCCGTGGACATGTGGATCCCGAGGCGGTGCAGGGAGTCGAGCACGAGCAGCGAGAAGAACATCTGCCCGCCGATCATGTCCTCCTGGCAGATCGGCACCCCCAGCGCCCCGGTGTCCCAGCGGTTCTCGCGCGCGAGGTGGTGGCGGATGGAGGCGTGCAGGAGGCGGACCTTCTGCGCGGCGGGGATGAAACGGCTGCCCGCCTCGAAGGCGTCGGGCCGCATCAGGTAGACCGTGAACTGGCCGGTCTCCGCCATCCGCCTGGAGGGGTACTTCAGCCCGTGGGTCGTCGACAGCAGCTTCGCCACGGGCGGGACGACGTAGCAGGCGGGCATGGAGGCGAAGGACAGCGCGGTGGAGACGTGCACGTCGTTGTCGATGAAGAACAACCGCGCCTTCTCCATCTCGTCCCAGTCCACCCAGGCCGGCGGTGCGCTGGTGGCCTCCAGGTACTCCCTGGCGACATCGGGCAGACCGTCCGGCAGAGGGGCACCGACGGTGGAGAAGTACCGCATCAGGGAGTTGAACCTGCCGACCTCCCCGCGTGCGAAGAGGGCGGCGACGGTGGCGTCGGCGAGTTCGTCGCCGACCTGCCGCAGGGCGTCCATCGATGCCTCGGTGCGGGTCATGGCAGGGCTCCTTGTGCTCCGACGGTGTCGTCCACCGCGGACGGGGGGGAAAGGCCGGTGGCGGAGGGCGCGGGCCCGTACCGCCCCGGGCAGGGGTCAGGACAGGCGGATCGCCGCCGAATGCGCCAGGGCGTTCAGCGCGGCGGCGGCGTACGCGGGCACGCCGAGTCCGTGGACGACGGCGACGGCCTCCTCGACCCGCGCGGTGATCATGTCCTCGATACGGTCGGGGGCCTTCAGCCGGCACATCGTCGCGCGTACCGCCCGCACACCGTCCTCGTCCAGGTCGCGCCGGCCCAGCAGGGCTCCCAGCCGCTCGCGCTCGTCGTCACCGGCGAGGCGCCAGGTCTCCGCGAGCAGGGCGGTGGGCCGGCGGCCGCGCAGGTCGTCGGCGTTGGCCTTGCCGGTGTGCTCCGGGTCCCCGAACAGGCCCAGCAGGTCGTCCCTCAGCTGGAACGCCTCACCCAGCGGCAGCCCGTAGGCGGAGTAGCCCTCGCGCAGTCGCTCGCCCGCCCCCGCCAGGGCGCCGCCGATCAACAGGGGGTGCTCGACGGTGTACTTGGCGGTCTTGTACCGGATCACCTTCAGTGAGGTGGAGGTGTCGGGGGCGTCACCGGTGTGGAGGATCTCCAGGCATTCGCCCGCGATCAGCTCCCGGGCCAGCACCGCCCACAGCGGGCGGGCCCGTCCGAGGTAGGCGGCGGGCAGGCCGCTGGTGGTGAACAGCTGCCCGGCGAGCGACATCAGCAGGTCCCCCACCAGCATCGCCAGCGACCGTGCGGCATGGGCGGCCCGGTGGCGGTGCGGCAGCGCCGCGCGCAGGGCGACGTGGGCGGTGGGCCGTCCGTGCCTCAGAGGGCTGTCGTCGATGAGGTCGTCGTGCACCACCGCGGCCGCGTGCACCAGTTCCATCGAGGCCGCCGCGCGCAGCAGTGCGTCGCTGTCGGGCTGCCCCGCCGCACGCCAGCCCCAGTAGCAGAACGCCGCCCGCAGCCGTTTGCCCTGCGCGACGACCGCCTCCATCCGATCGGCCACCGGCCCCAGGGCCGGGTCGATCGCGGCCAGCCGGTCGGCCTCCTCGGCGACGAAGCGCCGCAGCACCGCGTCGACACGAGCCTTGAACGCGGCCGGCTCCCACGGGTCAGGCGCCATCGTCGGCCTGCCGGGCCTGCCGGGTCAGGCGGTGCCGGGCGAGCACCTCCAGGTGGGCCGGGGGCGCGGCCGCGTACCGGTCCAGCACCAGGCGCCCTCGCGCCAGAAGATCCCGCTCGGCCTGCGCCGCCAGTTCCGACGCGTCGGAACGCCGCAACAGCCCCCGTACCGTGCCCATGGCCGTGCCCAACACGCTCACTGCCACGTCGGCCAGCCCCGCCGCCAGCAGCACCGCCTGCTCGTCCAGTCCCCCGCGCGGTTCCCGCTCCCGCGTCATGCCGTCTCCCCCGCTCACAGCTCGTCCGGACGACAGCGGCAGTGCGCCGCGCCGCGCCTTCCAGCGTCGAGTGGCACCGGGGCGAAGAACGGAGGAACTCACCAACGGGTGATCACATCGGATGCGTGTACGAATGGTGCCGTCGGCCCGCCGAGACGGGTCGGACGGCGAGGCAGCGGACGTCTTCGGCGTTTCGCCGGACGACGTGGCGGAGCACCCCGGCGTCCTCGCCCATGAGAACGGAGCACAGGTCGTCGGCGACGGCTGCGTCTCGTCGGCGACGGCTGCGTCGCCGCGGGCGACCGGCCCCGGGCCGGGTGGACGGATTCGTCCTCGACGCGGCGGCCGGCCCGCCGGCCCGGTTCGCGGCGTGCGGTTGCCGCGAGCGAGGCGAGAGGTGTGCGTTTCGCGTTCGGCCTGTGGTGCGCTTGGACTAGGGTGATCGTCGATGGAGGTGATGCCGGGTGTCCCATGAGCAGGCTGAACTCTTCGCGGCGGTCGACGCCCTGCTGGAGATCGCGGCGCTGGACGCGCTGCCCGATCCGGACGAGCGCAGGAGGCTGCGCGAGGCCGCCGGGCTGAGCCAGGACCAGATCGCGAAGGCGCTGGCCGTACGGCGCGAGACGGTGACCGGGTGGGAGTCCGGGCGTACCGAGCCCCGCCCTCCGAAGCGCGCGGCGTACGCGCGCCTGCTGGCGGGCCTCGCGGAACGGCACCCGGCGGCCCCTGCCGCACCGGCACCCGCCGCACCCCCAGCACCCCCCGCTCCGGTGGCACCGCCCGCACCGGCACCGGCCGCGACACCGTTCTCCGTGCCGGGGCCGGTCCCGGCACCGGTCCCGGCACCGGCCCCGGCGCCCTCGGCCGACGCGCCGCTCGATGGCGGGCGGAACGAACCGCGTGCCGCGACCGAGGCGCGAAGGACCACGGCTCCGCGGCACGGGACGGCCCGGGGTGCACGGGAAGCACGGGGAGGGCGGGGGGAGCCGGACAGCGGCGAGGCCCGTTTCCCGAACGGCCCACTGGCCGTGCTGGACGGGGACGGCAACGCCTACTGCGCGGGCGGCCTCGTCCTCGACTGCCCCGCCACGGACCTTCCCGCGCTGGTCGAGTGGGCCCTCACCGAGGCCGGGCTCGGAGCGCCCCGGCTGCACCGCCACGGCAGGGACGCCGATCCGTTGATCGTCCTCACGGAGGCCGCCGCCGTCCGGTTCGGGCTGCCGGCCGAGCTGGCGGACCGGCGCGGTCTGCGGTTGCCCGACGACCACGAGGTCGTACGACGGATCACCCGCGCGAAGTGGCGGCTGACCCGGCGCGGCTTCGGGCCGTGGGCCAGGATCTACCGGCCGGCCGACCACGGCCGGCGGCAGTGCGTGCAGTTCGCGGTGGAGCCCTGGGGGGCGTTCGACCCCCGGGCCTGGGGCGGTACGCCGGGACTGGCGCCCGCCGAGCTCGCCGACGTGCTCGCCGCGTACGCGGGACGTGTCCTGACCCCGCGCGGCTCCACCGCCGTGACGGGGCTGGAGCTGATGACCGCGTTGCGCCCCCCGACCCGGCCCGTGCGGGACGAGGCGACGGGCACCTGGGTGTCCGGCCCGGTGCCCGGCTCGCTGACCGCGGCCGTGGACCCGGCGCCGCCGGAGGCGCCCGACGAGCACCCCGTGGTCGCGGCGCTGTACCCCCGCGGTCACCGGCGCACGCCGGACGAGGTCCTCGACGAGGAGGCGTACGACTGGATCCGCGATCCGGAGCTGCTGGACGACGACGAGTGCGCCCGGCCGTTCGCGGTCGGCATCGACGTCAACATGGCCTTCGCGGCGGCCGCGAACCGGCTCACCGTCGGCCTCGGAGCGCCGGAGCACGTGAAGGCACCGGCGTTCGACCGCAGGACGCCGGGTTCGTGGCTGGTGGACCTCTCGTCGGTCCGGCTGGATCCCCGGCTGCCGAACCCGTTCACCCCGCACGGCGCCCCGCCCGAGGGCCCGGCCTGGTACGCGACGCCGACGGTCGCGTACGCGGAGGAGCTCGGCCACCCGGTCCGCCCGGCCGAGGCCTACCTACGCCCGGAGAGCGGCGCCTATCTGGACGCCTGGTACACCCGGCTGCGCGATGCCTACCTGGCGACCATGGAACGGCTGGGCGTGCGCGCGGGTATGCCGGAGCGGGAGTTCCTGGCCGCGATGGAGCGGCACAGGACGGTCGATCCGGGGCAGGCCGCGGTCCTGTCGGCCATCAAGGCGACCGTGAAGGGCGGCATCGGCAAACTCCGGGAACGCCCGCAGGGCGCGGGCTACCGGCCCGGCGAACGCTGGCCCGCGCTCGACCGCCCCACCTGGCGTCCCGACATCCGGGCCGCGGTCATCTCGGCGGCACGGGTCAACATGCACCGCAAGATGCTGCGGCTCGCCGGGGCCGGTCTGTTCCCCGTGGCGGTGCTGTCCGACTGCGCCGTGTACCTCTCCGACGGCCCGGGCCCGCTCGACTTCCTGCCGCGCACGCCCGACGACAGGCCACTGCCCGGTGGATTCCGGCTCGGGGTCTCCCCCGGCATGGTCAAGCACGAGGGGACGCAGTCGTTGATGTGGGCCGTGCGGATGCTGGACCAGGGACACAACCCGGCCCGCCACATCAAGGGCACCGATGCCGCCGCCGGCGGAGAGTAGGAGCGGGCACGCGCCATGGGAATCCTGGGCGACAGTCTCGACAGGGCGGCCGAGAACACCTTCACACGGCCGTTGCCGAAGTCGGCGGGGGCTCAGATGCGCTTCCTCGTCAGGAGCGAGAAGGGCTCGACACGGGCGGTGGCGCGGCGTCTGGGCGTGTCGCAGCGGACCGTCGAGCGGTATCTGAAGGACCAGCTGAAACGGCCCCGGAAGGAGCTGGCCGGCCGGCTGGTGGACGAGGTGCGCAAGAGCTGGCAGCCGCGCGTGCGGCAGCGCGCCCGGCAGACGGCGGCCACCAGTGGCGGCATCGTGATCGAGACGCGCGCCCGCTTCGGCTTCACCGCCGCGCCGGGTTCCACCGACGACGGCCGCCTGCGACTGATCACCCAGCACCTGCCGCCCTCCTACGCGGCCCGTCTGTTCGACGCGCGGACCGGCGGCGCCACGGAACGGGAACTGCGCGACATCGCCGCCGAGGGCCTTCAGGAGCAGTACTTCAAGGACCACGGCCGCCGCGCCCAGGGCCTGATGGTCGAGTTCACCGACATCGACTACGTGGAGCTGGACTACTAGGGGGAGTGTCTTGCCGCTGCGGCCGGATCCGGCACATCCTCACTCGGTCCCACATGACCTGGCGGTTTCCCGGCGGATCGTGTTCTGAGCGGCGACCGCCCTGAAGAATTCACTGGCGGCGGCGAAGCCCGGGCAGAAAGCTCTCAGCGTGACACTTCATGAGAACGAGATCCGTGTGGATGAGGCGGTCGTCCGGTCGCTGCTGCGGGAGCAGCAACCGGAATGGTCCGCCCTCCCCATCTCACCGGCCGGTGAGGGCACCGACAACAGGATGTACCGGCTCGGCGACCAGCTGCTCATACGGCTGCCGCGCACCCAGGACAATGCGAAGGCCGTACGGAAAGAGCAGACATGGCTGCCGCGGCTGGCGCCGCACCTCCCCTGTCGCATCCCGGAGCCGGTGCACGCCGGCACCCCGAGCTCCGCGTTCCCGCTCGCCTGGTCGGTGTACCGCTGGATCGACGGCGATGAAGCCGGCCTGGGATCGGTCACCGATTGGCCCGCCTTCGGGGCCGACCTGGCGACGATCGTGCGGAGCCTGCACTCCGTCCCTCTCATGGGAGCCACTCGTCAGGGCGAGCTCAGCTGGTACCGCGGAGGTGGCCTGCACGCTTGTGAACGGTGGGTCGGCGAGTGCTTCGACAACTGCCGAACGATCGAGGGCCTCGACCTCGACATCGCGCACCTGCGACACCTGTGGCAGAGTGCGCTCGCCCTGCCCGAGCCATCCGGCCACCAGGTGTGGCTCCACGGAGACCTCAAACCCAGCAACCTCCTGGTACAGCAGGGGAAGCTGCACGCGGTCATCGACTTCGGAGCCCTCTCCGTCGGCTTCCCCGACGCCGAGCACTCGCCTCTGTGGGACCTTCCGCCTGGGGCCCGACAGGCATATTGGGACGCCATGAGCCTCGACGACGTGACCTGGCTGCGTGCCCGGGCTTGGGCCATCGCCGTCGGAATCAGCGGAGTGTCGTACTACTGGGCCACCTGTCCCGCCTTCGTCAACGAATGCCTGTCGCGTCTCCGAGCGATCCTGGAGGCTGCCGGCGAGCGGTGAACCAGTCCCGGACGGGGCCTCACCACGAGATCCGGTTCCGCAAGAGCCGACTCGTTCGGAGAACGACACCCGACTCCGTTCCCGAACCACTTGTCCACCCCACAGGTTGGAGTCCTGCCAGCTGCCAACCCGGAAGGGACAGGACAGACGGCCCCTGCGATCTGCTGGGCGGTCTGGGCGGTCTGGGCGGTCTGGGCGAAGGTGGGTGCGTGGTGTCGATGACCTCGGCATCGGGCGTGCGGCCACGTGCGGGCCGCCCCGGCGTAGGGCTCGAGGTATCGGAGACGGAACGGGGAGCCGGGACCGCCGGCCGGCCGAAGGCGATGCCCGAGGCCATGGCCGCGGGCATCGCCTCACCGTACGGGCGGCGGCAGCCGGGGCGGCGACCGTCCCCGGCTCTCGTCGGGGCCGCCCCGGGCGACGGTCCGCGCGCCGTCGCGGAACCGGGCAGTGCCGGTGGCCGGGCGCGGTGCAGAGCCATCCGGCCTCGCCTACCGGCGGGAGCCCGGATCGCGGGTCAGCTCGTGGGCTTGTCGAGCTCGTCGGCGAAAGCCCGCAGCGCGTCGGCGAGCTCCTTCTTGGTCGGGAGTTGATCGACCTTCTGGTTCAGCTCGTCGATGCGCTTGTTGAGGGAGTCGAGGTCGGGAGGGGTGGTCGGAGAGGGCGGCGTCGTCGGGGAGGGCGTCGGGTCGGGGTCCGTCCCGCCGATCGGGCCGACGCTGCCGCCTCCGTCGACCGTCCCGCCGATGCTGCCGCCGCCCTCGACGGTCCCGCCACTGCTGCCGCCCTCGACGGTCCCGCCGCTCGTCCCGCCGCTGATGCCGCCCGGGTCCGGCGGAGTGGTCGATGACGCGGAGGGCCAGGACGGCGGCATCGACGAGGTGGCCGTCGGGCCCGGGCCGGGGGCGCCGTCCGAGGCGGCGGCGAGGGCGCCGCCGACGCTCAGCACGACCATGGCCGCTGCTCCCGCCACGGCGACGGAGATACGTCTGGTGCGTATGTTCTTCGTGGGTCCCATGTGTCGCAACCTAGCGAGGGATCGGGCGGGATGAGGCCCATTCCGGTGAGCCCGCACAAAGGGACTCACAGGCTCCATCGGCGCAGCTCGGCGGCGATGGCGCGGACGTCCGCCTCACCGCCCTTGACCAGCCGGGCCAGATCCCTGACCTGCTCGGGCGAGGTGTCGACCTTCAGGCCGCAGGCGACGAGGTAGCCATAGGCGACCGCGGAGGCGAACATCGCGTTGGAGTGCTCCAACGCCGGCACATGGAGCAGCAGTTGGAGGAGAGCGGCCGCCCGCAGGTGCGGGTCGTCGTAGACGGCCGTGCCGAAGAGCTCCGCGTCATGCCGGCTGACGGCCGCGATGAGCGCGCCCCAGTCGGTGACCTGCGGGTCTCCCGGTGTCCTGTGCTCGGCGATCATGAGCAGCCAGGCGAGGTCGATCGAGAGGTTCATGCGGTCGGGGAACCGATGGTCACCGCGCGTCCTCGGCGCGGGCGGGTGCCGCCTTGGCACGCCCTCCCGCCGGGGCGCCGCCGCGCACTCCCTCGTCGGGCTCCGCGGGCTCGCCCTTCGGGGAGCCGGTGCCGAATTCCTCGGCGAACACCGACCGGTACTGGTTCATGAAGTCGGCCGCCGCCTCGACGAAGGTGCGGCCCGCCTCGCCCGCGTCCTGCTGGACGAGCTCCTCGATGTACCTGTTGACGCTCACCCCGCGCTGCTGCGCCCGGCGGCGGGCGGCATCGGCGGTGGTCTCGTCCACCCTGACGTTCAGCTGCGTCTTCGCCACCCTCTCAAGCTAGCGCGAGGACGCTAGCGCCGACAAGCGCGGAAGCCCGCGCCGTCGCGCCGGTCATGGCGCGGGAGCCACCGGTGACCGGCCGCGCCCCGCCGAGCCCGCCCGTACGGTCCCCTCGTCGGCGGCGCCCGCGCCCGGACAGGCGCACCGCACCCGTGCCGGATCCCGGATACCGGAACACGGTCGACCAAGCCGCCCGTCCGGTGATGGGATCCGGCCATGAACGATCTGCACATACGGGCCGCCGAGCCGGCCGACCTCGACGCCGTCCTCGCCTTCTGGCGGATCGCGGCGGAGGGCACCAGCATCAGCGACGACCGGGACGGCGTCGACCGGCTGGTCGCCCGCGACCCGCAGGCCCTGCTCCTGGCGGAGCGGGACGGGCAGCTGGCAGGCACCGTGATCGCGGGCTTCGACGGCTGGCGGTGCGGCCTCTACCGGCTCGCCGTGCACCCCGAACACCGGCGGCAGGGCATCGGCAGCGCCCTGCTCGCGGCCGCCGAGGAGCGCTTCGCCCGCCTCGGCGGGCGGCGCGCCGACGCGATGGTCCTCGACCGCAACGAGCTCGCCCACCGCACCTGGCAGGCCGCGGGCTACGGTTCCCAGCCGGAGTGGAGCCGCTGGGTGAAGTCGCTCCCGGCCGACAGCGCCTGACCCCGCCGGTTGTACTCCGCGTGGCCGCACACCCGCATGGCCGGGCCGGGCCCGGGGCACCTGAACCCCAGCCCCACCTGGACCGACCCGACTGCTTTGCCGATCCTTTACCATGACTGCATCCCTTCACCATCGACCGAAAGGTGTGAGCGTCCGCCCATGGGCGAGCCTCCCAGTACCCGACATCGCGCACTCCTCCCCTCCCTGGCCGATCATGGGACGGAGGTGAACCGATGACCGAAGTGCTCCTGCTCGTCGTGGCACTGCTGCTCTCCCTTGCGTGCGGCGCGTTCGTCGCGGCCGAGTTCTCCCTCACGACGGTCGAGCGCGGCGACCTCGAACGGGCCGTCGAGCGCGGCGAGCGCGGAGCGGCCGGCGCCCTCAAGGCGGTGCGCTCCCTCACCTTCCAGCTCTCCGGTGCCCAGCTCGGCATCACGGTCACCAACCTGGTGGTCGGCATGCTCGCCGAGCCGTCCATCGCCGAACTGATCCGCGGCCCCATGGAGGCCCTCGGCCTGTCCCCCTCGGTGGCCTCCTCCGTGGCCCTCGTCATCGGTACGGCCCTGTCCACCGTCGTTCTGATGGTCGTCGGCGAGCTGGTCCCGAAGAACTGGGCCATCTCCTCGCCCCTGGCGATCGCCAAGGTGGTCGCCACCCCTCAGCGGATCTTCAGCGCCGCGTTCAAGCCGCTGATCAGCCACCTCAACAACACCGCCAACCGCATCGTGCGCCGGCTCGGCATGGAGCCGGCCGAGGAGCTCGCCTCCGCGCGCAGCCCGCAGGAGCTGGTCGCCCTGGCCCGCCACTCCGCCAAGGAGGGCGCCCTGGAGGCCGACACGGCCGAGCTGTTCGTACGGACCCTGAACCTCGCCGAGCTCACCGCGGAGAACGTGATGACCCCGCGCGTCCAGGTGACCGCTCTGGAGTCGCAGGCCACCGCGGAGGACGTCGCCAACGCCACCCGGGCCACCGGCCTCTCCCGCTTCCCCGTCTACCAGGGGGGTCTGGACTCGGTCATCGGCATCGCGCACATCAAGGACGTGCTGGCCGTACCGGACCGGCTCAGGCGCCGCAAGCGGGTCACCGAGATCATCCGCGAGCCCCTGCTCGTACCGGAGACACTGACCGTGGACCGGCTGCTGGACCGGCTGTCCGGGAAGTCGACCATGGCGGTCGTCATCGACGAGTACGGCGGCACGGCGGGGGTCGTGACGCTGGAGGACATCGTCGAGGAAGTGGTCGGCGAGGTACGTGACGAGCATGACCCGCACGAGACGCCCGACCTGGTGCGGGCGGGCGAGGACGCCGACGGCAGGCCACTGTGGTCGGCCGACGGAGCCGCCCGCACCGACCAGCTGGAGACGATCGGAATGCGCGTGCCGGACGGCCCGTACGAGACGCTGGCCGGCCTCATCGCCACCGAGCTGGGCCGGATACCGGCGGTCGGCGACGGCGTGGAGCTGGCCGACTGGCGCCTGGACGTGGTGGACGCCTCCGGGCGCCGGGCGGCGAGGGTGCTGATGCACGCGCCGGGCGCCGGCACGGCCGCGACCGCGGAGGAGGGCCGATGATCGCGATCCAGCTGCTGATCGGATTCCTCACCCTGGTCGTCAACGCCTTCTTCGTCGGCGCGGAGTTCGCCCTGATCTCCGTACGCCGCAGTCAGATCGAGCCGGAGGCGGAGGCCGGGAACCGCCGGGCGCGCAGCGTCATCTGGGGCCTGGAGCACGTCTCCGCGCTGCTCGCGGCGGCGCAGCTCGGCATCACGCTGTGCACCCTGGTGCTCGGTATCGTCGCCGAGCCGGCCATCGCGCATCTGCTGGAGCCGGTGTTCGACGCCGTCGGTGTACCGCACGGGCTGGTCCACCCGATCTCGTTCGTGATCGCACTGGCCGTGGCCACGTACCTGCACATGCTGCTGGGCGAGATGGTGCCGAAGAACATCGCGCTGGCCGAACCGACCCGGGCCGCGCTGCTGCTCGGCCCGCCGTTGGTGACGCTGGCCAGGGCACTGAAGCCGGTGATCTTCACCATCAACGCCTTCGCCAACACGCTGCTGAAGCTGCTGCGGGTCGAAACCAGGGACGAGGTCTCGGCCACGTTCTCGGACGACGAGCTGGCCCGGCTCGTGAAGGACGCCGGGGACGCCGGGCTGCTGGACGGGCGGGCGGCCGAGCGGCTGCGCGACGCCCTGGAGCTGGGGCGGCGTCCGGTCGGGGATGTGGTAATGCCGCTGGAGCGGGTGGTCCACACCAGCGTCGGCACCACCCCCGAGGAGCTGGAGCAGCTGGCCGCCGAGACCGGGTTCTCCCGCTTCCCGGTGGTCGACTCCACCCGTCGCATCCTCGGTTACCTCCATGTGAAGGACGCCCTGGACGCCACGCCGAGGGACCTGCCGTTCCCGGTGACGGCCATGCGGCCGATCGCGCGGGTACGGGCGGCCACGCCGCTCGACGACGTGCTCACGGCGATGCGGCGCAGCCGTACCCACCTCGCGGCCGTCCTGGACGAGGACGGCAGGCTGGCGGGCCTGGTCACCATGGAGGACGTGCTGCGCAAGCTGGTGGGCCGGACGCCCGCGCAGTGACGCGGCGGGAGCCGGAGCCCCGCTCGGCGCTCCGGCTCCTGGCCCCCCTCGGCCGTCCGGCTCCCGCTGCCCCGCCCCGGCTGCGGCGCTCCCTCGGGGCGGCCGGTCCGGGGGCCGGTCCGGGGGCCGTCCCCGCAGGCCCGGGCCCTGCGGCCTCCCCCGCCCCGCCGGCCGGAACCCGCACGATACGATTCGCTCCGCCATGGAGATGAATGCCACCTACACCAGTCTTGTCGCGGTCGGCGACAGCTTCACCGAGGGCATGTCGGACCTGCAGCCCGACGGCTCGTACCGGGGCTGGGCCGATCTGCTCGCCGCCCGGCTCGCCGCCCGCGCCCCCGGCTTCCGGTACGCCAATCTCGCCGTGCGCGGAAAACTGATCGGGCAGATCGTCGACGAGCAGGTGGACGTCGCCGCGGCCATGAAGGCGGATGTCGTCACCCTGGTCGGCGGGCTCAACGACACCCTGCGCCCGAAGTGCGACATGGGCCGGGTGCGGGGCCTGCTGGAGGAGGCGGTCGAGCGGCTGGCCCCGTCGTGCCGGCAGCTGGTCCTGATGCGCAGCCCGGGACGCGACGGGCCGGTCATGGAACGCTTCCGGCCCCGCATGGAGGAGCTGTTCGCGTTCGTGGACGAGCTGGCGGGCCGGCACGACGCCCTGGTGGTGGATCTCTACGGCGCCAGGGTGCTGGGCGACCAGCGGTTCTGGGACGTGGACCGGCTGCACCTGACCGCGGAGGGGCACCGCCGGGTGGCGGAGGCCGTCTGGCAGGCGCTGGGCCTGGAGGCCGAGGACGACTGGCGTTCGCCGCTGCCCGCGGCGGTACGGGCGGGCTGGGCGAGCCGGCGCGTCGCGGACCTGCGGTTCGCCCATCGCCATCTGGGTCCCTGGATAGGGCGGCGGCTGACCGGCCGCTCGTCGGGCGACGGACGGCCGGCCAAGCGGCCCGAGCTGCTGCCGTACGAGACCCCGCCCTCGTAGCAAGCCACAAAAAGGGGCATGGCGCTGGCCTGCACAAACCGCCAGCTAGACTCTGGACACGTGACTGCTGTGACTGCGAAGCCCCGCATCCCCAACGTCCTGGCCGGCCGCTACGCCTCCGCGGAGCTCGCCGTCCTCTGGTCCCCCGAACAGAAGGTGAAGCTGGAGCGCCGGCTCTGGCTGGCCGTGCTCCGTGCCCAGCAGGAGCTCGGGATCGAGGTGCCGCAGGCCGCGCTGGCCGACTACGAGCGGGTGCTCGACCAGGTCGACCTGGCATCGATCGCCGAGCGGGAGAAGGTCACGCGCCACGACGTGAAGGCGCGGATCGAGGAGTTCAACGCGCTCGCGGGTCATGAGCAGATCCACAAGGGCATGACGTCCCGCGATCTGACCGAGAACGTGGAACAGCTGCAGATCCGGCTGTCGCTGGAGCTGATGCGCGACCGTACGGTGGCGGTGCTGCGGCGGCTCGGGAAGCTGGCCGCGGAGTACGGCGAGCTGGTCATGACCGGCCGTTCGCACAACGTGGCCGCGCAGGCCACGACGCTCGGCAAGCGTTTCGCGACGGCGGCGGACGAGCTGCTGGTGGCGTACGGGCGGCTGGAGGAGCTGCTGGGCCGCTACCCCCTGCGGGGCATCAAGGGCCCGGTCGGCACCGCCCAGGACATGCTGGACCTGCTCGGCGGCGACGCGACGAAGCTGGCCGGTCTGGAGCAGCGGATCGCCGGGCACCTCGGCTTCGCGAACGCCTTCACCTCGGTCGGCCAGGTCTACCCGCGCTCGCTGGACTACGAGGTCGTCACCACGCTGGTGCAGCTGGCGTCCGCGCCGTCCTCCGTGGCGAAGACGGTCCGGCTGATGGCCGGGCACGAGCTGGTCACCGAGGGCTTCAAGCCGGGCCAGGTGGGCTCCTCGGCGATGCCGCACAAGATGAACACCCGCTCCTGCGAACGCGTCAACGGCCTGATGGTGATCCTGCGCGGCTACGCGTCGATGACCGGCGAGCTGGCGGGCGACCAGTGGAACGAGGGCGACGTCTCCTGCTCGGTGGTCCGCCGGGTGGCGCTGCCGGACGCGTTCTTCGCGTTCGACGGCCTGCTGGAGACGTTCCTGACGGTGCTCGACGAGTTCGGCGCCTTCCCCGCCGTCGTCGCTCGTGAGCTGGACCGCTATCTGCCGTTCCTCGCGACGACCAAGGTGCTGATGGCGTCCGTGCGCGCCGGGGTCGGCCGCGAGGTCGCCCACGAGGCCATCAAGGAGAACGCGGTCGCGTCCGCGCTGGCCATGCGGGAGCAGGGTGCCGAGCGCAACGAGCTGCTCGACAAGCTCGCCGCCGACGAGCGGATCCCGCTCGACCGGACGCAGCTGGACGCCCTCATGGAGGACAAGCTGTCCTTCACCGGCGCCGCGGCCGACCAGGTCGGCGTGGTGGTGTCGCGCATCGAGGAGATCGTCAAGCAGCACCCGGACGCGGCCGGCTACGCGCCCGGCTCCATCCTCTGATCCGGCGCCGGTTTCTCAGCGGATGACACCCGAGGAACTCCGGGCCGCCCGCGACCGCATCGTGCCCGATGTGGTCGCGGGCGGCCTGTCCGTACTCTTCTGCGGCATCAATCCGGGCCTGATGTCCGCGGCGACGGGTCACCACTTCGCCCGGCCCGGCAACCGCTTCTGGCCGGTGCTGCACCTGTCCGGCTTCACCCCGCGGCGGCTGGCGCCCTCCGAGCAGGACGAGCTCCTCTCGTACGGCCTCGGCATCACCAATGTGGTGGCACGGGCGACGGCGCGGGCCGACGAGCTGAGCGACGAGGAGTTCCGCGAGGGCGGCCGGCTGCTGACCGCCAAGGTGGAGTTGCTGCGCCCCGCGTGGCTGGCGGTCGTCGGTGTCACGGCGTACCGCACGGCCTTCGGCGACCGGAAGGCGCGGATCGGGCCGCAGGAGCGGACCATCGGCGACACCCGGATCTGGGCGCTGCCCAATCCCAGTGGGCTGAACGCGCATTGGACGGCGCAGACGATGGCGGAGGAGTTCGGCCGGCTGCGGATCGCGGCGGAACGGGACGCGTAGCCCCCCCCCCGGGGGGCCGGGGACGCGGAAGCCTTCTGGGGTCCCGAAGCGCTGCGTAGAGTCTGCCCATGGCTTCGACGACTTCGTCACCGCTCGTACTGCGCGGACCTTTCGGGCGGCGTGCCCGGTTGCGGTCGGGGGAACTGCTGCTGGAGTCGAGGAGCGGCGTCCGGCGGATACCCGTGGGAGCCGTCGAACGGGTCGAGGTCCGCGGCCGGTTCGGGCGCACGCTGGCCGTCGTACTGACCGCGGACGAGCCGGGCGGCGCCACCACGTACACCCAGCGCTCGTACAGCGCGCCCGCCACGGACCGGTTCGCCGCCGCCGTCCGGAGAGCCCTGCCGGTGCGGGACGCCGAGGAGCCACGGCCCGACGGCGCGCTGTCGGTGACGTCGGAGCGGCGCTCCCGGCGGGGCCGGCGCCCTGTCCCGGAGCGGCTTCGCGGCATCCGGCCCGGCACGGCGCTCGCCGTCGCCTTCTGCCTGGTGCTGGCGGCTCTGCTGGCCACCCGATCCTGGGGCGGCGCCCTCACCTGGGTGTTCGTCCCGCTGCTCGTCGGCGCGGGCGTCTCGCTCGCCCCCGTCGGCTGGAAGCCGGTCCGGGAGGGCTGGATCCTGGCCACCCGGGGAATCACGGTGGAGGGCCACCGCAGGAACTCCGGCGCCATCGACGCGGGCGACACCACCGCGATGTACGTCTACCTGTTCGACGACGCCGAGGGCACCCCACGCGCCTACCGAGGGGTGAACGGCGGCCGCGACGACGAGGAGATCACCTACGATCCGCTGGATCCCGGTATCGCGCAGCTCCGGCGCCGTAACGCGGCGCAGCTCGCCCTCGGCTCGGCGGTGCTGCTGGTGCTCGTCCTCCCCCTGCTGGGCGGAGGACTGGCGCTGGCGCTCCTGTCGTTCGCCGACCTCCTCGGCGGCGGCCCGGTCACCGATCTCGTACTGCCGCACTGACCTCGGGCTCCGCGGCGAACGCGGGCTGCGGAGCACGGCCGACCGACGACAACGCGGCGTGGGGGCACCTCCTGTGCCCGAAGGTCCACGGGAGAGGGCGTGCAGGGCGTCGGGGGAGGGCGTGCAGGGCGTCGCGGTCAAGGCGGGACTTTCCGGACCGACTTAGGGCGGATCCGTCTCGGTGACCACGGCAAGCAGCTGAAAGGGCAGTTCCTTGTCCCATTGCGAGACGCCGAGGGCCGTCCACCGGTCGCCCGTCCGCCAGAGGTGCACGTCCGGCACGTGGCTGCTCAGGACGCCCCAGGGCTCGGGTATCTCCTCGCCGTCCATGGAGCGTTGCGCGAGGGACCACAGACTGAAGACCTGGGGGGCGCCCCAGCGCACGCCCAGCACCTCCGCCAGGGCGTCGCGCTCGGCTTCGTACTGCTCCTCGACCGCTGTGCGCCGGGTGCCGTCGTCCTCCCAGAAGTCCTCGCTCGTCGAGAGCTCCGCGACGTGGTAGCCCGGACCGCTGTCGCCCACGTCCGATCTGCCGCGCTGCCCGGGGAACGGACGGGAGCGCAGCAGGTCGATGGTCGCCAGATGCCGTGCGGTGGTCATGGGTCCAGTAAAGCCCCCGGCACTGACAATTGGCGTCGCGTCAGGTTCCCGTACCGTGCCCCGGGCCGTCGGACGTCCAGGCGGCGCACGGCGAGCCGTCCCGCGACCGGCGAGGTCGGCGCCCTGCGCCAGTCCCGGCGAGCGCGGTCCACGGGCCCGGACTCCCGCCGGCGTACCGCCGCAGCGCCAACTCCCCCGCCCGGTACAGGAGATACCCGGCCACGGGCTGCCCGGTGCCTGCCATGGAGCGGGCGCCTTCGACCGACGGGAGGCGGCGGTGCCGCGTCCGACGGGAGGCGGCCCGTCGGACGCGGAGACCGCCGCCGAGCGCGTCATGGGGACGGAGACGGTGAAGCCGCACGCGGGCGCGGCGCTGGCGGAGCCGGGCGCCCGGGAGCGCACACGGACGGTGATCCTCGCGTCCGGGGCGGACTCCGCCACGCCGGCCCGATCGGCGGTCCGGCCGGCGGTCCGGCCGGGTGCCGTTCGCCGCTTGTTCAACCATTGAGTACCATCCGGCAGACACGCGCTCGAGCTGCGGGAGGCACACGGTGGGGCGGCTGACCGGCGGAGATCCGTCGCTGTTGCGGCGGATCAACTCCGCGGTGGTACTCCATGCCCTGCGGGGCGCCGACGCGCTCACGCTCACGGACCTGACCCGGATCACCGGCCTGTCGCGGCCGACCGTGGAGGGCGTGACCGAGGGGCTCATCGAGAACGGTCTGGTGGTCGAGGTCGCTCCGGAGGAGGGCGAGGCCCGGCGCCAGGGACGGCCGGCCCGCAGGTTCAGGTTCCGGGCGGAGGCCGGACACCTGCTCGGCATCGAGATCGGCCCGCACCGGGTGGCCGCCCTGCTCTCCGGTCTCGACGGGCGGATCATCGGCGCCGCGTCCCGGCAGGTCGCCGAGAGCGCGTCGGCCGACGAGCGGCTGGAGAAGGTCCGGGCGGCGGTCGTCGACGTGCTGCGGCGGACCGGAGTGGCACGCGACAGCCTGCGGGCGGTGGGGGTGGGCACGCCCGGGATCGTCGAGGCCGACGGGACGGTGCGGCTGGGTACGGCGCTGCCCGGCTGGACCGGGCTGGCGCTGGGCGAGCGGCTTCGGCGGTCGTTCCGCTGTCCCGTGCTGGTGGAGAACGACGCCAACGCGGCCGCGGTGGCGGAACAGTGGAAGGGCGCCGCGACCGACTCGGACGACATCGTCTTCGTACTGGCCGGGCTGAGTCCGGGTGCCGGGTCGCTGATCGGCGGGCGGCTGCACCGGGGCTTCGGCGGGGCGGCCGGCGAGATCGGCGCGCTGCACCTGCTGGGCCAGGGGGCGACGCCGGAACGGCTGCTGTCGACCACGGACGAGCCGCTGCACCCGCTGGACGAGCAGGCGGTGGCGGAGGTGTTCGCCCTGGCGCGGCACGGCGACACACGGGCTCAGGCTGCGGTCGAGAGGTTCATCCAGCGCCTGGTGCACGATGTGGCGGCGCTGGTCCTGGCGCTGGATCCGGAACTGGTGGTGGTCGGCGGCTGGGCGGCCGGACTGGACGGGATCCTCCAGCCGCTGCGGGACGAGCTGGCCCGGTTCTGTCTGCGGCCGCCGCGGGTGGCGCTGTCGCTGCTCGGCGAGGCGGTCGTGGCGACCGGGGCGCTGCGGCTGGCGCTCGACCATGTCGAGGAGCAGCTGTTCGCGGTCGAGGGAACGGTGACGGCCCGCCGCTGAGCCCCCGAGGGGCGCGGGCGACGGGCCGGTCCGTGTCGGCGGGCGCGCGGGGCCGGTGTGGTCCTCCGGGGCGCGTGGGGCCGGTTCCTGAGAAGCGGTGTTCCGGGCGCGGTGAAGCTCCGGGGTCAGGAGGCGATCTGGAGGTCGCCCGCGTCGCCGAAGGTGAGCCGGCAGGTGTCGGCCCGGTAGGTGGCGACCGAGACGGCGACGGTGCGGCCCCCGGAGATGTACCGGGTGGTGACGACCAGGACCGGGGCGCCGGGCAGCCGGTCGAGCTCCTTGGCGTCGTCGGCGCGGGCCGAGCCGAGCTCGACGGCACGGTCCTGCCCCTCGAGCGACAGGCGCTGGAGCTCCCGCAGGACGCTGCGGGCACGGGCGGGGCCCGACGGGGCGTCGATGGCGGTCAGCTCGGGCACGGAGCCGGAGGGGATGTACAGCATTTCCGCCGCGACGGCCTGACTGTGCGTCATCCGCAGGCGCCGGACACCGTGCACGGTCTCCCCGGCGCCGGTGTCCTGGTCGAGCAGGCGGGCGACCGCGGCGGGCGGGACAACGGGCGCGCAGTCGACGGGCTGCCAGGCGTCCTCGCCGGCCCCCGGCCACTGGTGCTGGGTCGTGGAGACGTCCACACCCATGCGGGGCGGGGCGACGGTGGTGCCGACACCGCGGCGGCGCTGCAGCCTGCCTTCGAGTTCGAGCTGTTCGAGCGCCTGACGGAGCGTCGCCCTGGCGACGCCGAAACGAGCGGCCAGCTCACGCTCGTTGGGCAGGATCTCGCCCACCGAGAAGTCGGAGTCGAGCGCCTCACCGAGCACGGTCTTCAGGTGCCAGTACTTCGGCTCCGGCACCGTTTCCAGCTGCGTGGTCCCCACCCTGATCCTCCGCAATCGCCGTGTTCCGACGGCTTTCCGCGCCCTTGTTTATTAAAGGTTCCTGCACTAACCCTGCGACCATAAGGCGGTGCAGGCACTTGGTCAAGACCAATCATCGGACGGTTACGCAGTGAGGTCGACACCTGCCACAGGGTGTTCACAGGGCGTTCGTGCGCTGGTGGGACGGATGCGGTGAAAGATCCCGCGGGTGGACGCGGGAGGCAGGACCGCTTCCTGGCGCACGCGCATGCCCGGGCGAGGGAGCAGGAGCACGCCGGGTCGGGAGCGGGCGCGGGAGCCCAAGCGGGCGCGGGAGCGGGCGCCGGGTCCGGGGCCGAGCCGCCGGCTCCCCGCTCCGGGGCCGACGGCCCCGCTCGCCGGACCGGCACGCCTCGGGTGCCTCGCGCCTCGGGTGCGGCGACGCACGGTGCGGTGCGCTGTGCGCGACGCCCGGCCGGGCGCGCGACCTCGGGTCCTGGCTAGACCGCCAGCGCGGCGAGCTTGTCGGGGTTGCGGACGATGTACACGCACTGGATCCGGCCGTCCAGGACGTCCACCTGGATGACCGAATCCGGCCTGCCGTCCATCAGGACCAGCAGCGCCGGACCGCCGTTGACCTCGACGAACCGGAACTCCGCACCGGCGGCGGGCTCCTTGGTGACGGCGAAGAGGAAGCGGCCCACCTTGTCGGCGCTCTCGATGACGCGCAGCGGCGCCTTGGACTTGCCGCCGCTGTCGCCGACCAGCCGGACGTCGGGAGCCAGCAGGGCGAGCAGATCGTTCAGGTCCCCGCCGCCGGCCGCGGCCAGGAAACGCTCGGTGAGGTCACGACGCTCGGCCGGGTCGACGTCGTACCGGGGCTTGCCCTCGTCGACGTGACGGCGGGCCCGGCCGGCGAGCTGCCGGACCGCCGGCTCGGTGCGGTCGAGGATGGCGGCGATCTGCGCGTACGGGAAGCCGAACGCCTCGCGCAGCACGAAGACCGCACGCTCCAGCGGAGAGAGCGATTCGAGGACCACCAGGACGGCGAGGGACACGGAGTCCGCGAGCACGGCGCGCTCGGCCGTGTCGGGCAGGGCGGGGCCGAAGTCGGTGACGAGCGGTTCCGGCAGCCATGGGCCGACATATGTCTCGCGCTGCGCGCGCAGCTGGCGCAGCCGGTCGATGGCGAGCCGGGTGGCGATCCGTACGAGGTAGGCACGCGGTTCGAGGATCTCGGAGCGGTCGGCGCGGGACCAGCGCAGCCAGGTCTCCTGGACAACGTCCTCGGCGTCGGCGACGCGGCCGAGCATGCGGTAGGCCACTCCGGTCAGTACGGCCCGGTGCGTTTCGAAGACGTCGATCTCTGTCGCCACACGCCCATCCCAGCCGACCGGGCGACGAGTGTCCAGGAGGGCGCGGTGCGGTTCGCGCCACATCAGGGCCGCGACCGCCGTGGAGCGGGTCGTCGCACGCCGACGGTGGGCGGTGGTGCCGTACGGCGACCGGTGTCCGCGGAACTCTTGAACTCGTGCCTACTGGGCGGTAATTGTTGCTGACACGGCGTCCAACACCATCGGGGAGCAGCAGATGGCCGAACAGATCTCCTTCACCGTCGAGTCCCCCCGGGGACCCCGCACGGTCGCGGTGGAGTACGAGCGGGCCGGTTCCGGTGAGCCGTTGCTGCTCCTCCACGGCATCGGGCACCACTGGCAGGCGTGGCGACCGGTACTGGAGATCCTGGCCGCCGAGCGCGATGTCATCGCCGTCGACCTGCCGGGGTTCGGGGCCTCGCCGGGTCTGCCGGAAGGTCTCGCGTACGACCTGTCCACGGTCGTCCCGGTGCTCGGTTCCCTGTGCGAGGCGCTGCGCGTCGAGCGGCCGCACGTGGCCGGGAACTCCCTGGGCGGCCTGCTGGCACTGGAGTTGGGGCGCGAGAAGCGCGTGCGGTCGGTGACGGCGCTCTCCCCCGCCGGGTTCTGGTCCCCGGCTGAGCGCCGGTACGCCTTCTCGGCCCTGCGTGCCATGCGGGCGGGCGCCCGGTCGATGCCGGTGCCGATGATCGAGCGCCTGTCCCGGTCGGCCGCCGGGCGGGCCGCGCTGACCAGTCCGATCTACGCGCGGCCCGGACGCCGCTCACCCGAGGCGGTCGTCGCGGAGACGCTCTCCCTGCGTGGTGCCCCCGGTTTCCACCAGACGCTCGCCGCCGGACGCGAGGTGCTGGTCACGGACGACATAACGGGCCTGCCGGTCACCATCGCCTGGGGCACCGCCGACCGGCTGCTCCCGCGCCGTCAGGGGATCCGTGCCAAGCACACCGTGCCCGGTGCGCGCCTCGTGCGGCTGCCGGGGTGCGGTCACGTCCCGATGAACGACGATCCCGCCCTGGTCGCGCGGGTGATCCTCGACGGCAGCCGCTGAGCGTTCGGGGCCGGCGGCCCCGCCTTCCGCCGGAGCGACCGGACCGCTGCGACGCCTCGTCCGGGGCGCCGGTGCGCAGCCGTGCTCCTGGACGCCCCGGCTCAGGACGCCGGAGCCGAGCGCCACGCCCAGCCCTACGAGGGCGCTGCCGAACCCCTGGGCCGCGCCGTAGGAGCCGGTGGCGACGAGCGGGGCGGTCATCGCCGCGGACACCGGGATGAGCCCGGAGAAGAGGGTGGCGCGCTCGGCCCCGATCCGCTGCACACCGATGTACCAGCACACGAAGCCGACGACGGTGACGATCGCCGCCTGCCACGCCAGGGCGAGCGCCTCCTGCGCGCTCGGTACGCGCAGGACGTCCGCGCCGTCGACGGCGAGGCCGACGGCGGCCGCTTCGATGGCGGCGACCCCGCAGACGGTGGCGGACAGCAGCTTCGGGCCGAGCGGCCTCAGCACGGGGACGGCCAGAACGGCGAAGCCGACCTCGCCGGCCAGGGCGGCGACCGACCAGGCGATCCCGGTCGCGTCGGTACGGCCCCACCCCTGCACGGCGCAGGCCCCGGCGGCGACGAGCAGCGCTCCGTACAGCACCGGCCCGGTGGGTCTGCGTCCGTCCAGGAGCGGCACCAGAACGGCGACGACGATGGGGGCGCAGCCCACGAAGACGCCAGGAACAGCCGGCTCCGCCGTGCGCTCGGCGGCGAGCACGGCGAGGTTGAAGCCGACCATGCCGACGGCGGCGAGCACGGCGACGCGCAGCCACTGGCGGCGGGTGAGGGTGCGCAGCGGAGCCGTACCGCCGCGACCGAGGAGGGGCAGGAGCAGCAGACAGGCGAGGGCATAGCGCACGGCCTGGCCGCCGGCGTACGGGTAGTCGCCGAGGACGCTGTTGGCGGTGAAGGAGGCACCGACGAGGACACAGGCGAAGGCCGCGAGCAGCGCCCCCCGCAGGGAGTTGACGTTCATGCCACCGACGCTAGGAACGTCGGCGGCCCGGTTCGAGGTCCACTTTCCTTCCGTTCTCGGGGACCACTTGGGGGCTGAAGGCCGCGGACCCGGGGCCCACGGCCGAGGTTGTCCGCGCATCGCGGCTCCGACGCGTGCTCCTCGGCCCGTGGTCTGCGGGGTGCGGTCTGCGGTCTGCGGTTCGTCGTCCGTGGTCCGGGGCGCGTCGTCCGTGGCCCGTGGCTTCTGGCCGGGCTTGCCCGACCCGGTGGGCCGGGTCGGGGTCCCGGTCCGGGCCGGTCGGCCAGAGCCCCGCCCTTGCATCAGGAGGGCGGGGCAGTGGGTCCGGCAGCGCCGCAGCCAGCAAGCGCGGATGGATGCTTCGCACCGTAGCGGGCGGCACTGACAACGGCGCCCGGCGGCCTGCTTGTAGGGTCCTGGCATGACGGGACCGGAGGCCGGGGAGCGGCGGGAGAACGCCGCCTGGGAACTGCTGCTGCCGGCCGTCGCGGCGCCGCCCAGGCGACGGGGCCGCATGCTCCAGTCCGCGCTGCGGGACGCGGTCAGGTCGGGCCGGCTCGCGGCCGGAACGCGGCTGCCCTCCAGCCGCGAGCTGGCGGCCGACCTCGGGGTCTCGCGCGGGCTGGTGACGGAGGCGTACGAGCAGCTGACGGCGGAGGGATACCTGCGCAGCGGCCGTGGATCGGGCACCTGGGTCGGTGAGGCGGTGCGGGCCGCGGCGCCAGGTGCGCGCGACCTGGCGCCCCGCGCGCGGGGCGTGCGCGTGGACTTCCGGCCCGGAACCCCGGATCTCTCGCTCTTCCCCCGGGCCGCCTGGACCGCCGCGTACAAGGGCGTCCTGTCCCGGCTGCCGCACCGGGCGCTCGGCTACCCCGATCCGCGCGGGCTGCCGGAGCTGCGGACGGCGCTGGCGGCTCTGCTCACCCGCAGGCGCGGCGTGGTGGCGGGGCCGGAGCGGGTCGTGGTGTGTTCCGGTGTCGCGCAGGCGATGACGCTGCTGGGTTTCGTCCTGCACGGGCGCGGGCTGAGCACCGTGGGGGTCGAAGACCCGGGAAGCCCCGAGCACAGTGCCCTGTTCGCGTCGGCGGGGCTGCGTACGGTGGGGCTGCCGCTCGATGCGGAGGGCCTGGTCCCGGGTCCGCTCGCCGCGTCGGGGGTACGCGCCGTGGTGGTGACCCCGGCGCACCAGTTCCCCTCCGGGATCGCCTACTCGGCCCGGCGCCGGGCGGAACTGCTCGACTGGGCAAGGACCGTGGACGGATATGTGGTCGAGGACGACTACGACGGGGACTTCCGCTACGACCGCGCCCCCGTGGGCTCCCTCCAGGGGCTCGATCCGGAACACGTCGTGTACACCGGCTCGGTGAGCAAGTCCCTGGCGCCGGGGCTGCGGCTCGGGTGGCTGCTCGTACCGGAGTCGCTGGCCGATGAGGCCGCCGAGCGCAAGCGCACCATGGACCTGGGCAACCCGGCCCTCGACCAGGCCGTCCTCGCCGACTACATCGCGGGCGGGGGTTACGACCGCCAGCTGCGGCGTTGCCAGCGTGCCTACCGGGAGCGCCGGGACTGCCTGGTCTCCTCACTCGACGAGCACCTTCCCGGCACCGAGGTGAGCGGCATCGCGGCCGGACTCCATGTCATCGCCCGCGTGCCGCGGCGCTACGGGCCGCAGTCCGCCTTCCTGGCACGGGCCGCCGGGGCGGGGGTGGCCCTGCGCCCGCTCAGCGACTACGGAACGGCCGGGTCCGACACGGTGCGGCTGGTGCTCGGCTACGCCCATCTCGCGCCGTCCGACATCGCCCTGGGCGTACGGCTGATGGCGGACGCCGTCCACCCGGACATCGTCCCTCCGCATGCCGTCCCTCCGCATGCCGCCCGCCCGGACGCCGTCCACACGGTCTCCGTCCCGCCGCGGACAGGGCCCTCGGGCCGGGAGCCGTGACCGGTGCCGGTGCCGCGCGCGGTGCGGGGCCCGCGCCGCAGGGGGTCGGACGGGTTGTTCACGTGGGGTTCGCGTGCCGGCCGCCACCGGGCAGTAGGCATGGGCACGGCACCCCTGTCCGTCCCTGGAGGCGTATCGATGTCGCACCGTCCGAGCCCGTCACCCGACCGTCGTTCGCTCCTGCGCGGCTCCCTGGCCGCTTCGGCGGCGCTGTCGCTCGGCGCCGCCGGCGGCCTCGCTCCGGCCGCTCCCGCACTGGCCCGATCCGGACGGCCCGAGGCCGCCTGGGGCGTGCAGGCGGGCGACATCACCGCGTCGTCCGGCCTGGTGTGGGTACGCTCCGACCGCCCGGCCCGGATGATCGTGGAGACCTCGGCGAGCGAGTCGTTCCGCAACGCCCGCAGATGGCACGGGCCGTTGCTGGGGCCGGGCACGGACTTCACCGGCGTGACGGCGCTGCGCGGGCTGCCGGCGGGCGAGCAGATCCACTACCGGGTCACCCTCGCGGACCCGGACGATCCCCGACGGACCGGCGGGCCGGTCCCGGGAACGTTCCGCACGGCGCCGTCGCGGCGACGGGACGGCGTGCGCTTCCTGTGGTCGGGCGACATCGCCGGGCAGGGCTGGGGCATCAACCCCGATGTCGGCGGCTTCCGGGCGTACGAGGAGATGCGCCGCCTCGATCCGGACTTCTTCCTGTGCAGCGGTGACACGATCTACGCGGACGGTGTCATCCAGCCGTCCGTCACGCTGCCGGACGGGCGCGTATGGCGCAACATCACCACCGAGGAGAAGTCGAAGGTCGCCGAGACGCTGGACGAGTACCGGGGGAACTTCCGGTACAACCTCCTGGATCACAACGTCCGCGCCTTCAACGCCCAGGTTCCCGGCATCGTCCAGTGGGACGACCACGAGGTGCGCAACAACTGGTACCCCGGCCAGATCCTGGACGATCCGCGCTACACCGAGAAGGACGTGGACGTGCTGGCCGCCCGGGCGATGCGGGCGTTCGGCGAGTACTTCCCGGTGTCCACGCTCCACGCGCGCGGGGAGGAGGGCCGGATGCACCGCGTGGTGCGCTACGGGCCGCTGCTCGACGTCTTCGTCCTGGACATGCGCACCCACCGCGACGCCAACTCCCCCGGGCGGCAGCCCGACAACACGACAGGCATCCTCGGCGCCGCGCAACTGGCCTGGCTCAAGCGCGAACTCTCCCGGTCCCGCGCGGTGTGGAAGGTGCTCGCGGCGGACATGCCCCTGGGGCTCGTCGTGCCGGACGGGGCGACGGACTTCGAGGCCGTGGCGCAGGGGGACCCGGGCGCACCGCTGGGCCGGGAGCTCCAGATCGCCGAGCTGCTGCGGTTCGTCAAGCACCGGAGGATCACCGGCACGCTGTGGCTGACGGCGGACGTGCATTACACGTCGGCGCAGCACTATGCCCCGGAGCGGGCCGCGTTCAAGGACTTCGCACCGTTCTGGGAGTTCGTCTCGGGCCCGCTGGCGGCGGGGGGCTTCCCGGCGAACGCGCTGGACGCGACCTTCGGCCCGGACCGGGTGTTCGTACGGGCTCCGGAGCGCGGAAACGTCTCCCCGATGGAGTCGCCGCAGTACTTCGGCGAGGTCGACATCGACGGCGGCAGCGGTGAACTGACGGTGCGCCTGCGGGCGGAGGGCGGGGCGGTGCTGTTCAGCAAGACGCTCCAGCCGGGGCGTATCGGTCAGTGACCGCCGCGTCGGCCGTGCGGGGCCTGCCGTGCGGGGCCTGCCGGGCGGGGCCGCGGTGCCATGAGGTGCCGGGCGCCGTCCGGCCCCGGGCCGGGCCGTGTCCGATGGTCAGTGGTGGGTCCCGCCGTCCTCCCCATGACGCGATCCGTGCGGGCACTCGCCTGCTCCCGCCCGTCCGCCCTCGCCTCCTCGGGGCCCGGACGAACGACTGCGCGCCCGCCAGCGGTGGGGGCGACTCCCCTGGCAGTCGCCTTCGTTCAGGCGCTGCCGCGGGTGCGGCGGGCGGAGCCCGGGGCCTCGGCCTCGCGGCGGCCGCCCGAGGCGGCTCCTCCCGGCTCGTCACACAAGCGAACCGACTGGCGAACGCTTTGAGGCATCAAGTCGAACAGTCCACGCCATAAACGGTTGAAACTGGTCCCTAAACGCCCAGGTCCACACTTAACCCATCAGTCACAAAGCGTTCGTGATCACGCAACACCACTGGGTCACAGTAAGGACATGACTGATGTGAAATCCGTGAAGAGTGCCCGCCGCCAGCACCACTGGCGGCGGGATCTCGTCGAGCTCGCCGCCCTGTTCACCGCCGTCGCCGTCGCCGACGCGATCGCGAACACCATCGTGCACGGCCCGGACGGCCCCTACCTCCTCGCGGTCTCGGCGGTCGTCCTGATCGCCACGGCCGCGTTCCACACATGGTGGGCGCGGCGCCACAGCCATGCCCCGCCCGCCGGGGGCGGGGGCCCCGCACCGGCCGCTCCTCCTCCGGACCGGCCGGCCGCGGCCTCCTCCGATGACGCCGGCCGCTCCGAGCCGGCCGACACCGTGCTCTGGCGCATGCGGACCACCGTGCGCGACGAGCCCGGCAGCCTCGGCGCCCTGTGCACCGCCCTCGCGCACCTGCGGGCCGACATCCTCACCCTTCAGACGCACCCGCTCGCCCGGGGGACGGTCGACGAGTTCCTCCTGCGGGCGCCCGCTTCGCTCCAGGCCGCGCAGCTCACCCGGGAGATCGCCGCGGCGGGCGGCAGCAGCACCTGGATCGAGCGGGCCGACACCCACGACCTGGTGGACACCCCGACCCGGGTGCTCGGCCTGGCCACCCGTACCGCGCTCGACGCCGCCGAACTGCCCCTCGCCCTGCGCCAGCTCCTCGGCCGGTGCACCATCCACTCCCTGCCCGCCGTCTCCCTGACCGGCCGCCCCACGGGTGCGACCGCCCCCATAGAGGGTGCGTTGGAGGACGGGGACACGGTGATGCGGCTGCGCGACCCGAACGGCGGGGCGATCACCGTAGAACGGCCCTATCTTCCCTTCACTCCCACGGAGTTCGCCCGCGCACGGGCGCTCGTCGAACTCGACGCCCGCCTGGGCCCGCGCATCCCGCGCAGCCAGGACGTGCTGACCCTGCCCGAGGGGAACGAGATCACGGTCCGGCGCGCCGACCGGTCCGATCTCGCAGCCGCCCGCGCCATGCACGACCGCTGCTCCGAACGGACCCTGGGGCTGCGGTACCACGGACCGGTCGGCGACGCGGACCGCTATCTGAACCACCTGCTCAGCCCGCGGTTCGGCCGTACCCTCGCCGTCGAGACCGCGTCGGGCCGGCTCGTCGCGCTGGGGCATCTGCTCTGGGACGGCGACGAGACCGAGGTCGCGCTGCTCGTCGAGGACGACTGGCAGCGCCGCGGCATCGGCTCCGAGCTGCTGAGCCGTCTGGTCGGGCTCGGTGCCGAGGCCGGCTGCGAGAGCGTGTACGCGGTCACCCAGTCGTCCAACACGGGCATGGTGGCGGCCATGCGGGGGCTGCGTCTCCCCCTCGACTACCAGATCGAGGAGGGGACCCTGGTGATCACCGCGCGGCTGAGCCCGGCACATGCGCACCGGCCCGGGGCGACGGAGCGGACGGAGGAGCAGAAGCAGCAGGCGCGGACAGCCCCGCTGACGACCGACCGGACCGCGCGTTCGCACCGGGGCGAGCGCTGAGCGCTTCCGTCAGGTCCCGCCACAGGTCCTCGACGTCCTCCAGGCCGACCGACATCCGCAGCAGCCGGTCGCTGACGCCGGCCGCCCGCCGGTCCCCCTCGTCCACGATGCGGTGGCTGATGGAGGCCGGGTGCTGGATCAGCGTGTCGACGCTGCCGAGACTGACCGCCGGCGTGATCAGCCGTACCGAGGCGATCACGTCGTGCGGGTCTCCGTACACCTCGAAGGCCACCATGGCGCCGCCCACCGACGGGTAGTGCACACGGGCGATGCGGGGGTCCGCCGAGAGGCGACGGGCCAGCTCGGCGGCGGAGGCGGAGGCGGCACGCATCCGTACCGGGAGTGTGGACAGGCCGCGCAGCAGCAGATAGCCCGCCAGCGGGTGCAACACGCCGCCGGTGGCGAACCGTATCTGCCGCAGCTTGCCGGCGAACTCCTCGTCGCAGGCCACCACGCCCGCGAGCACGTCCCCGTGGCCGCCCAGGTACTTGGTCGCGCTGTGCAGCACGATCCGCGCCCCGTGCTCGAGGGGGCGCTGGAGCACGGGGGTGGCGAAGGTGGAGTCGACCAGCAGAGGCACCGATCCGCAGGCGTGCGCGACGGCCCGGATGTCCACTTCGGCGAGGGTCGGGTTGGCGGGCGTCTCCACCATCACCAGGCCCGTGTCCGGGCGGATCGCGTCCGCGATGCCCGCCGCGTCGGTCCAGGTCACCTCCGTACCGAGCAGCCCCGAGGTGAGCAGGTGGTCGCTGCACCCGTAGAGCGGGCGGACCGCCACCACATGACGCAGGCCCATGCTCGCCCGGACGAGCAGAACCGCGGTGAGCGCGGCCATGCCGCTGGCGAAGGCCACGGCGCTCTCGGCCCCCTCCAGCCGGGCGAGCGCCGTCTCGAAGCGGGCGGTGGTGGGGTTGTCGAGCCGGGCGTAGACGGGCGGCCCCTCGGGTCGGGCACCCGTGACGGCGAAGGCGTCGATCCGCCCGGCCTCCGCCCGCGCGTCATGGGAGGGGTAGGTGGTGGAGAGATCGAGCGGGACGGCGTGCACGCCCAGGGCGGCGAGGTCCTCGCGTCCGGCGTGCACCGCCTCGGTGGCCGGGGCCCACGGGGTACGGGGGGCACTCGCGGCGTCGTGATCCAGGGGAGTCATGGGGGAACCCTGAACAGATACCGGCCGGTAGCCGAAATATGCCGTGTTACGTTCGCCGAATGAACGATTCTGTCGTGTTGGACACGGTCGATCTGCACATACTTCGCCTTTTGCAGAACGACGCCCGGACGACGTACCGGGAGCTCGCCGCGCAGGTCGGGGTGGCCCCCTCCACCTGCCTGGACCGGGTCGCCCGGCTGCGGCGGACCGGCGTGGTACTCGGGCACCGACTGCGACTGGATCCGGCCAAACTCGGCCGGGGCCTGGAGGCGCTGCTGTCCGTCCAGGTACGTCCGCATCGCCGGGAGTTGATCGGCCCCTTCGTCGAGCGGATCCGGGCCCTGCCGGAGTCCCGGGCGCTGTTCCATCTGACGGGCCCCGACGACTATCTGGTGCATGTGGCGGTGGCAGATACCGCTGACCTGCAACGGCTGGTGCTGGACGAGTTCACGTCGCAGCGCGAGGTCGCCCGGGTGGAGACCAGACTGATCTTCCAGCAGTGGGAGTGCGGGCCCTTGCTGCCGCCGGCGCCGCCCGCTCATTTGTCAGCCGACTGAGATCGAATGAGGGTGACGCGGCCACCCGGCCCGTACGAGGATGACCCCCATGCCAGACACCTCCACACGTGCGCTCCCGCGCCAGGTCGCCGACGCCTACGTCGACGCCCTCATCGCACTCGACCCGATCACCGGCACCCATCTCGGTGTCAGGGAAAGCGCCGGCCTGCTCCCCGACTTCACCCCCGCGGGCCAGGAAGAACTCGCCGCACTGGCCCGCGAGACGCTCACCCGGCTCGATGAGGCCGAGCGGCTGCCCGGCGCCGACAGCGACGCCGAACGGCGCTGCGGACGGCTCCTGCGGGAACGCCTCACCGCCGAGCTGGCCGTGCACGACGCCGACGAGGGGCTGTGCGCGGTCAGCAACATGCGCTCCCCCGCGCACAGCGTGCGCATCGTGTTCACGATGATGCCCACCGGGACGGACGAGGACTGGAAGGCGATCGCCGAGCGGCTGCGGGCGGTGCCCGCCGCGCTGAAGGGATACCGGTCGTCGCTGGAGCTGGGCCTGGAACGCAAGCTCCTCGGTGGCCCGCGGGCCACCGCCACCTTCATCGGCCAGCTCACCGAGTGGGCGGGCTGCGACGGTGCGCGGCGTGGCTGGTTCGAGGAGTTCGCGGCGGCCGGGCCGAGCGCGCTGCGCAGCGAGCTGGACACGGCGGCGCGGGGTGCGACCGATGCGCTGGTATCGCTGCGGGACTGGATGCGGGAGGTGTACGCGCCGGCCGTGCGGGACGCTCCGGACACGGTGGGCCGTGAACGCTATGCCCGCTGGTCCCGCTATTTCAACGGCACCGACTTCGACCTCGACGAGGCGTACGCGTACGGCTGGGCCGAGTACCACCGGCTGCTCGCGGAGATGAAGGCGGAGGCGGAGAAGATCCTGCCCGGCGCCGGGCCGTGGGAGGCGCTCGCCCACCTCGACGAGCACGGTACGCACATCGAGGGCGTGGAGGAGGTCCGGGTCTGGCTCCAGGGCCTCATGGACGAGGCGATCGAGGCACTGGACGGCACCCACTTCGAACTGGCCGAGCGGGTACGGAAGGTGGAGTCCCGCATCGCCCCGCCCGGGGGCGCGGCCGCGCCGTACTACACGGGCCCCTCCGAGGACTTCTCGCGCCCCGGCCGGACCTGGCTGCCGGTCGACGGGGAGACCCGCTTCCCGGTGTACGACCTGGTGTCGACCTGGTACCACGAGGGAGTGCCCGGCCATCACCTCCAGATCGCGCAGTGGGTGCACGTGGCGGACCGGCTCTCCCGCTACCAGGCGACGGTCGGCGGGGTGAGCGCCAACGCGGAGGGCTGGGCGCTGTACGCGGAGCGCCTGATGGACGAGCTGGGGTTCCTGCCCGACGCGGAGCGCCGCCTGGGTTACCTGGACGCGCAGATGATGCGGGCCTGCCGGGTGATCGTGGACATCGGCATGCACCTGGAGCTGGAGATCCCGGCGGATTCGCCGTTCCGCCCGGGTGAGCGCTGGACGCCGGAATCGGCGCAGGAGTTCTTCCAGTGCCACACCAGCAGGCCCCCGGCCTTCGTGGAGAGCGAGCTGATCCGCTACCTCTCGATGCCCGCGCAGGCCATCGGCTACAAGCTGGGCGAACGCGCCTGGCTGCTGGGCCGGGAGAACGCCCGCAAGGCGCACGGCGACTCCTTCGACGCGAAGAAGTGGCACATGGCCGCGCTGTCGCAGGGGCCGCTGGGCCTCGACGACCTGGTGGACGAGCTGTCCCGGCTGTGACCCGCGGGGAGCCGCCTCTCCGGCTCCTCTCGGCGCCACCGGCGCAAGGCGGCGCGGCGGCCGGCCGACGGCGGGGCGGCTGTGCCGCTGAGGCCCCGGTCGAGGGCCGGGCCGGCTGTACGGCCGAGGCCCCGGCCGGCGGCTGCCCCGCGGTCGGCCCCCGACGCCCGAGGTCGGGTGGCCGGGGTCGCGCGGCTCTTGTGCGGACCGCTCTCGACGGGGTGGCCGCGAGCCTTTCCGCGCGGAGATCGCGGCCTTCCCTCGCGGCGGCGGTGACGACGGCCACCGCCGCCCCGCCCCACGCCCTCAGCAGCCACAGTCGTCGCCGGTGACAGGGGCGGTCAGGGGGTCGGCGGCACGCCGCTCCCCGCCCTCCCACGTCTCGAACGCGAAACCCTCCCGGACCCAGTACTCGAAGCCGCCCAGCATCTCCTTGACCTGGTAGCCGAGCTCGGCGAGGGCGAGCGCCGCACGGGTGGCGCCGTTGCACCCGGGCCCCCAGCAGTACGTGACGACCGGAACGGACCTGTCCAGCGACTGCTCGGCCAGCTCCGCGATCCGCGCGGTCGGCAGGTGGATCGCGCCCGGTATGTGCCCCTGGTCCCATGACTCGGTGGACCGGGAGTCCAGGACGACGAACCCCGGGTCGCCGCCCGCGGCGAGCGCGGCGGCGACGTCCGAGACGTCGGCGTGGAAGGCGAGGCTCGCCGAGAAGTAGGCGGCGGCCACCGCGGGCGGGGCCGGCGGGACGCGCAGAACGGAGTCGGCGGCGGGGCTGATGTTCGTCGTCATGGCCAGAAATCTACGGCTCGTGATCATCGAGGTGAAGGCACGATCCCCCGGCCTTCCCTTGATCAGCCGGGGATTCCCCTGCTATTCAGGGACCATGACCGCATATTCCCCGGACGCGACCGACTGGCGCATCCTGAACGCCCTCCAGGACCAGGGGCGGGCCAGTTTCGCCGAACTGGCACGTGCCGTCTTGATGTCGGCCAGCGCCGTGACCGAAAGGGTCCGCAGGCTGGAGGAGGCCGGCGTGATCTCCGGATACACCGCGGTCGTCGACCAGGAGCGCATCGGACTGCCGATCCTCGCCTTCGTCAGGCTGCGTTACCCCAACGGCAACTACAAGCCGTTCCACGATCTGCTGGACACCACGGCCGAGATCCTGGAGGCCCACCATGTGACGGGGGACGACTGCTTCGTACTGAAGGTCGCCGCCCGCTCCATGGGCCACCTGGAGGAGATCTCGGGAAAGGTCGGCGCCCTCGGTTCGGTGACGACCAGCGTCGTCTACTCCTCGCCGCTCCCGCGCCGCTCGATCAGCCGTTGAGCATCGCCCCCGTACGCAGCTTCACGGCGGAGCCGCCCCGTTCCTTCACGACCTCCAGCTGAACGGGGACGCGGCGGCGCAGGTCGGCGACATGGCTCACGATGCCCACGCTGCGGTCGCGTTCGCGCAGCGAGTCCAGGACGTCGAGGACCTCGTCCAGGGTCTGGTCGTCGAGGCTGCCGAACCCCTCGTCGATGAAGAGGGTGTCGAGCCGTACCCCTCCGGCCTCGTCGGTGACGACGTCGGCGAGGCCCAGGGCCAGCGCCAGCGAGGCGAAGAACGTCTCACCCCCGGAGAGCGTCGAGGTGTCGCGTTCGCCGCCGGTCCACGCGTCCACGACGTGCAGTCCGAGCCCGGACCGCTTGCCGCCCGCCCTCGCGTCGGAGTGGACGAGGGTGTACCGGCCCGACGACATGCGCTGGAGCCGGGCGGTGGCCGCGGCCGCGACCTGTTCGAGCCGGGCCGCCAGCACGTACGACTCCAGGCGCATCCTGCGTTCGTTCTCCGCCGAGGTGCCCGCGGTCAGCCCGGCCAGCCGCGCCACCCGCTCGTACTCCTCGCGCACGGGACCGAGCCGGCGTACCTCGGTGGCCGCCCGCGCGGACAGCCGGGCCAGCTCGGCGCACCTCTCCCGGTGGGTGTCCAGGGCGGAGGAGGCGTCGCGCAGGGCGCGCTCGGCGGTGTCGAGGGCGGACTGGGCGGTGACCTCGTCGGCGGGCGGACGCAGCACGGCGGCGCGCGTCTGCGGCTCGGCGAGCCGGTCGGCGACCGCCGACGCCTCGGCCTGCCACTGGTCCAGCCGGCTCTGGAGCTCGCGATGGCGCGCGTCGTCGAGCAGCGCGGCGGCAGCGGCGGCCGGGGTGTCGAAGCCGGCCCGGAACGCTGCGTCGGCGAGCCGGTCGTCGGCCTGCTTGAGGCGCCGGGCGGTGTCCTCGGCGGTCCGTACCGCTTCGGCCGCGTCGGAGAGGACCGCGATCCGGCGCTCCAGCAGCGCGGCGTGTTCGGCGACA
The DNA here is from genome assembly GCF_036322365.1 of Streptomyces sp. SP18CS02. Lineage (NCBI taxonomy): Bacteria > Bacillati > Actinomycetota > Actinomycetes > Kitasatosporales > Streptomycetaceae > Streptomyces > Streptomyces sp. SP18CS02. The sequence continues at coordinate 279,515 of NZ_JAQYXC010000291.1, forward strand.
CCGCCGGTGCCGCCGCCCCGGACACGGGCCAGTTCCTCGTCGAGGACACCCTGTTCGCGGTCGAGGGCTTCGCGCCGGGAGGTGCGCGCGGCGGCGCGGCGCTCGGCCTGCCGTTGCGCGTCGAGCCGGCCCTGGTGTTCGCGCTCCGCCCGGTCGAGGGCTTCGCGGGCGGCGTGTGTCCCGGCGGCGGCGGTACGGGCCTCGGCGTACGCGCGCTCCAGGTCCTGGACGGTCTCCGCCAGCCCGGCCGCGGTCGGGGACGGCCCGTCGGACCGCTCGCCCGGGTCGCCGGATGTGCCCGACACCTCCGCGCGGGCCGCCGCCAACGCCTCGTTCAGCACCGCCAGTTCCCGCTCCGCCCCGGCCTTGGCCTCCTCCGCGCGGGCGTGCCGCTCGTACGCCGCGTCCTCGGTCGTGCGGTCCACATGGCCGTGCCCGGCCCGGGCGGGTGCCGGGTGCTCGGCCGAGCCGCACACCGCGCACGGCTCGCCGTCGGCGAGTGCGGCCGCGAGCTCGGCCGCGATGCCCCGCAGCCGCCGCTCCCTCAGATCGAGCCAGGCCTCATGGGCTCCGTTCGCAGCCTCGCGGGCAGCCGACAGCCGGGCTTCGGCGGCCGTGACGCCGGTCGCCAGCGCGTCACGGCGGCGGGCGGCGTCGAGCCGTCGTCGGGCCCGTTCGAGTCGCCCGGCGAGGTGCTCGGCGCGGGTCGCGGCCTCCTGGGCGGCCTCGACCCGCTCCTGGAGCGCCCGGCGGGTGGTGTCCCAGCCCGCCAGCCATCCGGCCGCGTCCTGGAGGGTCTCCTCGTCGGCGAGCGCCTGCCGGTCCAGGTCGCCCCGTTCGCGGGTGATCTCCGCATGGCGGCGTTCGGCCCGGAGCGCCGCCTCAAGGCCGCCGAGGTCCTGCCTCAGCTGCCGCTCGACCGCCGCCAGTCGCTCCGCCCCCGCGTCGGCGAGGTCGCGCGGGAGGTCCGCGACGCAGCGGGCGTGCGCGGCGCTCGCCCGTCGGTGCTCCTGCTCGGCCTCCTCCCGCAGCCGCAGCGGTCCGGCCACGAGCTCCGCCTTGCGCGCCCGCTCCAGCCGGGTCTGCCATCCGTCGCGCTCGGGCCGCCGCGCGTCCAGCTCCCGCCGGCGCTCCTGGGCCTGCGCGTACCGCCGCTGCAGCGCCAGCAGTTCCCGCGCGTCGTCGCGGGCGTGCCGGGCGGCGGCCTGCCGGCTCTCGGCCGTGTCGAGCGCGCGGTCGGCGATGTCCAGCGTCTCCCGGGCGGCGGAGCGCGCCACCGCGGCCCAGGCGAGGACGGCCTCGGCCAGCCCCGGCTCACCCGGCCGGTGCGCCGGGGCAGGCCACTCCCGGCCGGCCGCGCCCGCGGCCTGAGCCATGCGGTGCGCGAGTGCCAGCAGCCGCTCGTCGCCCTGGCGGACCTGCTGCTCGGCGGCGCGCCGCAGCTCCGCGAGGCGCTCCTCCACCGCGGCGAAGCGCCGGGTGTCGAAGAGCCTGCCGAGCAGCTTGCCCCGGGCCTCGGCGTCGGCCCGCAGGAAGCGCGCGAAGTCGCCCTGCGGCAACAGCACCACCTGGCAGAACTGCTCACGGCTCATGCCGAGGAGCTGGGTGACCTCCTCGCCGATCTCCTGGTGCGAGCGGCTGAGCCCATGCCAGACGGCCTGTTCGGCGTCGTACTCGCGCAGCCAGGACTGGGCCTTCTCCGTGGTGAAACCCCTGCCCCGCTTCTTGGGGCGCTGCTGGGCGGGCCGTCGGGTGATCTCCAGTCGCCGTCCGCCCACGGTCAGGTCCAGGACGACCTCGGTGTACGTGCCGGCCGGTGCGTGGTCGCTGCGCAGCGAGGCGCCGGGGCTCTGACGGGCTCCGGGAACCGCGCCGTACAGGGCGTAGCAGACGGCGTCGAGGACGGATGTCTTGCCCGCGCCGGTGGGCCCGTGGAGGAGGAAGAGGCCCGCTTCGCTGAGCGCGTCGAAATCGACACTCTGGGTGGTGCCGAACGGTCCGAAGCCGGTGATGTCCAGCCTGTGCAGCCTCATCCGGACACCTCGCGCTCCGCCATGTCCACCCGTACGGCGTCGAAGGCGCTGTGGAGCGCCGCCCGCTCGGGTGCGTCGGGACCGGATCCGCCGCGCACATGGGCCACGAAGTCCTCCGCGATCTGCTGATCGCTGCGCCCGCGCAGCCGCTGCGCGTACGAGGTGAGGGGGTCGTCGGTGCTGCGCTCCGGCTCGAAGACGAGGCTGAGGGTGTGCGGGAAGCGCTCGCCGAGGCGCACCATCGGCTCGGCGGGGCGCGCGGCGTCGGTGAGGGTCGCCTCGATCCAGGACTGCTCGTGGCGGGTCAGCGCGGGATCGTCGAGGAGGTCGTCGAGCCGGCCCCTGATCCGGGCCAGTGGCCTGGGCACCGGGCAGTCGATCCGCTCGGCGTCGATCCTCCCCGCGCCGTCCAGGTCCACCAGCCACATCGTCTTGCGGTGGCCGGTCTCGGAGAAGGAGTAGGCGAGCGGGGAGCCGGAGTAGCGCACCCGCTCGGTGAGGGCCTGGCTGCCGTGGAGGTGGCCCAGGGCGACGTAGTCGACGCCGTCGAAGACCCCGGCGGGGACCGCGGCCACGCCGCCGACGGTGATGTCGCGCTCGCTGTCGCTCGGTTCGCCGCCGGCCACGAAGGCATGGGCGAGGACGACGGAGCGGGTGCCGGGCGCACGCCCCGCGAGGTCGGCCCGGACGCGCTCCATGGCGGCGGCGAGAACGGCCTGGTGGCTCGCCCTCTTGGCACCGAACTCCCGGCGCACCAGGGCCGGTTCCAGGTAGGGAAGTCCGTACAGCGCCACGTCGCCGTGCGCGTCCTGGAGCAGGACGGGAACGCCGATCCCGGACGGATCGGTCCGCAGGTGTATCCCGGCCCGCTCGATGAGTCCGGCCGCGACGCCCAGTCTGCGGCCGGAGTCGTGGTTGCCGGAGATCATCACGGTGGGCACACCGGCGTCGGCGAGCCGGTGCAGCACCGAGTCGAACAGCTCGACGGCGGCCAGCGGCGGTACCGCGCGGTCGTAGACGTCCCCTGCCACCAGCACCGCGTCCACCTCGCGGTCGCGCACCGTCGCCACGAGGTGGTCGAGGAACGCGGACTGGGCGTCGAGCAGCCCGACGCGGTGGAACGACCGTCCCAGGTGCCAGTCCGAGGTGTGCAGGAGTCTCATGATCCCCGAGGGTAACGGCGGGGTCGGACATCCGGTGCGGCTTCAGGCGTCCTCGTACACCTCTCCGCCCAGCTCCAGCCGGGCGGTCCCCGCCGTCGCATCGGCCAGCCAGGCGCGGAAGTTGGCGGTGTCGGCGTCCGGCAGACCGAGGTCGATGGTGACGGCCTCGGCGTAACGCACCTCACGCACGGCCCGGCCGGTCGCGCGCAGGTCGTTCTCCAGCTTCCCGGCCCGCTGGTGGTCGACCGTGACGGTGGCGAGCCGGAAGCGCCGGCGGGTGATCGTGCCGAGGGCGTCCAGCGCTTCGCCGACGACACCGCCGTACGCCCTGATGAGCCCGCCCGCGCCGAGCTTCACGCCGCCGTAGTAGCGGGTGACGACGGCGACGACGTAGCGCATCTCCCGGCGGGTGAGCATCTGGAGCATCGGCACCCCGGCCGTACCGCCCGGTTCGCCGTCGTCGGCGGCCTTCTGCACCTCGGCGTCGGCGCCGATGACGTACGCGAAGCAGTTGTGGGTGGCGCTCGGGTGCTCCCGGCGTACGCGTGCGACGAAGTCCTGCGCCTCCTGCTCGGTGGCGGCGGGGGCGAGCGCGCAGATGAAGCGCGAGCGGTTGATCTCGGTCTCGTGGGCGCCCTCGCGGGCCACCGTCCGGTACTGCTCCTGCATTCCGCCACCCTATGCGCCCTGCTCGGCCGCCTGCTCGGCGAGGCGGCGCTTCGCCTCGTCCCAGCCGATGGGGAGGTCCGAGACGGGGACCTCCCAGAACGTGAAGGCGGAGCCGCACATGGTCCGCCGCAGCCCCGTCATGATGCCGCGATGCGGTTCCGCACGGGCGTAGGCGTACAGGGCCTCGCGGTCCTGCCACGCGGAGAGGGTGTAGAACGTCCGCTTCAGCGGTCGCGCCTCCAGAGAGGCCCCGAGCGCTCCGGGCGCCTTGCGCACCTGTCCCCACGCGGAGAGGGACTTGAGGAAGAAGCGCGGCACGTCGCGCACGGAGCGGACCTCGAACCTGGAGGCCATGACGACGGCCGTGGCGCCGGGCGGAGCCGGATTCGGGGTGACCCAGGGAATGGTCGGCATGAGATCTCCTTGATAGCGAGTGGCGAGTGCCACTATCCATATTTAGATAGTGGCACTTTCCATTCTTGGAGGGAAGGGGACACCCGGCCTTCCACCCGGGGACCCGCTTCCGGGGAATCCCCACCGGCGTCCGCCGGTTCGCGCTCACAGCGGATGGCGGCGGGCGGCAGCGGAGACGCCGAGGAGAGCGACTACGGTCGATCCCGACCGACGACAGCAGCGACCGACGACAACCGCGGACGGCGGCCACCGGCGGCAACCCACTCGGCGGCCCCACCGCAAAGGCCCACCACAGGAGGCAGACGTGCCCAGCGAGACGGACACCATCCGCAGGATCCTCACCGAGTCGGGCGACACCTGGGCGGTGGTGGGCCTGTCGGACAACCGGGCCCGCGCGGCCTACGGCGTCGCGGCCGTGCTCCAGCGCTTCGGCAAGAGGATCGTGCCCGTGCACCCGAAGGCCGAGACCGTCCACGGCGAGCAGGGGTACGGCACGCTCGCCGACATCCCCTTCCCCGTGGACGTCGTCGACGTGTTCGTGAACAGCGACCTGGCGGGAGCGGTGGCCGACGAGGCGGTGGCCAAGGGCGCCTCGGCTGTCTGGTTCCAGCTCGGCGTGATCGACCAGCAGGCGTACGAGCGCACCACGGCGGCCGGGCTCGACATGGTGATGGACCGCTGCCCCGCGATCGAACTCCCCCGGCTGGGCTGATCCGCCCGGACGGACGCGGGACCGCCGACCGGCCGCGCCGGTCTTCCCGCCCGGCAGGACGCGCCCGGGCCGCTGCCCGCGCGCCGGCCCCCGCCGGACACGGCGCGCCCGATGCCGGTTCCGGTGCCGGTGTCCCGGACACGAGTCCGGGGCCGACGAGGGGCCGGTGCGGTGCCGGGCCGGGCGGTGCCGGGCCGGTGTGTGCCGACGTCGGCCCGGCCGGGCGCCGGGACCGTACGACGGCGGCCGCGCCGCCACCGCGAGCGCGTCCGACCGGCTGTCTGCCTGACTGTCTGTCTGTTGGTCTGTCAGGCGACGTCGATGCCGAGGCCCTCCAGGACCACGGCTCCGGGCAGCTGCGCGAAGGTCTTGCCGGGCACGATCAGCTTGCCCCGGCGGCGGCCGCTGCCGATCAGGACCCACTCCGTGTCGACCACCGCCGAGTCGACCAGCAGCGGCCAGCCGGACGGCAGGCCGATCGGGGTGATCCCTCCGTACTCCATGCCGGTCTCGCCGGTCGCGGTGTCCATCGGCGCGAACGAGACCTTGCGGGCACCCAGCTGCTTGCGCACCACTCCGTTGACATCGACCCTGCTACGGGACAGGACCACGCAGGCGGCCAGGGACGTCTCGCCGCCGCGCTTGCCCGCGACGACCACGCAGTTGGCGGACACGTCGAGCAGCGTTCGCCCGTGATGCTCGGCGAAGACGGCGGTGTCGGCGATCGCCGGGTCGGTGTCCACGTACAGCAACTGCTCCGCGGGCACGCCCCCTTCCCAGGCCCGTACGGCGTTCGCGACGGGCGCGGTGAGCTGATCGAGGCAGTCGGGGGCGGGGCGGGCGTCGTCGAAGTTCCCGAGGGGTGCGCGCATGCCGGTCACGCTAACAGCGGCGCCGGCCCGGTCGGCCGGCCGTCTCAGCGTACGGGAGGGATGGAGACCGCCATCGTCATCTCCACCGCCTCCTCGCCGTCGTTGCGGTAGATGTGCGGGACGTTCGACTCGAAGACGGCGGACGTCCCGGCCGGTACGGGGTGCGCCACGCCGTCGACGACCAGCGTCAGCCGCCCGGCCGTGACGTGGAGCAGCTCGGTGGTCCCGTCGGGGTGGGGATCGGAGGCGCTGGCGTCGCCCGGCATCAGCGTCCAGGCCCACAGCTCCAGCGGACCGCGCGCTTCCGCGCCGACGAGCAGGGTGGTGTGGCTGCCTTGGGCGGTGGACCACATACGGACCGCCTGCTCCTGCGGCACCAGGCGCACCTGGGGGCCCTGCTCGAAGTCGAGCAGGGTGGTGATGGAGACACCGAGCGCGTCCGCCAGTTTCACGGTGGTACCGACGCTGGGGTTCGTACGTGCCTGTTCGATCTGGATGATCATGCCGCGACTCACGCCCGCCCGTGCGGCGAGGGCGTCGAGCGTGAAGCCCCTTTCGTTCCGCCAGCGCTTGAGATTGCGGGCGAGCGATTGGGTGAGCTGATCGAGGTCCGACACATTCCGTCCAATATTTTAAATGAGGCGTTCAATCCACTGCACTACGGTGTGGTGCACCCGATTGTTCACCGCACTGTACTGCGAGGACAGGGCGACAGCACGGTTCACCCGGGTCATCGCCCTCCCGCGGGGACGGCCGGCGCCGGGGCGGACCCTCGCCGCCCGGTGCGGGTCCGGCCGGGAACAAGGCGTCGTGCCGCCGGTCACATCTTCTTCAGTTCCGCCAGCGCCAGCAGCTGTTCAGGGGTCACGCCGTCGGGAACCGGTACCGGCGCGGGCGTGCGCAGCGGGGGCTGCCAGCCCTTCTCCGGGTCCCAGCTGCGCACCACCTTGGCCGGCGCCCCGGCCACCACGGCGTGATCGGGCACCTCGCCCCGTACGACGGCACCGGCGGCCACCACCGCGTTGCGGCCGATCCTGGCGCCGGGCAGGACCACGGCCCCCGTGCCCAGCCAGCACCCCGGGCCGATCTCCACCGGCTCGGAGCGGGGCCACTGACGGCCGACCGGCGTATGCGGATCGTCGTAGCTGTGGTTGGTCGAGGTGATGTAGACGTACGGGCCGCAGAACGTGTCCGGGCCGATGGTCACGGGGGCGTCGGCGATGACATGGCTGCCGCGCCCCAGCACGACGCCGTTGCCCAGGGTGAGGATCGGGTCGGCGCCCAGGTCGAGGCCCGGCATCATCCCGGCGGTGAGCGTCACCTGCTCGGCGATGATGCAGTGGTCGCCGAGCACGATCCACTCCTCGCCGAACACCGTCCCCTGGGGAAACGCCAGCCTGGTCCCGGGGCCGAGTCCGCGGAAGCGCAGCCGCCCGGGATGCTCGGCGGTCACGGCCCCCGCCTCCTGCACCCACCGCCAGCCGCCGTGCACGGCGCGGGAGAGGACGCGGCGCCGCCAGGCGGTGAGAGAGGAGAACGTGTTTCTGTTCTTCGGCACCCGCACACGGTAGTCGGCCGGATGTCGACGGCCCGGCGCGGCATGCTGTGATGTTCGCCCCACCGTCGCGGGCCCGGTGGCCGTCGCCTACGGTTCCCCTGGCGCGACCAGACGGCACAAGAGGCATCCGAGGAGCGGGCGATGGCAGAGCGGGCGTTGATCACCGGGGTGGGCGGCAAGGAACCGGACGTGGACCCGGGGGCCTTCGCGGCGCCGACGTCCGTGGTGATCGGTGAGGTGACGATGGCCGCCGGATCGAGCGTCTGGTACCACACGGTCCTGCGGGCCGACTGCGGGCCGATCGTCCTCGGCGCCGACAGCAACATCCAGGACAACTGCACCGTGCACGTCGACCCGGGCTTCCCGGTCACGGTCGGCGAGCGCGTTTCCGTCGGTCACAACGCGGTGCTGCACGGCTGCACCGTCGAGGACGACGTGCTGGTCGGCATGGGCGCGACCGTCCTCAACGGAGCCCACATCGGCGCCGGTTCGCTGATCGCCGCCCAGGCGCTCGTACCCCAGGGCATGCGCGTACCTCCGGGCTCGCTGGTCGCGGGCGTACCCGCCAAGGTCAAGCGGGAGCTCACCGACGAGGAGCGCGAGGGCATCAAGCTCAACGCGGCGATGTACCTGGAGCTGGCGAAGGGGCATCGGGAGGCCCACCAGGGCTGATCCGGCCCGCTCCCGCCCCGGGCCCTGTCCCGCGGGCCCTGTCCCGCGGGCGGGAGGGGACTCCCGCGAAGGACGCGGGCCCGGACCACCCGGACCGGACTGGACCGGACCGGACCGGACCGTCCTCAGTCGGCCGACGCGGGGGCCGGCGCCGGATCGGCCGTCGGCCGGACATCGGTACGGGCGGCCGCGCCCTTGCCCGCCGTGACCCCGGCCGTGCCGGTCCCGGCTCCGGTCCCCGTCCGCTCGCCGGCCGCGCCCTCGGCCTCGACCCGCGCGGCCGCCTTCTTGGCCCGGTTCTTCAGCACGAGCATCGAGGTGAGACCCACCAGGACGGCGAGGACCAGACCCAGCCAGGAGAAACGCTTCAGCCATGCCTCGGCCACGATGCCGACCGAGTAGATGACGGCCGTCGTACCGCCCGCCCACAGGATCCCGCCGAGGATGTTGGCGATGAGGAACTTCCAGTACGGCATGCGCAGGACACCCGCGAGCGGGCCCGCGAAGATCCGCAGCAGCGCCACGAACCGGCCGAAGAAGACCGCCCACATGCCCCACTTCTCGAAAGACCGTTCCGCCATGGCGATGTTGGCCTCCCCGCAGTGTTTGGGGAATCTGGCGCCGAGCCAGGCGAGCAGGGGGCGTCCGCCCTTGCGGCCGATGGCGTATCCGATCGAGTCACCGATGATGGCGCCGGCCGTGGCGCAGGCGCCGAGGACGTACGGGTCGATGTCGCCGTGCTGGGAGGCGAGCAGCGCCGAGCTGACGAGGACGATCTCGCCCGGCAGCGGGATGCCGAGGCTTTCGAGCCCGATCACCACCCCCACCAGGAGGTAGATGCTGACCGGTGGAACGGTCTCTAGCCACTCCTGGACGTGCAACGCCGGTTCCTCCGTATCACCTGTGACTGCCCGGCGCGCGGGGGCGCGCACGCCGGGCAGCCTACCGCGTCAACGGACGACGACCCGCGCGCGTGTGGTGAGCCGCAGATCACGGGAGGAGACGCCGATACGCACCGTGCGCACGCCGGTTCCGAGGACCCAGCCGGGCCGCTCCGGGTCCCAGGAGGAGAGGGTCCGGGCGGCGACGCGGACGGTGACGCGGCGGCGCTCTCCGGGCCGGAGCTCCAGGCGCCGGTACCCGGCCAGCACCTGGGGCACCTGCTCCAGGCGGGTCAGGTCCGGCGACGGGCCGACGTACAGCTGGGCGACGGTGACACCGGCGCGGGTTCCGGTGTTGCGCACCGCGAAGCAGGCCGTGAGGCCGCCGCCGCGCGCGGGCGTCACGGTCAGCCCCTCGTACGCGAAGGTGGTGTAGGACAGCCCGTGACCGAAGGGGAACAGCGGCTCGACGCCCTCCGCGTCGTACCAGCGGTAGCCGGTGCGGATGCCCTCGGAGTACTCCTCGACGCCGCCCGCCCCCGGGTACCGGCTCGGGTCGCCTGCCGTGGGGTGCAGCTCCTCCGAGGCCGGGAACGACTGGGTGAGCCGGCCGCCGGGATCGGCGTCGCCGAAGAGGACCGCGGTGGTCGCGGCGGCGCCTTCCTGACCCGGGTAGTACATCTGCAGGACGGCGCCGGTCCTGGTCAGCCACGGCATGGTGAGGGCGGACGAGGTGTTGAGGACGACGGTGGTCCGGGGGTTGACCGCGGTCACGGCGTCGATCAGCGCCTCCTGGCCGCCCGGCAGCGCGAGGGTGGTGCGGTCACGCCCTTCGGTGGCGTCCTCGTACGCGAAGAGCACGACACTGTGGGCGGCACGCGCGGCGTCCACCGCCTCGGCGACGTCGGCGGCGCGGGTGGCCCCGGTCGTCCGGCGGAGCCGGAAGAGCTGCCCCTTGGCGCCGCCCTTCGCGGTGACGCGCAGGGTGTGCCGGCCGGCCGTGAGGCCGAGGGTCCCGCGGCGGACCTTGAGGCCGTCGGGCGCCAAGGCGACCAGGCCGCCCGCGAAGAACTCGGCCAGGCCGTCCTGGACGGCGAACACGTCGACGCCGTCCAGGAGGACCTTCGGGCGCTCGCCGCCGTAGTGGATGACGAAGGTCCACGCGTCGGCCTCCTCGACGGTGAGCGTCCCGTCGTACGTCCAGGTCCGTCCCGCCGGGACGGCCATGCCCTCGAAGGCGGCGGCGGGAGCGAGGGCGGCCGCCGGCAGCGGCTTCCCGTACAGGTCCTCGCCGACGGCGTGGGCGACCGTGGCGCCGTGGCCCGCCCGGGCGGTGATCACGTCGAGGGGGCTGTCGGCCCGGTCGGGGACGACATGGGCGCTGCCGCCGCCGCTGACGAACGCGAGGGCGCCGGTCGGGCCGATGACGGCGAGGGACCGGGCGGCCGCCCCGGCCAGCGGCAGGGTGTGGTCCTCGTTGCGCAGCAGGGTCGCGCCGGCGACGGCGACGCGGTACGCGACCCGGGCGCCGGCCGCCGCGTCGCGGACGGGGCGGTCGGACGCGGAGCCGTCGAGGAGGCCGAAGCGGCCCATGACGGTGAGGACGCGGCGTACGGACCGGTCCACCAGGCTCTCGGGCACCCGGCCGTCGCGTACGGCGTCCCGGAGGGGGGTGCCGAACCAGCGGCCGCCGGGCATCTCCATGTCGAGTCCGGCGGTGAGCGACGGCACGGTGCTGTGGGTGGCGTCCCAGTCGCTCGTCACCCAGCCGTCGAAGCCCCACAGGTCGCGCAGGATCCCGGTGAGGAGGGGGGCGTTCTCACAGGCGTGCACCCCGTCGACCTTGTTGTACGCCGCCATCACGGAACCCGCCCCGGCGGCGACCGCCGCCGCGAATCCGCGCAGCTCCGTCTCGTGGACGGCCTGCTCGCCCGCGCGGACGTCGACGGTCGTGCGGTCCCTCTCCTGGTTGTTCAGGGCGAAGTGCTTGACCGTGGCGATCAGGCCCTCGCCCTGGATGCCCCGGATCTCCGCCGCGACGAGGTCGGAGGTGAGCAGCGGGTCCTCGGCGAAGGTCTCGAAGTTCCGTCCGGCGTAGGGGGTGCGGATGAGGTTGGCCATGGGCGAGAGCAGGACGTCCTGCCCGAGCGCCCGGCCCTCGTGTCCGATGACCCGGCCGTACTCACGGGCCAGGCCGGGGTCGAAGGTGCTCGCCAGCATGACGGGAGCGGGCAGCGCTGTGGCGCGGGCCGTGACGCGCACGCCGGCGGGGCCGTCGGCCAGCCGCAGCGGTGGGATGCCCAGACGCGGCACTCCGGGGATCCAGCCCGCCTGGCCGAGGCCGGCCGGGTCCTTGGCCCCGTGGAGGAAGGTGAGTTTCTCGTCGAGGGTGAGCCGCGCCAGGATGTCGTCCACCCGTGCGGACACCTGCTCCGGCGCCCGTTCGGCCGGGCCCCCGGCGGGCGGGGCCGGTGCCTGCCCGGGCCCGGTGCCGGGCGCGGCGGCCCGGGCACGGGGTGCGAAGCCGCCAATCGCGGTCGCCGCCGTCGCGGCGGCCGCCCCGAGCAGACGGAGGGTGGATCGCCGCGAGACGTTCCCTGGTCCTCGCGGGACGTTCCCTGGTCCTCGCGAGACGTTCTCTGGCATGGGGGCGACTCCTGGCATGCGGGCGACTCCTTCACGCGACCCGGCGCACCGCCGGACAAAGGTGCATATGCGCACTATGCGTGAGCAGTGCCGGATAGCCCGTCAGACAGGGCCGCCCCCGCGTCCCGAGGGGGCGTGGGGGCGGCGTCGGCCGGTGTCCGCGGTGTCAGGAGCTGGGGCGCAGGGTCCAGATGATGGTCATCTCACCCGTCACCGCGCCGTCCTCGCGCGTGATCTCTATGTTCACCGGGAACTCGGGGCGCTGCCCGGCGTCCAGTTCGGCGACGACCTCGGCCTTGGTGCGGCCCAGCGTGGCGGTGGCGGTGACGACCCCCATCGCGAGCTTCTTGTAGCCGATCTCCGCCTTGACGGCGAGCGGGACGGCCCGGTTCATCTGGTCGCCGAAGGCGCCGATGACGATGGCGCCGCTGGCGGACTCGGCGAGCGTGAACATCGCTCCCGCGTGCGGGCCGCCGACGTGGTTGTGGAACTCGCCCTGGTCGGGAAGCCGGAGGACGGCGCGCTCGCCGGTCGCCTCCACGACCTCCAGGTTCAGGGTCTTGGCCATGGGAACGGTGGCCAGCAGCATCTCGCCGATGTTCGGCAGGGTCTCGGACATGCCCCGAAGTTACCAGGCAGTAGCAAAGACGGGAACCCATGGCGCGGGGGCGGCCGTGGCACCCCGCGGGCCGCCCCTCTATCGTTACTCGCCATGTGGCCAGGACAGCAGCCGCCCGGGGGCGAGCAGAACCCGCAGGACCCGAACCAGAACCCGTACCAGCAGGCGGGGTACCAGCAGCCGAACCCGTACCAGCAGCCCGGCTACCAGCAGCCCGGCCCGCCGACGGTCCCGCCGGGCGGACAGCAGCAGCCCGGTCAGCAGCCCGGCTACGCGCAACCGCCGTACCAGCAGCCCGGCTACGCCCAGCCCAACCCGTACCAGCAGCCCACCGTGCCGCAGTACGCCGTGCCCGGACAGCCTCCGGGCCCGCCCACCCCGCCGCCCGGCGGCAGGAAGAACACGACGCTCATCGCGATCGTGGCGGCCACCGCCGTCGTCGTGGCCGCCGGTGTCACCGGCTTCCTGGTCCTGAACAAGGACGACGAGAGCACCCGGGCCGGCGGTGACGGCAAGCCCTCGCAGAGCGCGTCGAAGCCCGCGGACTCCCCGTCCGCCATCGACAACCCGCGCGACGGTTCGAGCAACGCCAAGCCGACCATCCCCGGGTGGAAGGTCGTCTACAACCCCAAGTACGGGACCCAGTTCGACGTCCCGGCCGACTGGGAGGTGGGGAACTCCGGCGGCCTCACGTTCATCGAGGACAAGAAGAAGAACGACGGCCAGCCCATCCTCACGATGTCCGCCCCGGCGTACTTCAAGGGCGAGTGGTGCACGTTCGACACCAACAAGGACGGCCGCGAGGAGCAGTGGAGCCTGGCGACCGTCGCCACCAAGGGCGGCCAGGGCGCCAAGGACACCGCCGAGGCGTCCTACAACGAGGCGTTCAACTGGGTGTACGGCGCCTACGCGCAGCTGGAGGCCAAGGGCACGGTCAAGGCGACGAAGGCGGTCCCCTATACGTCCAAGTCCGGTCTGACCGGACACGTGTCGACGGCCACCGCCCTCAACACCAAGAAGGACAACAAGTGCGACACGGACGGCAAGTCGATCGCGTTCTCGTTCAAGAACGCCAAGGGTGACTTCGCCTCCTGGGTGCTCTACGCCAACGCCGGCATCAAGGACGAGCTGGCGAACGAGCTCATCCAGCAGATCCTGAGCACCGTCCGGCTGGCCCCGCCCACCTCGTGATCCTGCCGGGCGTTCCGTGACCGCCCCGACGGGCGGTCCATGACAGCCGGCGGCCCCCGGTGGCCGCCGGGGGCACCGTCGGGCTCCCGGACACGGGCCGCCCAGGGGTGTCCGTCACGCCGCGCCGGAGGGCGACGGCTCTCGTGGCGCCGGATTCCGGCGGACCGGCGGCTCCCGGCAGGCAGAACGCGTCCGGGGGGCGGGTCCTCCCGCGCCGGGGCCGGAGAGACGGGCCTCCGCGGCCGGGACCGGTGAGGAATCGGTTTGGCATCCGGGGACCCGGGCGGGGATAGTCCCGGAGTGAGATCTCCCGACGCCCCGCCCCGCTCCCCACGCCGCCCCGAGTGGGCCGGCCGCAACTACACCCTGCTGACCGCCGCGGCCGTCGTCACCAACCTGGGCACCCATGGCGCCCTCATCGCGGCGGCCTTCGCCGTGCTGGAGGCCGGCGGCGACGGCGGCGACGTGGGCCTGGTCACCGCGGCCCGCACCCTGCCGCTCGTCCTCTTCCTGCTCATCGGCGGCGCGATAGCGGACCGGGTTCCCCGCCACCGGGTGATGGTCGCCGCCAACGCCCTCAACTGCGTCTCGCAGGGGGCGTTCGCCGCCCTCGTGCTGACGGGCGACCCCCAGCTGTGGCAGATGATGGTGCTCTCCGCGCTCTGCGGCACCGGGCAGGCGTTCTTCAGCCCGGCCGCCGAGGGCATGCTGATGTCGAGCGTCAGCGGCGAGCAGGTGAGCCGGGCCTTCGCGCTCTTCCGCATGGCCATGAACGGCGCGGGTATCGGCGGGGCCGCGCTCGGCGGTGCGATGGTCGCCGCCGTCGGTCCGGGCTGGGTGCTCGCCATCGACGCGGCGGCGTTCGCCGTCGCCGGCGCGCTTCGCGCCTTCCTCGACGTGAGCCACATCGCCGCGCGCGAGTCCGGCGGAGGGCTCCTGGCCGATCTGCGCGAAGGCTGGGCGGAGTTCGTCGGCCGCCCCTGGCTCTGGTCGATCGTGGCGCAGTTCGCGGTGGTCGTGGCGGTGGTCGGCGCTGCCGAGTCGGTGTACGGGCCGCTGGTGGCCCGGGACCAGCTGGGCGGGGCGCGCCCCTGGGGCGTGGCGCTGGCCGCGTTCGGGGTCGGCACGCTGTGCGGTGCGCTGCTGATGACGCGCTGGAAGCCGCGGCGGATGCTGCTCGTGGGGACGCTCTGCGTCTTCCCGCTGGCGCTGCCGTCGGCGGCGCTGGCGGTGCCGCTGCCGGTGGCCGGCCTGGTGGCGGTGATGTTCGTGAGCGGGGTGACGCTGGAGGTCTTCGGGGTGGCGTGGATGACCGCTCTGCACCAGGAGATCCCGGAGGACAAGCTGTCGCGCGTCTCGGCGTACGACTGGTTCGGCTCGACCGCGATGCTGCCGCTGTCGACGGCGCTGGCGGGCCCGGTGGAGAGCGCCGTCGGGCGGAGCGAGGCGCTGTGGGGGTGCGCGGCGCTGATCGTGGTGGTGACCGCGCTGGTGCTGCTGGTGCCCGACGTACGGAATCTGACCCGGCGCACGACGGAGGTCAAGGCCGCCGTGCCACCGCCGACCCCGCCTGTTCCGCCGGTCACCTCGCCGCCGGTGAGGCCGGTGGTGCCCGCGGTGCCCACGCCGGGCTCACCGCCCGCGCCGGGCCTCGCGGGGTCAGCCGATGCCGAAGGCCCCGTCCGGGGGCGCGGGTGACGCCACCGCGTCGGCGTCCCGCACCGGTCGCGCGTCGCCGATGAGCCGGTCCAGCGGGGCGCCGTGCTCCACGCGCGCGGGAAAGGCGTCGGCGGCTGCTCTGCGGGCCAGCGGAGCCGTGTCGATCTCCGCGTGAGAAGCGATGAGCACCGTGTTGCCGAAGCGCCGTCCGCGCAGCACCGCCGGCTCGGCGATCAAGGCGAGGTGCTCGAACACGGCGGCGAAGGTCGCCAGCTGGGACCGGAGGAACGCGAAGGGCGCGCCGTCCGCGAGGTTCGCGGCGTAGATCCCGTCCGGGCGCAGTACGCGCTCGGCGGCCCGCGCGTAGGCGAGCGACGTCAGATGGGCGGGCACCCTGGAGCCCCCGAAGACGTCCGCGATCAGCACGTCCGCCGAGTGCGGCGGCGCGGTCTCGACCCAGTGCCGGGCGTCCGCGCCGTGCACGGCGACGCCGGAGCCCGCCGGCAGAGGAAGGTGCTCGGCGACCATCGCGAGCAGCCCCCGGTCCGCCTCCACCACGTCCTGCCGCGAACCGGGCCGCGTCGCGGCGACGTAACGGGGCAGGGTCAGCGCGCCACCGCCCAGGTGCAGGACGTCGAGCGGCGCGCCCTCGTCGGCGGCGCAGTCCACGACATGGGCGAGTCGCCGGGCGTACTCGAACTCCAGGTGCGTGGGCTCGTCCAGGTCGACGTACGACTGGGGTGCGCCGTCGACGGTCAGCAGCCAGGCCCGCTCCCGGTCCACGTCGGGCATCAGCCTCGCGGCGCCCCCGTCCACGTCCCGTACGACGGGAAGGTGCTCGTTCACCGTCCCATTGTGACGCTGTTCGGCGACGGCCGTTCCCCGGTGGCCGCGGCGGGCACCGCCGTACGGCGCCGGGCACGGAAGCGCGCGGGGCGCGGGCGCGCCGGTCTTCGCGCGGACGCCGGGGCGGGGGCGGCCCGGGCCGCCCCCGCCGCGTGGAGACGGCAGGTCAGCTCTTGCTGCCGAGGAGCTGGTTCATGCGCGTGATCTCCGCGCTCTGCGAGGTGACGATGGCACCGGCCATGTCCTTCGCGGGCCGGTGGGCGCCCTGGGCCTGCTCGGTCCTGGCCATCTCGACGGCGCCTTCGTGGTGCTTGACCATCATCCGCAGGAAAGCGGTGTCGAAGGCCGTTCCCGAGGACTTCTCCAGCTCGTCCATCTCCCCTGGCGCCATCATCCCCGACATGGCGTGGCCGGCGTGCTCGCCGCCCTCCCGCCCGTCGGGGCTCCCGCCGGGGACGTCCTCGCCCCACGCGGTGAGCCAACCGGAGAGGGTCCTGATCTCCGGTTCCTGAGCCTTCTCGATCTCCGAGGCCAGCTTCTCGACCTCCGCCGAGGCGGCGCGTGTTTTCGCGAGCTCCGCCATCTCCACCGCCTGGCGGTGGTGCGGGATCATCCCCTGGGCGAAGGAGACATCGGCGGCGTTGTGCCCGCCCTGCCCGGCGGGGGCGGAGGCGGGGGCGCCGGGCGAAGAGGACGTGCGGTGGCCCTCGCGGCCGGCCGGGCCGTCGTCGCCGGCGCAGGCGGCGAGTACGACGGCTGCGACGGCCGTGGCGGCCACGGCGGCCGCGCGGCGGGCCGGGGAACGGTGTGCGGTCATGGTGGTGCGACTCCTGTGTGTGCGCTGGTCGGGCATGGCTCTCCACGACGGCCGGTCGCGAGGGGTCCGGTCCGCCGGGGTGCGCCTATACGCGCAGGAGTTGCAGCTCGCTCAGGGAGGGCGGGGCGCGTACGCCCGGGGCGGCCGTGGAGACGGCCGTGCGCGGATGCGTGGTCCCGCACCCGGGGACTGCGGCCGCGGCCAGGGCGGGCGTCGCGGGCGCCGTGGTGATGCCGCCGGCGGCGCAGGTGGAGTCCGCGTGCTCGGCGTGCCCGCCGGTGCCCCCGTCGCCGGGGTCCACCCGGACACAGCCTTGGCCGGTCGCGTGGGCGGCGTGGGACGCGGCAGCGGCCATGTCGTGACCGTGCCCGCTCACCACCGCCGCGTGGGATGCCGCCGGGGAGGGAACGGCGGGGCCCAGACCGTGCATGCACAGCAGACCCGCCAGGACGGCCAGGACGAGCAGCGTGTACGCCCGCGCCCCGAAGGGCCGCCTCACGCACCACGCCTGCCGACTCATACCCGCATCGTAACGGCCCGCCTCCCCGGCGCCCACTCCCACCCGCCGCGCCCTCAGCACCACCGCGCCTGCGCATCTCAGCACCTGCGCGCCTCCGGGACGCGCGTCATCGAGCGGGGACCGGCGGCTCGCCGCCTCGGACCCGTACGGCCGTCGTGGGCGCACGCGCGTGGGACGCCGAACGGCGTGTGACGGGCCCTCACCAGGCTGCGCGCCCCGGCGAGAGCCCGTCCTCTTCGGCTCCTCCTACCCCGCTCGGGGGCCCGGATCAGGCCGGTCCGGTCACCGTGCCGGCGCCGACGGTACGACCGCCCTCGCGGATCGCGAAGCCGAGCCCCGGCTCCAGCGGTACGTCGCGGTCGAGTTCGACGGTCATGGTGACCGTGTCCCCCGGGCGCGCGACGGCCGTCCCCCCGAGGTCCACCTCGCCGGACACGTCCGCGGTGCGGATGAAGAACTGCGGCCGGTATCCGGTCGAGACGGGGGTGCTGCGCCCGCCCTCGCCCGCCGTCAGCACGTACACCCGCGCGGTGAAGCGGCGACGGGGTGCGACGCTGCCGGGCACCACCACCACGTGGCCGCGTCGGACCGCGTCGCGCGGGACACCGCGCAGCAGCAGCGCGACGTTGTCGCCGGCCTGGGCGGACTCCATCGGCTTGCCGAACGTCTCCAGGCCGATGACGACCGTCTCCGTCCCGGCCCCGAGCACCTCCACCCGGTCGCCGGTCCGTACGGTGCCGCGCTCGACGGCGCCGGTGACCACGGTTCCCCGTCCGGTGATGGTGAGGACGTTCTCCACGGGCATCAGGAACGGCGCGTCGACGTACCGCTCCGGCATGGGGACATAGGTGTCCACCGCGTCGAGCAGCGCCTCGATGGCCCCGGTCCACCGCGGGTCGCCCTCCAGTGCCTTGAGCCCCGAGACTCTGACGACGGGTACGGAGTCACCGCCGTACCCGTGCGCGGTGAGCAGTTCGCGTACCTCCAGCTCCACCAGGTCGGCGAGGACCGCGTCCTCACCGTCGCCGACGGCGTCGGCCTTGTTGAGGGCGACGACGATGTGGTCGACGCCCACCTGGCGGGCCAGCAGGACGTGCTCGGCGGTCTGCGGCATGATCCCGTCGAGCGCGGACACGACCAGGATCGCCCCGTCGAGCTGGGCCGCGCCCGTGACCATGTTCTTGACGTAGTCGGCGTGGCCGGGCATGTCGACGTGTGCGTAGTGCCGGGTGTCGGTCTCGTACTCGACGTGCGCGATGTTGATGGTGATGCCGCGCTGCGCCTCCTCGGGGGCGCGGTCGATGCGGGCCAACGGCACGTACGCGGTGCCGTTGCCGGTCCCCCGCCCGGTCCCCCGCTCGCTGAGGACTTTGGTGATGGCGGCGGTCAGAGTGGTCTTGCCGTGGTCGACGTGGCCCATGGTGCCGATGTTGAGGTGCGGCTTGGTGCGCACGTATGCCGTCTTGGGCATGGTTCTTCCCCGGATCTCGAAGCGTTGACGTGGGACCCCCTGGGCCTTGCCGACCCTCCCCTGCGGGGTCCGCCGGACGATCCGGGAAGGGTCAGCTTCGGGCGCCGCCGAGCGGCGCTGCCACAGCCGCGGCCGTGGTGTGCGCCACATACAGGACGTAGGCGGCGTACCCGGTGGCTGCTTCCGCGGGGAGGACGGCAGCCTTCGGCGCGTCCGCGACTGCGGACGGCGCTACGAGGAAGGCGTACCGGGACATGTCGCCGATCATCGCGCCCCGGAGGGAGCGCGTCGAGCGATTTTCCGGGCGCTCCAGCACACGCGCGCGCCGTTCACGTGCGGCGTTCCGCCGGGCCCCGGCCGGCGCACCGCCGTCCGACGGCGCCGTCGGGCGGGCCGGAACGACGGGGCGGTCCGAGGTCTCGTCGCGCCGGACCCGGCCGGCGGACCACGAGAGGACGGCGGTCCTCCGCGCGCGCCGTCCCGCCGTGAACCCCCGGGCGCGGCAAGGGTCCAGCGGTGCGCGTTACGGCGATCAGACACCTTCGTCGGTTAGTCTCCCCGGATGCTCGACCCCGTCATCAGGCCCCGGAACGCTCTGGCCATCCGCTGCTCGCAGGCGCTGCTCTCGCCGTGGTCGCGGCTGTCCCTGCTCGTCGTGGTCCTCGCCTCCGCGGCGGTGACCGTGGTGCTCTTCGAGCCGCAACGGCTGCTGTCGGCCGGCTGGCCACCGCAGGTGAGCGGCGCGGGCGCGGTGGTGCTGTTCGCTCTCGCGTACGGGCTGTGCACCGCCGCCTTCGTACCGAGGCCGATCCTGAACCTGGCGGCGGGCGCGCTCTTCGGCTCGCAGGCCGGACTGGTCGCCGCGGTGGCGGGCACCGTCCTGGGGGCGGGCATCTCCTTCACACTGGGCCGGCTGCTGGGACAGGACGCCCTGCGTCCGCTGGTGCGGGGGCGCTGGCTGGAGGCGGCGGACGGGCAGCTGAGCAGGCACGGCTTCCGTTCGATGCTGGCGATCCGGCTCTTCCCCGGCGTGCCGTTCGCCGCGGCCAACTACTGCGCGGCGGTGTCCCGCATGGGCTATCTGCCGTTCCTGCTCGCCACCGGCATCGGCTCGGTCCCGAACACCGCCGCCTATGTCGTCGCGGGCAGCGAGGCCGCGTCGCCGACCTCGCCCACCTTCCTGATCGCGATGGGGTTCATCGTGCTGACCGGCCTCGCCGCGGCCGTGGTCGCCTGGCGCAAGCGCCACCGGCTGGCAGGCCGGTGACGGATGGGCGGCCCGGTTCTCCGGCGTACGGCCCGGGGGGCGATCGGCGCCGGACGTCCCGGCGGCACCGACCGCCGGGGCGCCTGAAGCGGCCTGGGGCTCCGTACCGACACATAGGCACCGCACGACCGCACGACCGCACGGACGACCGGACGACCGGACGACGGCGGGAACTGTCGGGTACGGGCGACCGGCTGTTCATCCAAGGGCTGTACGCTGCGCACCGACCGGCCGTCGACCGAACGGCCGCCGCCATGACCGTACAAGTGCATCCGGGACGGCCCTAGCCCCATGAGTTGGTTCGAATCGTTCATCCTCGGACTCGTCCAGGGGCTGACGGAGTTCCTCCCCATCTCCTCCAGCGCGCACCTGCGTCTCACCGCGGCGTTCGCGGGCTGGCACGACCCAGGGGCGGCCTTCACGGCGATCACCCAGATCGGCACCGAGACGGCGGTCCTCATCTACTTCCGCAAGGACATCGGCCGCATCCTGTCGGCCTGGTTCAAGTCGCTGGGGAACAAGGCGATGCGCTCGGACCACGACGCCAAGATGGGCTGGCTCGTCATCGTCGGCTCGATCCCGATCGGCGTCCTGGGCATCACGCTCAAGGACCAGATCGAGGGCCCGTTCCGCGACCTGCGCCTGATCGCCACCACCCTGATCGTGATGGGCATCGTGCTGGGGATCGCCGACCGGCTCGCGGCCCGCGACGAGGAGGGCGGCCGGCACCGCGCGGTGCGCGAGCGCAAGTCGCTCAAGGACCTGACCGTCAAGGACGGCCTCATCTACGGCCTGTGCCAGGCGATGGCCCTGATCCCGGGCGTCTCCCGGTCCGGCGCCACGATCAGCGGCGGCCTGCTCATGGGGTACTCGCGCGAGTCGGCGGCCCGCTACTCGTTCCTGCTGGCCATCCCCGCGGTGCTCGCGTCCGGCGCCTACGAACTGAAGGACGCGGGTGAGGGCCATGTGTCGTGGGGGCCGACCGTCTTCGCCACGATCATCGCGTTCGCCGTGGGGTACGCGGTCATCGCCTGGTTCATGAAGTTCATCACGACCAAGAGCTTCATGCCCTTCGTCATCTACCGGATCCTGCTGGGCATCGTCCTGTTCGTGCTCGTCGGCATGGGCGTCCTCAGCCCGCACGCGGGCGAATCGGCCGGCTGACACCGACGCGGCGCGCAAGCCACACGCTCCGCACGGGCTGCGCGGGCCGCACAATCCGCACGGGCTGCGCGGGCTGCGCGAGGCGGGACGCACTTGGCGCGCCGCACCGTCCTCCCGCCCAGGTCCTCCGGCCCGGATGCGCTCCTTGAGCGTCCCGCGCGGAAGGGCGGTCCCGAGGGCGCGCGCCACATGGAGGCACGCGTTCCGTTCGCACCCCGTGCGGACGGCCCCGCCACGGCCGCCCCGGACCGCCCGGACGGCCCTGCGCCGCCGGCCCCACCCGGCCGTTCCCTCGGCCGCCCCCGGGCCCGTCACCGAAAAGCCGCCCGGCCCGCCCCCGGCCTGACGGGGGGCGCCTTCGGGCTTCCCCGCCGGACACCGCCCACGCCTGCGCGGCCGGGACCGAGGGGACGCCCGCGCGGACCGCCGGGCTGCGATCAAGCACCGCCCGACGCACGCTGGTGCCATGGTCTGGCAGGCACCCATCGTCGTGCACCGTCCCTCCTCCGGCGGCGGGCGGCGCGTCACCGTGCGCGGGCAGATCCTGGGGCTCGCCCACAACGACGCGGACCTTGTCGAGTTCCTGAGGCGGGCCGGGCTCGACGACGCCGACATGGCGCTCGACGACCCGCAGCTCGTCGAGTGGCGGGGCGGCCGCGCCCACCACTGGGAAGCGGCATAGGCCCCGCCCCGGTGCGGCCCCCTCCCCGCACAACGCTGCCCCGGCAGCAGCGCGGCTCCGCCGACGGCGCGGAAGGCGGCCTCGGCGGACACCTGGGATGGCACGTACACGTCCCGCCGGAGCCAGGTGATGAGCGACCCGCGGAGGGCCGGCGGCCCTGTGCCCAGCCAGGTCCCGGGGCCGCCCTCGGTGCCCTGCCGGACGTGGACACCGGCCAGGGGCCGGCGTAGGACCGACGCTCCGCACCGCGTCGGTGGACCGGACCGTCGCGTCGCGCTCGCCCCCCGTCCCGCCATCCGGTTCCGGAGGGTCTTTACGCGGTCCCGGCGCGGCCCGCCGGTGGCGGTGCGGCCCTCGAAGCGCGGGGGCCACCAAGGGCCTCGGTCCCGCGTCAGGCGCCGGGCTCGTACGGAACGCGCTCGATCTCCCGTACACCGCCGAGCGTGCCCCACTCGTTCTTCCCGAGCCGGGTCAGCGGGCGCATCCGTCCGATCTCCGGATGACCGTCCACCATCACGTCCTCGGCGATCGCCGCGTGCACCACCCGGCCGAACACCACGGTCGAGTCGCCCAGCAGCACGGTGCTGTGCAGTTCGCACTCCAGCGCCACCGGAGAGGCCGCCACCCGCGGCGGCTTGACCCGCAGGCTCGGTTCGCGCGCGACGCCGACGGCGTCGAACTCGCTGATCCCGGGCGGGAAGTCGGTGGCCGTGGCGTTGATCTGCTCGAAGAGCGGCTCGGGCGACAGGTTGACGACGAACTCGCCGGTCTGCTCGATGTTGCGCAGCGAGTCCTTGCGGCCGACCGAGGTGAACTGGACGATCGGCGGCGTCACGCACGCGATGGTGAAGAAGGAGTGCGGGGCCAGATTGTCGGTGCCGTCGGCGGCGGTGGTGGACACCCACGCGATGGGGCGCGGCACCACGGTCGCGGTGAGCAGCCGGTAGAAATCGGCTCGCACGGTGGTGGCGGGATCGTAGTCGATACGCATGGAGCCCAGTATCCGGTCCGGCCACCCGATGGAGTACGCGGCCCTTGGCCTGCCGTCCCGACTGCCCGACACTGATCCGATGACACAGCGCGTGGACCTCGCGACCGTGATGGACCGGCTGGCCATCGACGAGTTGATCACCGGCTACGCGGTGGCCGTGGACGATTCCGACTGGACCGCGTACCGGGGCCTCTTCACCCGTGACGGGCGGGCCGACTACCGCGAGGCGGGCGGCATCGCGGGCGGCGCGGAGGAGATCGCCGACTGGCTGGCCGAGACGATGCGCCCGTTCCCGGTCCGTCAGCACCTGATCGTCAACCGCCGGGTACGCATCCAGGATCTGGGCGGGTACCCGGGCGACAGTGCCGAGGCGCTGGCGGACTACGTGAATACGATCCGTCCGCAGGCGCCGCCGGACGACGCCGCACCGGCGGGTGACCTCGTCTCGGGCGGCCGCTGCGCCTTCACCTTGCTGCGCACGGAGGCCGGGTGGCGGGTGCGCTCGGTGATCGTGCGGGAGAAGTGGCGACGCGCACCGGGCGTACTGCCCACCGGCTGATCCGCTCCCGCACACTGGAGGCGGGCGCCGTTCGCGCGCGGCACCCGCGCCAGCCGTTCGCACGGATTGGCGCGGAATTGCGGAGATTCGTCCGCGTGGATTGGTCCCACCGGCGTGACCCCGGACCCGTGGGCCGGACCGCTCCACGGCGCCCGTCCCCGCGAGGCCGTTCTCCCGGGCCGTCCCGGGGTAGGTGCGCAGATGTCCCGGGGGCGGTCCCGGGAGCACGTTCCCACCTGCTCGTGGAGGAGGAGCCGCATGCGCATTCCGGCGGGCCGACGGGAGTCACCGGCACGCGACGGATCGGCCGGGCGGGCGGGAACGCTCCCGCGGCCGGTACGCGAGGTGTGGACGTCCCGTTGGTGGCGCGCCGCAGCCGCCATCGCGGCCGGTGCCCTTCCAGCGCTCGCGTTTCCCGCTCCCGGGCTGTGGTGGTGGGCGTACGTCGCGCTGGTGCCCTGGATGCTGCTGGCCCGTACGGCCGCGACCGGGCGTCGGGCGGCGCTGGACGGCTGGCTCGGCGGGCTGGGCTTCATACTGGCCGTGCACCACTGGCTGATGCCGAGTCTCCATGTGTTCATCGTGGTGCTGGCGGCGCTGCTCGGTCTGCTGTGGATGCCCTGGGGGTGGCTGGTGCGCCTGATGCTGGCCGGGACGCCGTCCCGGGCACGGGCCGCCGCCGCACTGGCCGTGGTGCCGTCGGGCTGGCTGATGGTGGAACTGGTCAGGTCCTGGGAGGCGTTGGGCGGTCCATGGGGGCTGCTCGGGGCGAGCCAGTGGGAGGTCGCCCCCGCCCTGCGGGTCGCTTCGGTGGGCGGTGTCTGGCTGGTGAGTCTGCTGGTGGTGGCCGTCAATACAGCGGTGACGGTGCTCGTGGCGGTGCCTCGGGCGCGTACGACGGCGGTCGCCGGGCTGATGGTATGCGCGCTCACCACGGGATCGCTGTGGCTATGGGTACGGCCCCCACTGGAGACGGGCCGGGTCCGGGTCGCGGTCGTCCAGCCTGGTGTCATCGACGGCATCGGCGGCGCGGAACGCCGGTTCGCGCGCGGCGAGGAACTGACCCGCGAGCTGGCCGGCCGGGACGTGGACGTCGTGGTGTGGGGCGAGAGCAGCGTCGGTGCGGATCTGGCGACCCGGCGCGATCTCGCGGACCGGCTCGCCGCGCTCTCCCGGGCGGTGGGCGCCGAGATCCTGGTCAATGTGGACGCGCGGCGCTCGGACCGGCCCGGCATCTACAAGAGCAGTGTCCTGGTCGGGCCCGCCGGTCCGACCGGTGACCGTTACGACAAGATGCGTCTGGTGCCGTTCGGCGAGTACGTCCCGGCCCGTGCGCTGCTGGGCTGGGCGACCTCGGTGGGCAAGGCCGCCGGCGAGGACCGGATGCGCGGCACCGGCCAGGTGGTGATGGCCGTCGGTGAGCGGGGGCTGAGGCTGGGGCCGCTGGTCTGCTTCGAGTCGGCCTTCCCCGACATGAGCCGGAGTCTGGCCCGGGACGGGGCGCAGCTGCTGGTCGCCCAGTCCGCGACGTCGACCTTCCAGGACAGCTGGGCGCCGGACCAGCACGCCTCGCTGGCGGCGCTTCGGGCGGCCGAGACGGGGCGGCCGATGGTGCACGCGACGCTCACCGGTGTCAGCGTCGTCCACGGGCCCGACGGCGGCCGGGTCGGCCCGCCGCTGGGTACGGACCGCAGCGCGTCCGCCGTGTACGACGTCCCGCTGGCGAGCGGCACCACCGTGTACGCCCGGTTCGGCGACTGGGCGGTCTACACGGCCCTGGCCGTACTGTGCGCCGTCTGTGCCGTCAGCGGGGGGAGCTCGCTCAGGCGGCCTGCTCCAGGGACTCCCGGACCACCCGCTCGCACAACTCGTGGGTCAGCAGGGCGTCCTGGGCACTGAGCGGCTTGCCGGCCGCCACCGCTTCGAGGAAGGCGTCCACGGCCTGCTCGATGCCCCGCTGCCGGGCGACCGGCACCCAGTCACCGCGCCGCCGCACGCTCGGCCGGCCCTCGTGGTCGACGATGTCGGCGAGGTTGACGATCTGCCGCTTGGAGTCCTGGCCGGACACTTCGAGGATCTCCTCGGTGGAGCCGTTCCTGCGGTTCATCGTGCCGATCGCGGTGAAGCCGTCGCCGGACAGCTGGAGCACGACGTGGTGCATCAGTCCGTCGCGGACCCTGGCCCGTACGTCGATGTGCTCGACCGGCCCGGGCACCAGGAAGCGCAGGGTGTCGACGACGTGGATGAAGTCGTCCAGGACGAGGGTGCGGGGGTCCTCGGGCAGGCCCACGCGGTTCTTCTGCATCAGGATCAGCTCGCGCGGGTGGTCGAGGCACTGCGCGTATCCGGGCGCCAGGCGGCGGTTGAAGCCCACGGCCAGGCCGACGCCGCGTCGCTCCGCCAGTTCGACCAGGCGCCTGGAGTCGTCGAGGTCGTAGGCCAGGGGCTTGTCGACGTACGTGGGAACCCCCGCCTCCAGCAGGCGGGTGACGATCTCGGCGTGCACGGAGGTCGGCGCGTGCACGAACGCGGCGTCGAGGCCCGCGGCGAGCAGCGAGTCGAGACCGGTGTGGCACCGGTCCGCCGGGACGCGGTACATCCCGGCGGTCCTGGCCAGGGTGGCGGGGGTGCGGGTCTGGAGGTGGAGCTCGGTCCCGGGTCGGGTGGTCAGCACCGGCAGGTACGCCTTCTGGGCGATGTCGCCGAGGCCGATGCAGCCGATCTTCACGGAGGTCTCCCTATCGCGGTACCTGACGGTCCCGGCCGCCCTGAGGGCCCCGGGGATCCTGGTGGACCGCGGATTCCCGGCCGGCCGGGCGATGCCGGTCGTGCCGGTGGTCCGGGCGGTCCTGGTGATCGTACGTCCGGGCAGCATACGTGCCCTGCGGCGGGCGCCAGTCGGCGATGCCGTCGAACGTACGCAGGGCGAGGCCGGGCCCGAACCCGGCGAGGGTGATCAGGGCGTCGCGCAGCAGGACGAAGGGTGCGCCGGTGCGGGTCTGGAGCCTGGCGACGCGCGCGGCCTTGCGGACGACGGCCGTGGTGCGGGGCAGGCGGTCGGCGGAGTAGGCGGCGAGCGCGGCGCCCAGGTCCGCGGGCGCGGCGAGGTGGTGGGCGAGCACGATGCCGTCCTCGATGGCCTGGTTGCCGCCCTGGCCGAGCGTGGGGGCCATCGGGTGGGCGGCGTCGCCCAGGAGGACGGCGCGGCCCTGGTGGAAGGCGGGCAGCGGGGTCGTGAGGTGGTGGATGTCATGGCGCAGGATCCGGTCCTCGCCGCAGGCCGCGAGGATCGCCGGGACGGGGTCGTGCCAGTTGCCGAAGCGGCGCAGCAGTTCGGCCCTCTCGCCGTCGGGCGACCGGTCTCCTTCGGGGGCGGCGGCCGCCGCGTACGCGTAGACCCGGCCGTCCTTGAGCGGCTGTGTGCCCCACAGCGCTCCCCGTCCCCAGGTCTCGTGCGGAGGGAAGGGCTTCCGGGGGGCGGGGACGACCATGCGCCAGCTCGTGAGTCCGGCGTACTCGGGACCGGGGCGGGAGGGGAAGAGGGCCCGGCGCACGGCTGATCCGATTCCGTCGGCGCCGATGACGAGGTCGGCCTCGATGTCGCCGTCGGGCGTGGTGACGACGGCGCGCCGGCCGTGGGCGACGCCCGGGTCGGTGAGCGTCGCCGCCGAGCCGGTGCGCAGGGCGTCCGGGGGCAGCCCGGCGGCCAGCGCGTCGATCAGGGTGGCGCGGTGGACCAGCACGAGCGGGTCGCCGAACCGGTCGGCGGCCGCCCGGGCGTCGGTACGGGCGAGCCACCGGCCGCCGGGGGTGCGCAGGCCCCCGTCGCCCTGCCAGGCGGCCAGGGCGCGGATCTCGTCCCCCAGGCCGATGACGTCGAGGGCGCGCAGGGCGTTGGGGGCGAGACCGATACCGGCACCCACGGGCAGGAGTTCCCCCGCCCGCTCCAGGACGGTGACGTGCCAGCCCGTCCGGTGCAGGGCGACGGCCGCGGTCAGACCGCCGATCCCGCTCCCGACGACGACCGCCCGGAGGGCGCCGGGCCGGCCGGACGTGCGGGGTGCGGTGAGGGCTCGGCTCGTGGGCGGACGGTCCATGACTCCTCCAAGGACTACACCTGAACTACACCTGTAGTGACACCGTCACCGTACTACAGGTGTAGTCGCGGCGGTAGATTGTCCCCATGACCGCACGCACTTCCGGGGCCTCCGCACGGGCCGAACTGATCGCCGACACCGCCCTCGCCCTGCTCGTCGAGCGCGGGATGCGGGGGCTGACCCACCGGGCCGTGGACGAACGGGCCGGACTCCCCCAGGGCTCCACCTCGAACCACGCCCGCACCCGGCAGGCACTGCTGGAGGCGGCGGTGCGGCGGCTCGCGGAGCGCGAGGCGCAGGTGCTCATGGCCCCCGGGCTGCCCGGCCCCGGCAGCGGCCCGGAACCGCTCGTCGACGCGTTCTCCCTCGCCCTGCACCGCTATCTGACCGGCCATCGCGAACTGCTGGTGGCCCGGTACGAGCTGGCCATGGAGGCCACACGACGGCCCGGGCTGCGGGCCTTCTTCGACGAGACGGGACGCGAACGATTCCGGGAACCGCTCACCGCCCTCATGAGAGCGGCGGGTTCACCCGACCCGGAGCGCCACACGCTGTCCCTGGTGGCGTGGTGCGAGGGACTGATGTTCTCCTGCTCCGTTGGGGCCTTCCACTCGTCCGTACCGAGCCGCGCCGAACTGCGGAAGGGCTTCGACGAGCTGCTGCGCGGCATGCTGGGGCCGCGGATCCGATAACCACTGGCGGCACCGGTGGCGTGTGCGTGAGGATGCCCGGCATGACGACACCCCCGCGGACCGCACCCACCTCCACCACCGCCGACGACGGAGCGCGCACCGAGCCCTCGGGCGTCGCGGGCGAACGCGAGATGCTGGAGGGCTGGCTGGAGTACCACCGCCGGACGCTGGCGATGAAGTGCGAGGGCCTGGAGGACAGTCAGCTGCGGGAGACCTCCGCCCCTCCCTCCGGGTTGTCACTGCTCGGCCTGGTGCGGCACATGGCCGAGGTCGAGCGCGGGTGGTTCAGCCGGACGCTGGCCGGCGAGGACGCCGAACCGATCTACTACACCGACGAGGACCCGGACGGGGACTTCCACCCCTCGCCCGACGACACCTGGGACGAGGCCCGCACCACCTGGCAGGCCGAGATCGCACGCGCCCGCGAACTGGCCGCGCCCGTCGCGCTGGACGACCTGGCCGTCGGGCGGAGCCGCAGCGGAGAGGGATACAGCCTCCGCTGGATCTACACCCACATGATCGAGGAGTACGCGCGCCACAACGGCCACGCGGACCTTCTGCGCGAACGCGTCGACGGCGCGACCGGCGACTGACACGGCCACCGCGCGGCCGTCACCCATGTGGGCCAATAACCGCCGGTAGCAGCCCCCTGCTGCGCCCCGCAGCCCTCAGAGTTGCGGGGTGCAACCAACGAGAACCACAGCGAAGGTCCTGGTCGGCGTGGCGGTGGCGGCCCTGACGGGCTGCGTGTCCGTGGAAGGGCGCCCCCCGGCGCCCGTTCCGGCCGCCCCCGAAGTCGCCCGGCCGGTGCAGGACGTGGCCCCCCAGATCGTCGAGGGCCCGGCGCGGGAGGCCCTGGAAGCCGCCCTGCCGTCACGGCCGCCGGCGACCGTCGCGGCGCGGCCGCCCCGGCCCCGCGCCGAGCCGCGCCCGGCGCCCGCCGCCCCGCGCCCCCAGAGTCCTCGCCGCGCCCCGACGAGGGAGCGGCCCCGGGAACGGGTCCCCGCGGTGCGCCTGCCCGCCGTCCCCGTGCCGCGGGGCATCGAGGACGCGTGCGCCCTGGGAGAGAGCTACGGACGCTGGCGCCCCGACAGCCAGGAGGCCCGTATCTGCCGCGGCGTCTATGGGCGCTGAGCCCGGTTGCGGCACTGGCACAAGGCGTGCTGGAACGCGAAGGACCGCCGTCCCGCGCCGGCCGGAGCCCGCCCGCCGGCGTCTCAGTCGGCGCGCAGCCGCCGGTCGAGCCGGTCGATGGCCTCGCGGACCCCGTTTCCGTACCCGTCGTCATCCAGGGCGCGCGAGGCGGCCCGGGCCCGGTCGAGATGGGCCCGCGCGGCGTCCGGGCGCCGCAGCTTGGCGTAGTCGGCGGCGAGGTTGAGGTGGAGCGAGGGGTAGAGGGCCCGCAGCGCCACGGCGGAGTCATGGCCGACGGGCTCCTCCTCGCCCAGCCCCTCGGCCGCCGACAGCGCCCGCAGGTCCCAGGCGAGCTCGTCGTCGGGGTCGTCCTGTGTATCCGCCATGTAGTGCGCGAGGGTGCACCGGTGCAGCGGCTCCCCCTCGGCACCGATCTGCTCCCACAGCTCCCCGAAGCGGTTGCGGGCCTCTTCGCGGTCCCCGCCGTGGAGCAGCATCATGGCCTGCCCGATCCTGGTCATGACGACGTCGTCCGACGCGTCCTGCTGCTGCTCCCGCACTGCGGCCTCCACTCATCGGTCGTGATCCGACGCTAGCCGCCGCCACCGGCATTCCCGCTCAGGCTCGGGGTCGGACCCCGGACCTGTCGGTCCGCCCCGACCGCCCCCGACCGTCCGCGACGAATGGGCACGGCTCGCCGGGCCGGGGCGGGGGACGGAAGCAGCGGTAAGGCGGTAGTGAGGGGCCCGGGCCGGAAATCCCTGGGCCCAGAGGCCCTCCGTGAGGAGCCGGGGGCAGCGGCCCGAGGGCCGGCCGCCGGGCTTCGGCCCGGAGCGGATGCCACCGAGCCGGTGGCCAGGGGGTCAGGGGTGTCCCGCAGGCTCAGGCGAGGCTCGGGCCCCGCCGGCTCAGGCGAGGTTCGGGATGCGCCAGTCGATCGGCTCGTGACCCTGGGCCGCGACCGCCTCGTCGATCTGCGTGAACGGGCGGGAGCCGAAGAACTTCTTCGCGGAGAGCGGGGAGGGGTGCGCCCCCTTGACCACCACGTGCCGCGTCTCGTCGATGAGCGGCAGCTTCTTCTGCGCGTAGTTGCCCCACAGGACGAACACGGCCGGGTCCGGCCGGGAGGCCACGGCGCTGATCACGGCGTCCGTGAACTTCTCCCACCCCTTGCCCTTGTGCGAGTTGGCCTCGCCGGCCCGGACCGTCAGTACGGCGTTGAGCAGCAGGACACCCTGCTCGGCCCACGGCATCAGATAGCCGTTGTCCGGAACAGGGTGTCCGAGCTCTTCGTGCATCTCCTTGTAGATGTTGCGCAAGGAGGGCGGAGTCCTGACGCCCGGCCGCACCGAGAAGCACAGTCCGTGCCCCTGGCCCTCCCCGTGGTACGGGTCCTGGCCCAGGATGAGGACCTTGACCTGGTCGTACGGAGTGGCGTCGAGAGCGGCGAACACCTCGTCGCGCGGCGGGTAGACCGGCCCCTTCGCCCGCTCCTCCTCGACGAACTCGGTGAGCAGCTTGAAGTAGGGCTTCTGCAACTCGTCGCCGAGGACGCCGCGCCAGGACTCGGGCAGCATGGCGGTGTCGGTCACGTCAACAACCTCCGGTGTGTGATCGCTTGTCGTTCCAAGAACCTACCTGCGACCACTGACAACCGGTCCTACCAGCTGGTCTTCCGATGCAGCTCCCACATCTGCATGACCGTCTGCGGGTCCAGCGCACGCTCGCCGCCCGCGATCTCCTCGCTCGCCGCGACGTAGAGCTTGCCCTGCCACAGCGGGAGCAGCCGCACATCGTCGACCAGGAGTTCCTGGGCGCGCTCGAACTGCTGGGAGACGGCTCCGCGGTCGCTCTCCCGGCGGGAGAGGGGCAGCAGCTGCTCGGTGATCTCCGGCCGGACGTACGGCGTGGAGAGCACGTTCTCCTTGCCGACGAAGGGCGCTATGAAGTTGTCCGGGTCCGGGAAGTCGGGGAACCAGCCACGGCCGAAGACGGGGTAGTCGCCCTTCTGGTAGCCGGCCTGGAAGTCCTTCCACGGCTTGCTCTGCAGCGTCACCTCGAAGAGACCCGAGCCGTCGAGCTGCCGCTTCAGCTCCGCGAACTCCGGAGCGGTGGAGGAGCCGTAACGGTCGGTGGTGAACCAGAACGTCAGCGGGACCGGCTTGTCGATGCCCGCCTCGCGCAGGATCTTCTTGGCCTTGGCGGTGTCCGGCTCGCCGTACCGGTCGAAGAATCCGGTGGTGTGACCCGCGATGCCCTTCGGCACCATCGAGTACAGCGGCTCGGCCGTGCCCTGGTAGACCTTGGCCACCAGCGCGTCGCGGTCGACGATCTGGGCGATCGCCTGGCGGACGGCGAGCTTGCTCACCGAGGGGTCCTTGGCGTTGAAGACGAGGTAGCGGATGTCGGCGCCGGTGGACTCGACCAGCTGCAGCCCCTCGTTGGCGGGCTTCCGTTCCCGCAGGTCGACGACCTCCTCAGCGGTCAGACCGCGGTAGGTGGCGTCGATCTCCTTCTTCTTCAGCGCGTCGACCATCGCCTCGGACTCCTTGAAGTACCGGATGGTCACGCCGTCGTTCTTGCGGTCCGCGAAACCCTTGTAGGTCGCGTTCTTGGACAGCTCGGCCTTCGTGCCCTCTTCGTACGCGTCCAGGACATAGGGGCCGGAACCGGTGAGCTTGCCGTCCTCGCGGAGCTTGTCGGCCGGGTACTTCGCCGGGTCGACGATCGACATCGCGGGGGTGGCCAGGATGAACGGGAACGTCGCGTCCGGCTCCTTGAGGCGGAACGTGATCGTGCTGGCGCCGTTCGTGTCGACCCGGTCGAGCGAGCCGAGCAGGCCGTTGGGGCCGCCCTTCGCGTTGATCGTGCGGATGCGCTCGATCGAGTGCTTGACGGCCGCGGCGTCGAGCTTGGTGCCGTCGGAGAACTGCAGATCGTCGTGCAGCTCGCACTGGAAGACCTTGCTCGACGCGTCGGTGAACTTGCAGTCCGCGGCATCGGGCTGAGGCGTCGTGCTGCCGGTGGGGAAACTCAGAAGCGTCTGGAAGACATTTCGGTACATTTCCCATGAATTGTCCCACGCAGCGGCAGGATCAAGCGTGGTGGGCGAGCTGGTCGTACCGACAATGATCCGGTTTTCCCCATCGGCCTCATCGCCCGAAAAGAGACTGCATCCCGCCAGCAGGGATATGGACGCAAGGGCTGCAGCGGCCTGCAGACTGGTCCGGTTGAACACGTGCACGCTCCTCGTTCAGCCATGGGTCGGCCGACCATACCGCAGCGCCCCGCCAGGTCAATGAAGCAGCCCGACGGGGCACTTGAGGCAATCAGCTGTCAATCAGGAACAATCCGACTCAGCCGACTCCGGCATTGAGGAAGATTCCGCCGTCCAGCACCAGGGTCTGACCGGTGATCCAGTCCGACTGGCCGGAGGTCAGAAAAGCGGCCGCACCCCCGATATCCTCCGGAACTCCGAGCCTTCCGAGAGGGTAGGCGGCGGCCGCCTCCGCTTCCCGGCCCTCGTAGAGGGCCTCGGCGAATTTCGTTTTGACAACGGCCGGCGCGATCGCGTTGACCCGGACCTTCGGAGCGAATTCGTGCGCCAGCTGGAGGGTCAGGTTGATCATCGCCGCCTTGCTCATGCCGTACGCGCCGATGAAGGGCGACGGGGCGAGTCCGGCGACCGACGCGATGTTCACGATCGCGCCGCCGTTGTCCTTCTGCCACGCCTTCCAGGTGTGCTGCGCGAAGCCGAGCGCCGAGGTGACGTTGGTTTCGAAGACCTTGCGCACCACGCCCAGGTCCAGCTCGGCGAGGGGACCGAAGACCGGGTTGGTGCCGGCGTTGTTGACCAGGAAGTCGACCCGGCCGAAGGCCTCCATGGTGCGCTCGACCGCGAGCGCCTGATGGGCCTCGTCATGCGCCTTGCCCGCCACGGCGATCACCCGGTCGGCGCCGAGGCGCTCCACGGCCTCCTTGAGGGCCTCCTCGCCCCGGCCGGTGATGCACACCCGGTCACCCCGGGCGACGAGCGCCTGCGCGACGCCGTAACCGATGCCGCGGCTCGCACCCGTGACGAGGGCGACCTTGCCGGAGGGCTCGGGAAGTGCTTGTTCAGTCATGTCCGCTTCCTCCGGGAATCAGTTGAGCGGTCCGCCGGCCACGTACATGACCTGGCCGGAGACGAAGCCGGCGTCGTCGCCCGCGAAGAACGCGATGGCGTTGGCGACGTCCTCCGGCCGGCCGACCCGCTGCACCGGGATCTGGGTGGCGGCGGCCGCCTGGAAGTCCTCGAAGCCCATGCCCACGCGCGCGGCGGTCTGGGCGGTCATCTCGGTGACGATGAAGCCGGGCGCGACCGCGTTGGCGGTGATGCCGAACTTGCCGAGCTCCTTGGCGAGCGTCTTGGTGAAGCCCTGCAGGCCGGCCTTGACGGCGGCGTAGTTGGCCTGGCCGCGGTTGCCGAGCGCCGAGGAGGAGGAGAGGCTGACGATGCGGCCGAAGCCCGCGTCCACCATGTGCTTCTGGCACGCCTTGGCCATCAGGAACGCGCCCTTGAGGTGCACGCTCACCACGGTGTCCCAGTCGGACTCGCTCATCTTGAACAGCAGGTTGTCGCGCAGCACGCCCGCGTTGTTGACGAGGATCGTGGGGGCGCCGAGCTCGGCGGCGACCCGCGCGACGGCGGCCTCCACCTGGGCGCTGTCGGAGACGTCGCAGCCGACGGCCACGGCCTTGCCGCCGGCCGCGGTGATCGCGTCGACGGTGTCCTTGCAGGCCGCCTCGTCGAGGTCGAGTACGGCGACGGCGCGGCCCTCGGCCGCCAGTCGGAGCGCGGTGGCGGCGCCAATGCCCCGCGCCGCCCCGGTCACGATGGCGACGCGCTGCTCGGTGGTGGACATTCTGGTTCTCCTCGCCCTTGGATGCGGCTCACCCGGTACGTCCCGTCGGATGAGCGACCGCTTAGTACCTTCAGCAGAAGGGACGCTAGAAGCCCTGGCACCCGGTGTCAACGGCCCACCGGGTGCCCCCGATCACTCCGCCGCGGGCCGGACCGCCGCTCAGCGCACGAGCAGCGCCAGCAGCCGCTCCGCCTCACCCCGCGGATCCGCGGTCAGACCCGTGTGGACCGGGCCGGGCTGCACCACCGTCGAGCGGGGCGCGATCAGCCAGCGGAAGCGCCGGCCCGCGTCGTCCTGGGCGGCCTGGCCCGCGTGCTCGCCGCCCCGGCAGACCCCTTCGACCGCGTGCAGCGCGGCGCGCACACCGACGACATCGGCCGACGGGTCGAGCGCCTTGAGCTTCACCTCGTCCAGATGGGTCAGGGCGGCCACGAAGGACTTGGCGCGGCAGTACACGACCACACCGGCGTTGAAGCACTCACCGCGTTCGACGCGCGGCACGACACGCAGCAGCGCGTACTCGAAGACGTCCCGGTCGCTCACTTCTCGGCGTCCTTCGTGCTCTGCGCGCTGTCCGCGCTGTCCGCGCCGGTGGCGCCCTGCGTGCCGTCGGCGTTCCGGGCGGCCCGCTCGGCCTTCGTGGGGTGCGGCCAGGGGGCCAGGCGCTCGGTCAGCCAGCCGGGGGCCTGCGAGGACGTGCGCGCGGTGCGGGCCCCCAGGGTGATCCGCTCGTGGATGGTCGCGGCGCGCGACAGCAGCGCCCCGACGTAGGCGCGGCGCAGCGCGTCCGTGGTGTCGAAACCGGGTTCGTCCAGCAGCCACTCGTCCGGGACCTCGGCGGCGACCTCGGTCAGCAGCTCCTCGGTGACCAGGGGGGCCAGTTCGGCGGCGGCGGTGGCGATGTCGGGACCGTACGAGGCCAGCACGTGGTCGGAGGCGTCGTACGGCTTCGCGGCGGAGGCCAGGGCGCCCGGCCAGTTGTGGTGCCAGATCATGGTCGCGCCGTGGTCGATCAGCCAGGGCTCACCGTGCCAGACCAGCATGTTCGGGTTGCGCCACGAACGGTCGACGTTGTTGATCAGCGCGTCGAACCAGACGACCCGGCCCGCCTCCTTCGGATCCATCTCGTACGCGAGCGGATCGAAGCCGATCGAGCCGGGGAGGTAGTCCATACCGAGGTTCAGCCCGCCGCTGGCCTTGAGCAGCTCCTGCACCTCCTGGTCCGGTTCACCGAGCCCGATGACCGGGTCGAGCTGGATGGTGACCAGCTCGGGGACGCGCAGCCCGAGCCGGCGGCCCAGCCGCCCGCAGATGACCTCGGCGACCAGGGTCTTGCGGCCCTGTCCGGCGCCGGTGAACTTCATGACGTACGTACCGAGATCGTCGGCCTCGACGATCCCCGGGAGCGAACCGCCCTCCCGCAGGGGCGTGACGTAGCGGGTCGCTGTGACTTCGGAGAGCATCCCCCAAGATTACTCGGGGGTACGTCGGCGGTCGCCCGGGTTTCGGCCTGTCATGCTCAGCCCCATGGCCACCGACAAGATCGTCCGATCCCCTGATCTCCCGCGGCAGTTCGCCCGGACGCACCGCTTCGCGCTCGGCGTGCCGGGCCGGTTCACCGTCTCCCCCGACGGCGAGCGGGTGCTCTATGTGCGGACGGGAGCGGGCACGGACGGCGTCGGCCGGCTGTGGATCCACGAGGACGGCGCCGAGCGCGTGCTGGCCGACCCCGACGCCCTGGGCCGCCGCAGCGAGGGCGCCGGCGACGACGGGGTCGCCGAGGACGAGGGCGTCCCGGAGGAGGAGAGGATCCGGCGCGAGCGGGCCCGGACGACCGCGTCCGGCGTGGTCGACTACGCGACGGACCGCCACGCGCGGGTAGCGGTGTTCACGCTGGGCGGCTGCCTGTGGACCGTCCGGACGGACGGCACCGTCCCCCGCCGGATACCGACCGCCGGACCCGCCGTGGACCCGCGGCCCTCGCCGGACGGCTCGCTCGTCGCCTACGTGACCGGAGGCACCCTGCGTGTCGTCCGCATGGACGGGACGCGGGACCGGCCGCTGGCCGCCCCCGAAGGCCCCGACGTGACGTACGGCCTCTCCGACCACGTGTCGGCCGAGTCGATCGGGCGGCTGCGCGGCCACTGGTGGTCCCCTGACGGGGACGCCCTCCTGGTGGCTCGCGTGGACCAGGCGCGCGTGGCGCGCTGGTACCTGACGGACCCCGCCGATCCGGCGAAGCCGCCGAGGGCCATCCGGTACCCGGCGGCCGGGACGGCCAACCCCGAGGTGTCGCTGCACATCCTGCGCCTGGACGGGCGGCGGATCGCCGTCCGGCTCCCCGAGCGCGCCGCAGCGGACCGCCATCCGCCCGGCGAGTGGACGGACCCGCGGTACGAGTACGTCACCGCGGCGGGCTGGGACCGGCACGGGCCCTTCGCCCAGGTGCAGACGCGCGACCAGCGCACGGCCGCACTGCTGGCCGTCGATCCGGACGGCGGTGGCACCCGGCCGCTGCACGAGGAGACCGACCCGGCGTGGGTGGCGCTCGTCCCGGGCACGCCCGGCCGCACCGGCGGCGGGACGCCGGTCCTCGCGCACCTCGAAGACGGTGACACGCGCGGCCTGCGCATCGGCGGTCCGGAGGGCGGCGTCGCCACCCCGGCCGGCCTGCACGTGCGGGCGGTCGTCGGCACGGCGGGCGAGCGGGTCGTCTTCACCGCGAGCGAGGACCCCACCGAGACCCATGTGTGGTCGTACGCCCCGGAGGAGGGCTTCCGCCGCGTCAGCCGGGAGCCCGGCGTCCACACCGCCGCGGTCGGCGGGGACACACTCGTCCTGGCCAGCAGGACCGCGCGGGGGCGGAGCGTGACCGTTCTGCGCGGCGCGGAGCCGGTCGGCACCATCGCCGTACTCGCCGAGAGGCCCGTGGTGACGCCTCGCCCCGTCCCGCTGTCGCTCGGTGAGCGGGAGCTGCGCAGCCATCTCCATCTGCCGTCGTGGCACCGGCCGGGTGACGGCAGGCTGCCGGTGCTGCTGAGCCCCTACGGGGGGTACGGGACCCAGCTGGCGGTGCGGGCGCCCGGCTGGTGGAGCGCGGTGGCCCAGTGGTTCGCGGAGCAGGGCTTCGCGGTGCTGATCACCGACGGGCGCGGCACACCCGGCCGGGGGCGGGCGTGGGAGACGGCGATCCACGGCGACCGGCTGACGGCTCCGCTGGACGACCAGGTGGACGCGTTGCGGGCGGCGGAGGGGCGGTATCCCCAACTGGACCTTGACCGGGTGGCGATCCGGGGCTGGTCGTACGGCGGCTACCTCGCCGTCGGAGCCGTACTGCACCGGCCGGAGGTGTTCCGCGCGGCGGTCGCCGGCGGTGCCCCCACCGACCGGCGGCTGTACGACACCCACTGGGAGGAGCGGTTCCTCGGCCACCCCGGCGTGCATCCGGACCGGTACGAGCGGTCCTCGCTCGTACCGTACGCGCACCGGCTGACGAGGCCGCTGATGCTGATGCATGGCCTGGCCGACGACAATGTGGTCGCCGCACATACGCTCAGGTTCTCCACCGCCCTGCTCGCGGCCGGCCGACCGCACACCGTGCTCCCGTTGCCCGGCGCGACACATATGGTCACCCGGGCCGATGTGGCGAGCAATCAGTTGCTGCTGGAACTGGATTTCCTGAAGAGGGCGCTGGCCGGGTGAACGGTCCGCTCCGCGGGCCCGTACCCCTCCATGACGTCGTGAACGCCGATGTCGTGCATACGGACGGTCGTGGATACCGACGTAGTGAACACCGACGTAGTGACCACCATGGAAGGGAAGCCCGAATGACCGGATCGCAGGAGACCACCGGGGCAGTGGCACGCCGGACCGTCGTCACGGCGGCGGGCGGGGCGGGCCTCGCCGCTGTGCTCACCGCGTGCGGGGGCTCGGACAACGCGGCCGAGTCCGTCGGCAGCGCGTCGACCGGTGGCGCCACCGGCGGGAGCGGCGGAAGCGGCGGCGCCACCGGGGGCGCGGGCGGCGGTGCTCAGGTGCTCGCGAAGACGTCCGACATCCCGGAGGGCGGGGGGAAGGTCATCGGCGATGTCGTGGTGACCCAGCCGAAGGCGGGTGAGTTCAAGGCGTTCTCGTCCAAGTGCACCCACGCGGGGTGTGCCGTGAAGGACATCGTCGACGGGACGATCAACTGCCCGTGCCACAACAGCAAGTTCGACGCTGCGGACGGCAGCGTGAAGGCGGGCCCGGCCACCATGCCGCTGCCGCCCGCGTCGATCAAGGTGGAGGGGGACTCGATCACCCTGGCGTGATCACTCCGCTGTGCTCGCTCCGCCGTGCTCAAACCGCTGCGATGGCACTGCTCTGACAACGCTGCTTGACAGCACCGGTGCGACCGAGCCAGGGAACCCCCAGCCCCACAAGCACCCTCGGCAAGCCGGACGTTGCCGATGCCGGGGAGTGGGCCGGCCCGCACGGCGCCGGCAGGACGGGCGAGAGCGGTGACCCCTTGCGCGGAGAGGGAAGGCGCGCCATCATTCCTGACTGCTGATCAGACGATCGGACAAGAGGGGGCCGGAGACCGGATGGCCGTCACTCAGCGCCGCGG
Organism: Streptomyces sp. SP18CS02; assembly: GCF_036322365.1. Taxonomy (NCBI): domain Bacteria; kingdom Bacillati; phylum Actinomycetota; class Actinomycetes; order Kitasatosporales; family Streptomycetaceae; genus Streptomyces; species Streptomyces sp. SP18CS02. The sequence continues at coordinate 318,354 of NZ_JAQYXC010000291.1, forward strand.
CCGGCGCATCATGATGTCGCCGGAGGAACTCGACGCGTACCTCGCCGGGCAGCGCACCTGCCGCGTGGCGACGGTCTCCCCCGACGGCCGGCCCCACCTCGGCGCGCTCTGGTTCGTGTGGGACGGAACGTCCATCTGGCTGTACTCCCTCACCCGCAGCAGGCGCTGGAGTGAACTGCGCCGGGACGCGCGGGTCGCCGTGCTGGTCGACGACGGCGAGGAGTACGGCGAACTGCGGGGCGCCGAGCTCTCGGGGACCGCGGCCTTCGTCGGGGAGGCGCCGCGCACGGGCGCGCCCTGCCCGGAGCTCGATGCCGCGGAGGGGCTGTTCGCCCGCAAGTACTTCGGTCTCGACCGGATGCCCCACGACGGGCGGCACGCGTGGCTGCGGCTGACCCCGGACGCCGTCGTGTCCTGGGACTTCCGGAAGATGGCCGCCGGGTAGGGGGCCCGGCCGGGCACGGCGCGGCCACGGGCCATCGGCCTCGGCGATCGCCTCCCGACCCGTCCCCCGGGCTCGCCCGGCCGACCGCCCTTCGCCCTCCGCCCTCCGCCCTCCGCCCTCCGCCACGGCACCCTCCCGCGCCGGCCGCGGCCCGGCCGGTCAGATTCCCACGGCCCGCCCGACCTCGCGCAACGCGTCCACCGCGGCCCGGATCGAGGGCCGGCGGTCGGCGTCCGTGCGCCACACCGCGTAGATGTGCCGGAGCATCGGCTGCCTGACGGGCACCAGGGCGACCCCGTCCGGCACGGGCCCGCGCCCGAGCCGGGGCGTCACACAGACGCCCAGTCCCGCCGCGATGAGCGCCAGTTGCGTGTGGTGCTCACCCGCCAGGTGCGCGATGCGCGGCTCGACACCCTTCGACCGCAGCGTGAACACGAGCCACTCGTAACAGAACTCGCCCTCGGGCCAGGAGACCCAGTCCTCGTCGGCGAAGTCCTCCAGCCCCACTTCCGCGCGCGTGGCGAGCGGATGACCGGCGGGCATCGCCACATCGGCGGCGTCGTCCAGCAGCGCCGCCGTGGCCAGGCCACCGGGGACGGGCAACCGCTTGTTGTTCCAGTCGAGCACCACCGCGAGGTCCATGTCCCCCCGGATGACCTGCCGGATGCCGTACTCGGGCTCCAGCTCGCTGGTACGCACGCACAGCTCGGGGTGGCTCGCGCGCAGCATGGTGACGACTTCCGGGAACAGCCCGCGCGCGGCCGTCGGGAAGCCGGCCAGCCGCACCTCGCCGACCACCTGCCCGCGCTGCGCCTCGATGTCCGCCTGGGCGAGCTCGACCTGCGAGAGGATGCGCGCGGCGTGGTCGGCCAGCAGCTGTCCGGCGTCCGTGAGCCGGACCCCCCGGCCGTTCTTGGCCACCAGTTGCTGGCCCACCTCGCGCTCCAGCTTGGCCAGCTGCTGCGAGACGGCGGACGTCGTCACATGCAGTCCGTCGGCCGCGCCGCTCACCGAGCCGTGACGGGCGAGGGCGTCCAGGGTCCGCAGGCGCTCAAGATTCAACACGTAAGCAATGCTAATGGAACAGCTACAGAAAATCTCGCTTGTTCTAAGACGTCGTGCGGGCCATCGTGGACGGCATGAGCACAGCGACCCCTCCTCGGCCACCGGCCGCCGCCACCGGTACCGCCGCCGGCCCGGCGGCCGCGGACCGCGCCTCCACACCGGCATCCGCCTCCACCGACGGGACCGCCGGTTCACCGGGTTCCGCCCCTGCGCCCGGCTCCGCCGGGGTCTCCGGTCCCGGCACACCCGCCACGGCCACCGCACCCTCCCCCGGCCCGGGGCCGCGCCGGGGGCTCGACTGGCGCGTCCGCTTCGCCGTGCTCTCCCTCATCTGGGGCTTCAGCTTCCTGCTCATCAAGGTGGGCACCGGGGCCTTCGCCCCGTTCCAGGTGACCTTCGGGCGGCTGCTGTTCGGGACGGCGGTGCTCGCCGTGGCGATGGCCGTGAAGCGCGCGAAGCCGCCGCGCGGCCTTCGCACCTGGGGTCATCTGACGGTGGCGGCCTTCTTCCTCAACGCGCTGCCGTTCTCGCTCTTCTCGTACGCCGAGCTGACGATCCCCTCGACGCTCGCCGGGATCTGCAACGCCACGTCCCCGCTGTGGGGCATGGCCCTGTCGCTGGTCGCGCTCTCCGAGGACCGGCCCACCCGCCGGCGGGTGGCGGGCCTCGGCATCGGCTTCCTCGGCGTCCTGACCGTCCTCGGGGCCTGGCAGGGCTTCTCCGGCCTCGACATCACCGGCACCGCCATGGCCCTGCTGGCATCGCTCAGCTATCCGATCGGCTGGATATACGTACGCCGCACGCTCGCGGGCCGGAGCGAATCGCACCTCTCGCTCACCGGGGCGCAGCTCTTCCTGGCCACCCTGCAGCTGGCACTGGTCACTCCCGCGTTCACGAGTCCGCCGGACGACCTCCCGGTCGTTCCGCTGCTCGCGGTGGTCGCGCTGGGCGCGCTGGGTACCGGGTTCGCCGTACTGCTCCAGTACGGCCTGGTCGCCGAGGTCGGCCCGACGACGGGCCAGATGGTCACGTACTTCATCCCGGTCATCGCCACGGCGGCGGGCGTCACACTGCTGGGCGAGGGCCTGACCTGGAACACTCCGGTCGGCGCGTTGATCGTGCTGGCCGGTGCCGCCCTCACCCAGAGCCGGGCGCCCCGCGGCCGCACGCGCGCCGGCCGGACCGCGCCCGCCCCTGCCGCGGAAATCCCGCGTCAGCCGTAACTGCGCGCCGCCAGGGGGCCGCTCGCCGCCGCGACCGCGTCGGCGAGCGGCCCGACGTCGGCCGGGGCCAGCCCCGAAACGGTCAGCCGCACGCCCGGCCCCGCCGACATCCGGAACCGCGCCCCCGGCGCCACCGCCCAGCCCGCGTGCAGCAGCCGCGCCACCGTGCCGGTCTCGTCGGCCACCGGCACCCATACGTTCATCCCGCTGCGCCCGTGCGCCGCGACCCCCCGTTCGGCCAGAGCGCGGACGAGCGCGTCGCGCCGTTCCCCGTACGAGGCCGCGACGGCGCGCGCGTCCACCGCGCCCGTCTCCCACAACCGGGTGACCGCGCGCTGGAGGAGCCGGCTGACCCAGCCCGGTCCGAGCCGCTGCCGGCCGAGGACGCGGTCGACCGTGACGGGGTCCCCGGTCAGCGTGGCGATCCGCAGGTCCGGTCCGTACGCCTTGGCGACCGAGCGCACCAGGGCCCAATGGGTGGTCGTCCCCGCCAAGGGGTGCAACGGCAGATCGACGATGCCGTGGCCGTGGTCGTCCTCGATGAGCAGGACGTCCGGCCGCCGGGCCAGCACCCGCCGCAGCTCCGCCGCGCGGGCGGCGCTCACCGCCGCACCGGTCGGGTTCTGCGCCCGGTCCGTCACGATCAGCACCCGCGCCCCGCCGTCCAGGGCCCGCTCGACCGCGTCGGGCAGCGGCCCCTCGTCGTCCACCTCGACCGGCACGGGCCTCAGGCCCAGGGCCGGTACGAGATCCAGCAGGCTGCCCCAGCCGGGGTCCTCGACCGCCACCGCGTCGCCGGGCCGAACATGCGCGGCCAGGACCCGCTCCACCGCGTCCAGGGATCCGGAGGTGACGGCGATCGGGCCGTCGGGCACCCCGTCCTCGGCGAACGCGGCGCGGGCCAGTCGTGCGAAATCCGCGTCGACCGGCTCCTGGCCGTAGAGCCCCGGGTGCTCGGCGTCGTGCCGCGCGGCGGCCGCCAGGGCCTCCTCCAACGAGGGGAGCAGCGCCGGGTCGGGGTTGCCGTCGCCCACGTCCCGGACGCCGGCCGGGGCGTCGATCCGGAAGCCTCCGCGAGCGGTGGTCGCCGGGCGCGGCCGCACCCTGCTGCCCCTGCGACCGGCCGTCTCGATCACCCCCCGCTCGCGCAGGGTCCGGTAGGCGGCGGCCACCGTATTGGGATTGACACCCAGTCGCTCGGCCAACTGCCGCATGGGCGGCAGCAGTTGACCGGGCTGCAACTCGCCCGCACCCACAGCCTGCTCCACGCTCGCGGCGATCTCCGATGCGCGACGCCCGGCAATCCGATACTCTCCTAGCACAAACCAAATTATGCACTAGTGCAATGGAGATCGCAATGTCGGAGACCTCGACTGGTCCGGTGCCGCAGACCGCGCCGGGGACCGCTGTCGACGCCCAGCAGGACTACGCCCCGACGGGGCGCACCGTGCCCACCCGCTCCCGGGAGCGCGCCGCCTACGACCGCCCGTCGGTGCACGCGATACTCGACGAGGCGTATGTGTGCCACCTCGGCTTCGTGCGCGACGGCGCCCCGGTCGTCCTGCCGACGCTCTACGGGCGGGTGGGCGAGCGGCTGTACGTCCACGGCTCCACCGGCTCCCGCCCGCTGCGCATGGCGGGCGACACCGATCCGGGCCTCGCCGTCTGCCTGACCGTCACCCACGTCGACGGCCTGGTCCTGGCCCGCTCCGCCTTCCACCACTCCATCAACTACCGCTCGGTGGTGATCCACGGCATCGCCCGCCAGGTCACCGACCCCGAGGAGAAGCGCATCGCCCTCGACGCCCTCGTCGACCACGTCGTACCGGGCCGCTCCCTCGACGCGCGCCCGGCGAACGCCAAGGAGCTCGCCGCGACCGCCGTCCTGCGCCTGGACCTCGCCGAGGTCTCCGCCAAGACGCGCACGGGCGGGCCCAACGACGAGCCGGAGGACCTCACGCTCCCGCACTGGACCGGCGTCGTCCCCGTCCGGAGCACGCACGGTACGCCGATCCCCGCCGACGATCTCGACCCCGCCGTCCCCCTGCCCGACTATCTGTCCGTCCGCTGAGGCGCCGTGCTCATCCACCCCTGGGACGCGCCCCACGACGACGCCGAGTGGCGCGACTGGCTCGCCTCGCACGACTTCGGCCAGCTCTCGGTGAACGGTCCGCCCGGGCAACCGCCCTGGGTCCAGCCACTGCACTTCCGGTACGACGCGCACTCCGGACCGTACGGCGCCGTCATCACGCACCTCGCCCGCCCCAACCCGATGTGGCCGGCGCTCGAAGCCGACGGGCTCGTGCTGCTCAGCGTCGTGGACGACTACGCGTTCATCCCCGGCCCGTGGGCGGCGCCCGAGGGCGGGCCGTCCGAGCACGGCACTCCGACGTCGTTCTACGCGGCGGTCCAACTGACGTGCACCGCCCAGGTGGTCGACGATCCCTACGAGAAGGCGGAGCTGCTGAACCGCCAGGTGGCACACTTCCAGCCCGGGGGCGGCTCGGCACGGGCCGCCGTGGGCGAGGCGCCGTACGGCAGGCTGCTGTCCGGACTGCGCGGGCTGCGACTCGACGTGCGTGAGGTGCGGGCGAAGTTCAAGTACGCCAACCACAAGCCGGAGGCCGTCCAGGAGCGGATCGCCGAGGGCCTCGCCGCCCGCGGGGCTCCGCTCGACCCGGCGGCCCGCGCCCATCAGATCCGGCGCCGCACCGGCGTCCGAGACGGGCGCGGGCCCGCGCCGCCGCCGCGAGCAGAGTGATCACCGTGCATCCGGCCGCCGGGAGGACCACAGGGCACCCCGGAGCGGTTCGTCACTGCCCGCGTGCCGAACGGCCCGCGGCCGGCGGGGCGACCGGCCTCGCCGTCGCGACCGCCGTCGCGAACGCCGTCACCCTCGGCGCCGACGGCGGCCCGGGCCGGTCTCCGCCGAAGTGACGGCCGCGCGCGTGGGACAACGGGCGGCGGAGGCACGGCCGGACGCGGGATCGTCCCCCTAGACGGCGGTCGGCCGGGCGGATCGTTCGGCTTCGGCGCGGTCCCGCCCCTCGGCCGGACCGGCGACCGGCCCCGACGGCGGCCTGGGGGTCGAGGACTGGGCGATGAAGGCCCCCACGAGTACCACCGCACCACCGAGGACCTGTGGCGCCGACAGGTGCTCACCCAGCAGCACCCACGCCAGTACGGTCGCGATGACCGCCTCCAGGCAGGCCACCACGCCCGCCACCTGGGGGGAGAGCCGGCGCACGGAGATGACGCCGGCGATGTACGCGACGACGGTCGCGATCAGGATGATCCAGCCGAGCAGCAGCCAGGCCGGGGCCGCGGTGCCGCCCACGTCCGCGGTTCCGGTCAGCACCGCCCACTCCATGCCCCAGGGGGAGGCGACGACGGTGAGGACGAGGGCGCCGAACAGCAGCCCGTACGCGATCACGCCCAGCGGGTCGGCGGAGTCGTCCTCGCCGCCGCCCTGGTCGGACAGGACGAAATAGCCGACCTGACAGCAGGCCGCTCCGAGCGCCAGGAGCAGGCCGAGTACATCGAAGCCCAGTCCCGACCACACCTCGACGACACAGGCGAGCCCGCCGACCGCGAGGACCACACCGAGCGCCGCGGCGCGGGTCACCGGCCGCCGCTGCACGAACCGCACCCAGCCGAGGACCAGCGCGGGGGCCAGGTACTCGATGAGCAGAGCGACGCCGACGGGGATGCGGGAGAGAGCGGCGAAGTAACAGGCCTGCACGCCGGCGACGGCCAGCAGACCGAAGCCGGCCAGCAGCGCGGGCCTGCGGCGCAGCAGATCCCGGTGACGCCAGGCGACGGGCAGCATGATGAGCGCGGCACCGGTCACCCGTAGCCAGACCACGTGCAACGGGTCCAGCCCCGCTTCGATCAGCGGCTTGGCCGCGACACCTGATCCACCGAATGCGAACGCCGAGGCCAGGGCGAGTCCCAGGCCGGCGCTTCTCCCCTGAGACGCGTGCATCGCCACATCATGTCAGCAGCCCGACAGGAGCGTAAAGGCTGTCACACCTGTTGAGACGGGTTCCCGATCCGTCCGGCCAGAGCCTCGGTGTCGATCCCCGCCCGGGTCAGCACCTCGACGGCCCGGCATCCACGGTCCGCGGCGATCCCGGCGAGCAGGTCCACCCCGGCCGCCCGTTCGGCGCCGCGCAGCGCCGCGCGGGCGAGCGCGGCCTCCATGACGGCCACGGCGGCGGGCGACCACCCGGCCATGTCCGCCCCCCGAGCCGGGGGCACGGCACCGGAGCCCTCGACGCGGGCCCGCCAGCGCAGCCCGTAGCCGATGCTGCGCTGGACGAGGCAGCCGAGCACCCGGGCGGCCTGCGGGCCGTCGAAGAGGGCCCGCACCGCGGGGTCCGACTCGATCAGGGAGTGCAGGAGGGGTGCCGTGTCGATCTGGCGGTCGCCGTCGCGCAGCGCCCTGCGTCGCGCTCCGGTGACGACCGGGGCCGGCTCGGCGGTGAGCCCGGCCGCGATCTCCGCACGGCTCTCGGCGGGCCGATGGAGACGTGCGGGGTAGGGCGGTGCACCCTCCCACCTCGTCAGTCGGCCGAGGCCGGAACATCCCCGGCGGGAAGCATTCGCGTGTCCCACGGAAGGTGGGGACCTGCGACCGCTTCCTCCACCTTGGGGAGGAGATCGGAAGATCTTCCCCCGGGGAGAGCGCGCGCCGACTTGCCCCGATGGGGCCGGCGGGCGCGTCGCCACGGGTGGCGGAAGGGGCGGACCGCCGCTCCCCGGCCGCCCGATCGCGCCCCCTCACCTCCCGGCCGCCCAAGGGTGACCGCCCGCCCCTCGGACGCCCGGCCGGGCCGCCCGGCGACCGGAGACCGGGCGCGGTACGGGCGGGTCCCGCGGCCGTAGCTCGCGGGGCCCGCCCGTACCGGCCGCCGATCGGGCGCACGGCCGGCAGCGCACCGGCCGGAACCGGCGGGCCGGTGCGAGCCGGGTCAGTCCTCGTCGGCGAGGATCAGGTACAGCCTCTTCTTGGCGTCGTTGATGACGCCGAGCGCTTTCTGACGCTGATCGGCACTGCCGGTCTTCCAGACCTGGCCGAACGCCTCCATCAGGCCGAAGCCGGCCTGGCGGATCTCGTTCATGGCCTCCCAGTCGACCCCGCGTCCGACCTCCTCCCACGGGGCGTCCGGCCCCGATCCGGCCTCCTCGACACCCGCCTCGGTCAGCGTGAACAGCTTCTTGCCGCCCTCGCTGGCACTGCTGATCAGGCCCTCGTCCTCCAGCAGCTGGAGCGTGGGGTAGACGGAGCCGGGGCTGGGCCGCCAGGCCCCGCCGCTGCGCTCGCCGATCTCCTGGATCATCTCGTAGCCGTGCATGGGGCGGTCCTTGAGCAGCGCGAGGATCGAGGCGCGCACATCACCGCGCCTCGCCCTGCCGCGGCCACCTCCACGACCGCGCCCGCCACCGAAGTGGCCGCCGCCGAACGGACCGCCGCCGAAGCCCGGCCCGAAGGGGCCGAAGGCGGATCGCCCGCCCTCGAAGTCGCCCTGTTCGGCCCAGCCGCCACGACCGCGATGACCGGGTCCGCGGTCACCGTGCCCGTGCCCTCGTCCGTGGTCATGCTCGTTTCCTCGGGAACGCATCACTGACACTCCTTCCACCGTCGATCTGTCGCGATGCGTCAACGATATATCGGAACTGGTCGCCAGACAATCGTTTGCGGTCCAGCGACGCCGGATTGGCCTTGGCCTGCGGCTTCCTTCCGCCCCTACCGTCGGACCATGCGGATTCGAATCGTCGACGCGTTCACCGACCGGCCCTTCTCCGGAAACCCGGCGGGAGTCCTGCTCCTGGACGCCTTCCCCGATGACCACTGGCTCCAGAAGGTCGCCATGGAGGTCAACCTCTCCGAGACGGCCTTCGCCCATCCCCTGCCGCCCGGCGGCGAGGCCGACTGGGCGCTGCGCTGGTTCACCCCGGTCGCCGAGGTGGACATGTGCGGACACGCCACTCTGGCCACGGCCCACGTCCTGCACACCACCGGCCGCGCGACCGGTACGGTGCGCTTCGCCGCACGCTGCGGCATCCTCTCGGCGACGGCCGGCGACGACGGCACCATCACGCTGGACTTCCCCACCTCCACGCTCACGCCGGTACCCGCGCCGGACGGGCTCGCGAAGGCCCTCGGCGCGGAGGTGCTCTCGGTGCACGACACCTCCGCGCACATCGGGGACCTGCTGGTCGAGCTCGCGGACGAGCGGGCCGTACGATCCCTGGCGCCGGACCATGCGGCGCTCACCGCGCTCTCGGACCGGGGCGTCATCGCCACGGCCCGCGCCGAGGACCCGGCACGCGGCCACGACTTCGTCTCCCGCTGCTTCTTCCCCTCCGTGGGCATCGACGAGGACCCCGTCACGGGCAGCGCGCACACCGCGCTGGCGCCGTTCTGGTCGGCCCGCCTGGGCCGCGACGAACTCACCGCCCTCCAGGGCGGAGCGCGAACCGGCGTCATCCGCACCTCGCTGCGGGGTGAGCGCACCCTGCTGACCGGGAGCGCGGTGACGGTCATCGAGGGCGACCTGCTGACCGGAATCGGGAGCTGACCGCCGCGCACGGCCAGGGCACCCCGCAGGGCGCACGGCGTACCGGCCGGGAGGCACGACTCCGTCGCCGCGGGACCGTGCGTTCCGGTGGCCGGACCCGCCGGGGCACACATGACGCGCCCACGACGAAGGGGGCGTACGGCCGCTGCCGTACGCCCCCTTCGTCAGCGATCTACGCGGTCGGCAACCAGCCCACCCTGCCCGCCAGCAGGGCGTATCCGACGAAAGCCACGATGTCGAGCAGCGCGTGCGCCACCACGAGGGGCCCGACCCGTCCCCACCGCCGGTACAGCAGTACGAACACGACGCCCATCACCATGTTGCCGATGAAGCCGCCGATGCCCTGGTAGAGGTGGTACGAGCCGCGCAGGACCGAGCTCGCGACCAGCGCCGCCGTCGGTGTCCACCCCAGCTGCCCCAGCCTGCGCAGCAGGTAGCCGACGACGATCACCTCCTCCAGTACGGAGTTCTGGACCGCCGACAGGATCAGTACCGGAAACTTCCACCACACTCCGGGCAACGCCTCGGGCACTACCGTGAGGTTGAACCCGGCCGCCCGCGCCACCAGGTAGAAGGCCAGGCCCGCGCTGCCGATGCCCGCCGCCACCAGCGCCCCGCGCCCCAGGTCCGACCAGGGCCTGCGGTGGTCGAAGCCGATCGCCCGCAGACCCGCGCCCTCCCTCATGAGCAGGTGCGCCACCAGCGCCACCGGCACCAGCGCGGACGCGATCCCGAAAAGCTGCCACGCGAGGTCGAGCCATGGCCGCCCCGGCGCGTACGACCCGTTGAGCGTCGCGGCCTGGTCCTTCAGCCCGCCCGGCTTCGTCAGAGACCCGATGAAGCTGATGAGCGCGGAGACACCGCTCGCGCCCAGCGAGATCGCCAGGACGAGCACCGTCTCGGACCGGAAGATCTTTCGTGAATTCCCCTCGGGAGGAAGAGAATTCGCCACGCACCCCGCGTCCACCTGCACCCCTGTCTCCACTTCGCCGATCCCGTCCCGCCCCGGCCGGCTCCCGCGCGGCCGGAGTCCCGATGCGAGCGGGACGCTCATGCGCGACGGGCCTCGGGGGCGGACGTCATTCCTACGGCGCGGGATCCTCGTCCGTTCAGTCCCGAGGACACGGCAACGGCTCCCGGCCGCGGGACGTCACAGCTTGCCCGACGGCGAGGCGCGAGGGCGAGGCGGGGCGTCCGCTCGGCGGTTCGACCGTCGCACCGGCACGTCGGACCGACCGCTCGTACGGTGCGCGGAACAGCGCACGGAAAGGCGCGGGAGGCCGGCCGCGCCGCGCGCCGTCCCGCCGACGCGCGGCCGGGCGTCGTGACGGACACACCCGCGCTCTCGTCCGCGCATCGCGGCCGCGGTGCGGCCGGGGCTCCCTCCGCCGGCCCGGCGGCCGGGCGGCCGGGCGGCGGAACCACTCGGCGTACCGACGGGCGGGACGACACCCTGCCGCCCCGCCCGTCACGCCCCACCGTCGCACGAGGTCGTCACGCCCCGCCGGTCACGTCACAGCGCCCGCCGCTCCGCGGGCGAGGGGAAGGCGACCGGCCAGGTGTGCACCGGGTCGCCGTGGTTCATCAGCTCGATGTACCGACGCGTGGTGGCGGCGAGCGCCGCCTCCCGGTCCAGACCTGCCTCCAGGGCCCGGTGGAAGGTCTCCACCTGCCAGGAGGAGCCGTTCACCCGGCGCTTGCAGCGTTGCTCGATGATCCCGAGGTAGTGGTCGCGGTCCCCGGCCTCGATCCCCCAGGCGTCGAGGCCGGCGGCCGCCAGGGGAAGCAGTTCGTCCCGGACGAGCTTGACGGCCGGCACCGTGGTGATGCCGCCGTTGCGGCCGGGGCGCGGCCAGCGCAGCTCGGCGTCGATGCCGAACCGACAGGCGGTCTCGAAGTTCGCGTCGGCGTCGGCGAACGGCATCCGTCTCCAGACCGGTCTGGCCTCCTCGGCGAGCGCGCGCACCAGGCCGTAGTAGAAGGCGGCGTTGGCGATCACGTCGTCGACCGTGGGCCCCGCGGGCAGCACCCTGTTCTCCACCCGCAGGTGGGGTACGCCGTCGGCGACGCCGTAGACGGGCCTGTTCCACCGGTAGACCGTGCCGTTGTGCAGGACCAGCTCGTGCAGCGAGGGCACGCCTCCGTCGTCGAGCACCCGCAGGGGGTCCTCCTCGTCGCAGATCGGCAGCAGCGAGGGGAAGAACCGCAGGTTCTCCTCGAAGAGCTCGTACGCCGATTCGACCCATCGCTCACCGAACCAGGTGCGCGGTCGCACGCCCTGGGCCTGGAGCTCCGGCGGGCGGGTGTCGGTGGCCTGCTGGAACAGCGGAGGCCGGGACTCCCGCCAGAGTTCGCGGCCGAAGAGGAACGGCGCGTTGGCACCGACCGCCACCTGCACGGCGGCCACCGCCTGCGCCGCGTTCCACACATCGGCGAACCGGGCCGGGGTGACCTGGAGGTGCAACTGCACCGAGGTGCACGCCGCTTCGGGAGTGATGGACGCCGCCGTGCAGTTCAGCCGCTCGACACCGTCGATGTCGAGGGTGAAATCCTCACCCCGCGCCGTCACGATCTGATCGTTGAGGAGCATGTAGCGATCGACGTCGGAGAGGTTCGCGGAGACGACGTCCTGCTGGGCCAGCGTCGGGAGAATTCCGATCATCACGATCCCGGCACCCAGCTCCTTGGATTTGCGATCGGCATATCCCAGCCCCGTGCGCAACTCCTCGGCGAGCTGCTCGAAGACGTGCCCGCCGAGTCGGTGCGGGGCAACATTCACTTCGAGATTGAACATTCCGAGTTCCGTCTGGAAATCCCGGCTGGCGATGCGCTCCAGCACCTCGGCATTCATCATCCGAGGCATCCCGTCGGCACCCGCCAGATTGAGCTCGATCTCCAGTCCCATGAGATTCTTGGGCCGGTCGAACCGCTTCTCGGCCAGCAGCCTCCCCAGTCCCGCCAGACACTGTTGCAACTTCTGGCGGTACCTCTGCCGATCGGACAGGTCAGACCCGCCTGCCACGACCTTCTCCCCCATCGAAGCGTCCCTCCTCGAGTGGGCGGCACGCGGCGTCGGCCGCTCGCGTCACGGACGATAATGCCCAGCCGGACTGATCTGTAACGCCCTCGCGGAGACCACCTGGGCGGTAGGCTGAGTAGATCGGGCACCCGGCACATTCCGCTGGCATGAGGCAGTCGGCAGTTACCACTGTCCAGGGCCGCTGAAGAAGGTCGGCGTTTTCCGGCCGACCGCGTTTCGGATAACGCCCCAGGCAGGCGGTCTGCATTCACAGGAAATCCACGAAAACTCCGGTGAATAAAGTCCTGATTCGGCCTTGTCCGTAATATGGGCGACGGCTAGTGGAAACACCGGGTGAACACCTGTCGTATAAACTCCGCGAACGAGGCAGAGAGTCGGCGCCCGGCCATGGGCCCATCGGCCCTCCTCTGACCCCGCGCTGACAGTGCCGTCCGCACCTTCCTCGCTTCACCCTGTCTCTTGAGTGAGAGGCGACCCACCATGCCGCTCCACGTCTCCCAGCCCCCCGCGCCTGCCCTGCGCAGCGTCCTCGCGGCCCTCGGCTCCCCCGCCGTCCGCGAGGCCCATACCCCCGCTCTGCGGTCCGTCCAGGGACCTCTGAGCCCCGAACTGCCGCTGCCCGTCCACGTACTGGACGTACGCGACCAGGCCGTTGCCGCCGTCGGCGCACCGCGCACCAGGCTCACGGGCTGGCGGTTCCTGATCCGCGGCGGTGATCGCGCCGTCGCCGCCGGGGACACCATGCTCACTCCGGACGGCTGGGCCTTCTCGCACTTCTTCGAAGGCCCCTACCTCACCTCCACCGAACGCGCCCTGCGCCAGGCGGAGGCGATGCAGACCGCCTACCAACCGCGCCTGCTGTCGATTCCCGATCTGTACATGCTGACGCTCTGGCTGCACGGCGACACGGAGGCGGACCCCTCCGTCGGCACCCCCGCCCCGGCGGACCTGCTGGTCCCGCTGGCGCCGGCGCCGCCCGGGATCGCCGCGCACTTCCCGCACCGGGTCGCCGACCTGCTGCCGGTCCTGTCGCTGAGACTCGTGCCGCCGCCGCTGCTCGGCTCCACGGCCTGACCCGACCCCCGGGATCCGGTCCCGGGCCCAGCCGGTCACCGGCCCGCCACGCGAGCCGGTGAGACCCGCAGTGCCCCGCGTGCGCTCCGGCCGCGGGGCACTGTGCTGTCGCGGCCGGGTCCGTACGGACTAGCCCGATCCGACCATACGAACCACCCGAAGGGACAGTGCGGTTGAGCTGAACCATCCGCGCGAGTGATACGTCATTAAGCAGTAGGAAGTGCTGCCGCGAAATCCCTGCGGATCGACGCCCGTAGGGCAACACTGGAACGGACCACCGACAACGGGGGGCGGCCATGAACACCGCATCGAGCCGCAGGACAGACACCACACCGCAGCGAAAGAACCCAGCCATGTGCCAGCACCAGCCAGCCTGCCCGACAGCCGACTCCGCGGACCGGGAGGCCGCTCGTCTGATGGCTCACCACCCGGAACAGGGCTGGAGCCTGCTGTGCAACGGCGTCCTGCTCTTCGAGGACACCGGTGAGCTCCTGCCGGACGGACAGATCATCGCGCCGCACCGGCCGCTGAGCACCACGCAGATCATGACGGCGGCCTGAGGGCGGAGCCGCACGGACACGAAGGGGGCCGGCCCGGAGTTCTCCTCCGTACCGGCCCCGACGCATGCCTGCCCGTCAGGCATCTCCTGTGCCGCCTGCGTCGGTCGGCGTACTCACCGACCGACGCTCCTGCCGACGGGCCTACGCCTCAGTTGTCGTACTCGTCCAGCGGCGGGCACGAGCAGACCAGGTTGCGGTCGCCGAACGCCCCGTCGATCCGGCGTACCGGCGGCCAGTACTTGTCCGCGGCCGAGACCCCGGCCGGGAAGACCGCCTCGTCACGGGTGTAGGCGTGCTTCCACTCGCCGCCCAGCGCGGCCGCCGTGTGCGGGGCGTTGCGCAGCGGGTTGTCGTCGGCGGGCCACTCGCCGGACGCGACCTTCTCGATCTCCGCACGGATCGCGATCATCGTGTCGCAGAACCGGTCGAGCTCGGTGAGGTCCTCGCTCTCGGTCGGCTCGATCATCAGCGTGCCGGCCACCGGGAACGACATGGTCGGCGCGTGGAAGCCGTAGTCGATCAGGCGCTTGGCGATGTCGTCGACGCTGACGCCGGTGGCCTTGGACAGCGGGCGCAGGTCCACGATGCACTCGTGCGCGACCAGCCCTGCCGGACCGGTGTAGAGCACGGGGTAGTGCGGCTCCAGGCGCTTGGCGATGTAGTTGGCCGCCAGGACGGCGACCTGCGTGGCCCGCTTGAGTCCCTCGCCCCCCATGAGCCGGACGTACGCCCAGGAGATCGGCAGGATGCCGGCCGAGCCCCACGGGGCGGCCGAGATCGGGCCGACGCCCGTCTCCGGCCCGGCCGTCGGCTGGAGGGGGTGGTTGGGCAGGTACGGGGCGAGGTGCTCCCGCACACCGACCGGGCCGACGCCCGGGCCGCCGCCGCCGTGCGGGATGCAGAAGGTCTTGTGCAGGTTCAGGTGCGAGACGTCGCCGCCGAACTTGCCCGGCTTGGCCACTCCGACCAGGGCGTTGAGGTTGGCCCCGTCGACGTACACCTGGCCGCCGGCGTCGTGCACGGCCGCGCAGATGTCGGCGACGTGCTCCTCGAAGACACCGTGCGTGGAGGGGTAGGTGATCATCAGTACGGACAGCTCGTCACGGTACTGCTCGATCTTGGCGCGCAGGTCCGCGATGTCGACCTCGCCGTCGTCGGCGGTCTTCACCACGACGACCTTCATGCCGGCCATCACGGCGCTGGCGGCGTTGGTGCCGTGCGCGGAGGACGGGATGAGGCAGACGGTGCGGCGGTCGTCGCCGTTGGCGCGGTGGTAGGCGCGCACCGCGAGCAGACCGGCGAGCTCGCCCTGCGAACCGGCGTTGGGCTGGACCGACACCTTGTCGTAGCCGGTGACCTCCGCGAGGCGCTCCTCCAGCTCACGGATGAGGGTGAGGTAGCCCTGCGCCTGGTCGACCGGGGCGAAGGGGTGGATCTGCGCGAACTCCGGCCAGGTGACCGGCTCCATCTCGGTGGTCGCGTTGAGCTTCATCGTGCAGGAGCCGAGCGGGATCATGCCGCGGTCCAGCGCGTAGTCACGATCGGCCAGCTTGCGCAGGTAGCGCAGCATGGCGGTCTCGGAGCGGTGCGCGTGGAAGACCGGGTGGGTGAGGTAGGCGTCGGTGCGCAGGAGGCCCTCGGGCAGCGCCTCGGCCGTCCGGGCGTCCAGTGCCTCTATGTCGCCGTGCACCCCGAAGGCGTCCCAGACGGCGGCCAGCTGCGCACGCCCGGTGGTCTCGTCGCAGGCGACGGAGACGTGGTCGGCGTCGACGAGGCGGAGGTTGACCCCGCCCTCGCGGGCGGCGGCGACGGCCTGGGCGGCCTTGCCGGGCACGCGGACGGTGAGGGTGTCGAAGTACGAGTCGTGCACCACGTCGACCCCGCCCGCCCGCAGGCCCTCGGCGAGGATGGCGGCGTAGCGGTGGGTGCGCCGCGCGATCGCCTTCAGGCCGTCGGGGCCGTGGTACACGGCGTACATGCCGGCCATGACGGCGAGCAGCACCTGCGCGGTACAGATGTTGCTGGTCGCCTTCTCACGGCGGATGTGCTGCTCGCGGGTCTGCAGTGCCAGGCGGTACGCCTTGTTGCCGTCCGCGTCCACGGAGACGCCGACGAGCCGGCCCGGGAGGCTGCGGGCGAACTTCTCGCGTACGGCCATGTAGCCGGCGTGCGGACCGCCGAAGCCCATGGGGACGCCGAAGCGCTGCGTGGTGCCGACGGCGATGTCGGCGCCCAGCTCACCGGGCGAGGCGAGCAGGGTGAGGGCCAGGAGGTCGGCGGCGACGGTGACGATCGAGCCCAGCTCGTGCGCCTGCTCGATGACCGGCTTCAGATCGCGCACGGCGCCGGAGGCACCGGGGTACTGGAGCAGGACGCCGAAGACCCCGCGCTCGGCGATCTCGGCCGGGATGCCGTCGCTCAGGTCGGCGACGACGACCTCGACACCGGTCGGCTCGGCGCGGGTCTCGATGACGGCGATGGTCTGCGGCAGGGCGTCGGCGTCGACCAGGAAGACGCCGTCCTTGACCTTGCCCACACGGCGGGCGAGCGACATGGCCTCGGCGGCCGCGGTGCCCTCGTCGAGCAGCGACGCGCCGGAGGTGGGCAGACCGGTCAGATCGGCCACCACGGTCTGGAAGTTGAGGAGCGCCTCCAGGCGGCCCTGGGAGATCTCCGGCTGGTACGGCGTGTACGCGGTGTACCAGGCCGGGTTCTCCATGACGTTGCGCAGGATGACCGGCGGGGTGAAGGTGCCGTAGTAGCCCAGGCCGATCATCGGTGCGAGCACCTGGTTGCGGTCGGCCAGCGAGCGCAGCTCGGCGAGGACCTCGGCCTCGGTACGGGCCTCCGGCAGCCCGAGCGCCTCGGCGCTCTTGATGACGTCCGGAACCGCGGCGGCCGTGAGCTCGTCGAGCGACCCGTAGCCCACCTGCGCGAGCATCTTGGCCCGGGCCTCGGCGTCGGGTCCGATGTGGCGCTGCTCGAAGGGGATGCCTCGCTCCAGCTGGGAGAGCGGAATGCGGTTGGCGGTCATGCGGGGGGCCTCCTGGTCGATGCGACCTGCGAGGGGCACCACGGCGCGGGTGCCCGGACGGCCTCCCCCTCTGTCATCTCAACCTGAGAGCTTCACCGGACGCCACAGGGCGGTCCGGCTTTCACCGTCGGTGAGAGCGGATGCCGTCCGACGCCCGCCCTGCTTTCCAGAGTGACCTCGTCCGTGCGGTACAGGGTGCCTGAGAGATTCCGGGGAGGATTTGCTCCTTCGGCGCCTCCGAAAGGTTTCTCCAGAGGACTCTCCCGCACGGGGTCAGCAGCCGCTAGCCAGACTACCAGCGAGGTCGGATCACGATCCCTCAAGTGGCCGAGGTCACCGTTGTGCACTTTCGTAGTGTTGACGGAACTGTTGCGACCAGTTGGAGGGACCGTGCAGACCGATATCGATCCGCGCAGCCTGATCGGCCGCAAGACCTTCGACCGCAACGGGCACAAGATCGGCAGCATCGACGAGGTGTATCTGGACGACGCGACGGGCGTGCCGGAGTGGGCGGCCGTCCGCACGGGTCTGTTCAGCCGTGACGCCTTCGTCCCCCTGGCCCCCAGCGAGCTCGCCGACGACGGCCTGCACGTCCCCTACGAGCGGGCCCTGATCAAGGACGCGCCCGACTTCGGCGTCGGACGCCACCTCTCCCCCGAACAGGAGCTGCAGCTCTACCACCACTACGGAATCGACCTGCCTTCCCCGCCGGAGGACTCCGCGCCCCCCTCCGCCGCCTCCGACCGCGACTTCGGCAGGCTGGCCGGACAGGACGACTGACCGGGGTGCCGGGACTCCCCCGGCACCAGCGGCAGCGGATCCGACAGCTCCAGCATCGGATCGTCCGACCAGAACGTCCGCACACGCCCCGGAGCCGATCCCGGCGTCTCGAACCGCACCGTGACCCGCCCCACCCCGCTGCCCTGCACCCACCCCGCACCGTGATCGGCGTGCCGCACGTCGTGCCCGGCCGGCCACCGCCGTTCGTGCCGCTCCTCGTCGGGGCGGGCCCCCTCGGCCGCCCGGGCACCGCTGTCCCCGGCCGCACCTCCCGGCCGGCCCGCCTGAGCCCCCGGCCCCTCGGGGTGGCCGTGGGGCCGACGGTGGGCCGGTCCGTCGGCGGTCGCGGGCGAGGCGGCGTCGGACGGGCCGCCCGCCGCCAGGACGGCCGCCTCGTCGGCGGCGGCCGCCTGCGCGAACAGATCCTCCTGCGTGTAGTCGGCCAGCCCCGACACGCCCACGCCCAGCAGCCGCACCCCGCCCGTGGTGTCCACGGCCTCCAGCAGCCGCCCCGCCGCCTCGCGCACCACCCCGGGATCGTCCGTCGGGCCGCGCAGCGTCTCCGAGCGGGTCAGCGTCGAGAAGTCGTACCGCCGCACCTTCAGCACCACCGTCCGGCCGGAGCGCCCCGCGGCCCGCAGCCGCCGCACACACCGGTCGGCCAGCCGCTCCACCTCCATGCGCACCCGCACCCGGTCGTGCAGGTCCACGTCGAAGGTGTCCTCCACCGACACGGACTTGGCATCCCTCTCCGCCACCACGGGCCGGTCGTCGTACCCCCGGGCCATCCGGTGCAGCGACACCCCGTGCGCCTTCCCCAGCAGCCGTACGAGCTCGTCCTCGCCCGCCTCCGCCAGGTCCGCCACCGTGGTCATGCCCGCCCGTCGCAGGTGCTCGCCGGTCGCGGGCCCCACGCCCGGCAGGGTGCGCACCGGCATCGGCCCCAGCAGCTCTCGTTCCGTGCCGGGCTCGATCAGCAGCAGCCCGTCGGGCTTGGCCTCCTCCGACGCGATCTTCGCCAGCATCTTGGACCCCGCCAGCCCCACCGACCCGCTGAGCCCCGTGGCCCCGTAGATGTCCCTGCGCAGCCGCTCACCGGCCTCCCGCGCCGTCGCGGCGTCATGGGCCGATCCCCCCGCCTCCAGGTCCACGAACGCCTCGTCCAGGCTGAGCGGCTCCACCAGCGGCGAGAGCCGCCCCAGCAGCTCCATGACCTGCTCGCTCACGGCCCGGTACAGCGTGAACCGCGGCACCAGGTACGCGGCGTTCGGCGCGAGCCGCCGGGCCTGGGCCATCGGCATCGCCGAGTGCACCCCGAACCGCCTGGCCTCGTACGACGCCGTCGCGACCACACCGCGCGGCCCCAGCCCGCCGACCACCACGGGCTTTTTGCGCAGACTCGGCTTCGCCGCCTGTTCGACGGCGGCGAAGAAGGCATCCATGTCCAGATGCAGGATCGTCGGCGCTGCTCTCACATCACTGATGCTGCACTACGCCACTGACAATGGCTCGCACCCGTGTACGACCGGCCGCCCGGGCTCGTCCGCGGTCCCGGTCAGACGGCCTTGTCACGCCGGCGCCTGGCCAGTTCGTCCGAGGGATTCGGCCCGATCAGCGTCTCGCCCGTGTCGACGCGCTCGCCGTGCAGCTGCGACAGCGCCGCCTCGACGTCCCGCCACACCACGCCGACGGCGATGCCGAAGATGCCCTGGCCGCCCTGGAGCAGGTCCACGACCTCGTCCGGGGAGGAGCACTCGTAGACCGTGGCGCCGTCGCTCATCAGCGTCATGCGCTCCAGATCGCGAAAGCCCCGGGCACGCAGGTGCTGAACCGCGGCCCGGATGTTCTGCAGGGCGACCCCCGTGTCGAGGAATCGCTTCACGATCTTCAGAACGACCACGTCACGGAAGCTGTAGAGCCGCTGGGTGCCCGATCCGTAGGCGGCCCGCACGCTCGGCTCCACCAGCCCCGTACGGGCCCAGTAGTCGAGCTGGCGGTATGTGATCCCGGCCGCCGCGCAGGCGGTCGGACCCCGATAGCCGATGGTCTCGGTGTCCGGGTCGGCCGCGTCGCCGTGAAGCGGTTCGGCCGCACTTCCGTGAAGCGGGTACGGCCCGCTCGCCGCCGTACCGTCGCCGCTGCTCATCACGCCGACCCTCCGTCCTAGACCTGCCATCTCGACGGTAGGCAGTCACTCGGGGTGCGTCAACGATCGCCACACTCGGCACGCCGAGTGATAATCACCCTGAGAGTGGTTTCCCGTATCCCGATTCCGGGAAAGGCTACTCGAATGCGCCGATGGCGCCCCCAAGATCAGGCCACGGAGAAGACGTCACGCCCGCCGGTCACGGCTCGGGCCGACGGTGGCCGGGGCAGACGGGCGAGGTCACTGACTGTTGGTCCCGAAGTCCTCGGGCGAGATCTGGTCGAGGAACTCGCGGAACTTCTCCACTTCGTCCTCCTGCTCGTCCGGGATGGCGATCCCGGCGTCGTCGAGCACGCCGTCGCTTCCGAAGATCGGGGTACCGGTGCGCAGGGCGAGCGCTATGGCGTCGGACGGCCGGGCACTCACCTCGACCCCGCTGGCGAAGACAAGCTCCGCGTAGAAGACACCTTCCCGCAGGTCGGTGATGCGCACCTCGGTCAGCTCCTGACCCACGGCCTCGAGCACGTCCTTGAAGAGGTCGTGCGTGAGCGGCCGGGCAGGGGCCATGCCCTGCTGGGCGAAGGCAATGGCCGTCGCCTCCCCCGGACCGATCCAGATGGGGAGGTACCGGTCGCCTCCCACTTCACGCAGGAGCACGATCGGCTGGTTGGAGGGCATCTCGACCCGGACACCGACAACATCGAGCTCGTTCACACAGCAACCCTAGGACGTGCCGGACCGGTTTGGGTAGTCGGGCCCCCTCAAGATCAGTGCAACCTGACCCCGAGAGCCGTCTGCACCAGGGCCGCGTGCAGCCGCACCGAGAGGGCCGCCATCTCCTTGGCTGTCGCCTCGGCATGGGCTCTGGTCTGCGGATTACGGTGCCGGCGCAGGGGCGCGACCACCTGTTCGACCAGTCCCGCCTCGCGGTCGGCGGCGGCTTTCACCGCGCGAAGATGGCGCGGTTCGATACCGAATCTCCTCAGGTCCGCGACGAGCTTGGCGACCGTCACGGCCTCCGCGTCGTACCCGCCGTCCGCTTCCGGGGTGATCAGACCGTACGACTCCCACTCGGCGAGCTCGTCCTCACCGGCCTCGGCGGCCGCCAGGAGCTCGGCCCTGCCCACCCGGGCGACCGTGGGACGGTCCAGGCCGGGCTCCCAGGGACCGCCGTCCAGAAGGTCGCGCTGGGGCCCGGGGGCCGGCAGCGCGACCTGCTCGCCGCGTGCGAGGGCGTCCAGGTGTTCGCGGATGACCTTCAACGGCAGATAGTGATCCCGCTGCATGCGCAGGATCTGGGCCAGCCGCTCGACATCCCCGGGACCGAACTTCCGGTATCCGGAAGCGGTCCGCTGCGGCTCGACGAGCCCCTCCGCCTCCAGGAACCGGATCTTGGAGATGGTGACTTCGGGAAACTCCTCGCGCAGCTGGTTGAGCACCGTACCGATGCTCACCAGCTGATCAGCCGAGCCGGCGGCGCCGTGACCGGCACCGCCAGCCGAAGTTCGCAGCATAGGCCTTCCCTGCCGGGTCACACGCCTCGCTGGCTCGCGTAGAAGACGAGCCGGTACTTGCCGATCTGCACCTCGTCGCCGTTCGCCAGGACGACCGAGTCGATCGGCTCCCGGTTGACGTAGGTGCCGTTGAGGCTGCCGACGTCCGAGGCGGTGAAACTGCCGTCCTGGGCCCTGCGGAACTCCACATGACGCCGCGACACGGTCACGTCGTCGAGGAAGATGTCGCTCTGCGGGTGCCGTCCGGCGGTGGTCAGCTCACCGTCCAGCAGGAAGCGGCTGCCCGAGTTCGGGCCGCGCCGCACCACCAGGAGCGCGGAGCCGAGCGGCAGAGCGTCCACCGCAGCCTGCGCCTCCGGCGACAGCGACGGCAGCTGCGTCTGACCGGTCACCTCGGCGTCGTACGCCTCCAGACCCGAGATCGAGATGGTCGACGTCGTCTCGGACGCACGCTCCGCGGGGGCACCCGCACGCAGCGGCGCACCGCAGTGGGAACAGAACCTGCTGGCCTCGGCGTTGCGGTGCCCGCACCTCGTACACACCGGCATGGACGAACCCTCCTGCCGCGGCCGGCCCGCGTGGGGGCTGGTCGCATACGGGTCGGGGGCAAACCCTCCACCCGCACTCGAGGTCGATGGTTCCCCGAAACCTATGCGGCCGGGACCGGCAGGGTCAACAGACGCGCCCTGACCCCCCGGAATGTCACCGCCCGGACCAGCGACCTCGTCACGGAACAGCGGGCGCTCGCCACCCTGCTCCTCATCCTGGCCATGGCGCGGCGCGCGATGCTTGGCAGCGTTGCCGCTGTCCTCGCGCGCGCTCTTGCCGAACAACTTCGCAAACAACTTCACGGGCGATTCCCCTTGAACGAAACAGACCCGCCCGTGGGGCAGGACGAACCCTGATTGAACACACCTGCCGACCCGGACACCCTCACAACGTCCGTACCCTCCGGACAGTTTCCACCACGCACCACCGTTGTGATGCGGCGACCCCCCGCAACCTCATGCCCTCGTCGCACGACCCCCATGCGCCCCCGCCTCACCGCGATGACGACCGAGCGTAGTCAGGCCGCTCCGCCGGTCGCAAGGCGTCCACGACGATCTTCTCCGAGCGGGTCACCGTGGCGGTGGCCTGCTCCTTCTCCAAGGTCTGCACGACGCCTCCCGGGATGTTCAGCGCCGGTTCGAGGTCCTGGGGCTTGCCGATGACCTTGAAGCGGTACGGACCGTCGATCTTCTGACCGTCCACCTCGATGTCGCCGTCGGCACCGGAGAAGTACGAGTCGGCGACCACCCTCACGTCGTTGACCTGGATCGCCTCGGCACCGGCCGCACGGAGCTCCTGGATCGCGTCCAGGAGCATGTCCGAGTCGACCGCACCGGCCCCGTCGTCGATGGTGAGCGTGATCCCCGGCCCCTGCGCCGCCACCGTACCGGCCAGGATGCCCAGCTGCCGCTCCTTTTCGAGCGTCTGCTTGCGGGCCTCCTCCGCCTGGTCGGAACTGCTCTCCAGCTCCGTACGCTGATCCTCCAGACGAGCCTTCTCGTCCTCCAGCCGCTGCGTACGGTCGTCGAGCTCGTCGAGGATACGGACCAGGTCCTCCTGACGCGCCCCGCGCAGCGCGCTGCTGTCGCTGGTCGAACGGACCTGGATGGCCAGACCCAGCCCCAGGCCGAACAGGAGGACGGCCACGATGAGTTGGGCCCGCGTGATGCGCGGCGGCCACAGTCCCGCGACCAGCCGCTGACGGCCGCTCTGCTCGGGCGGTTCCGCGGCCTCCTCGGAGGCCGTCCCGGGTGCCGCCGGTTCCTCACGGACCGCCGGTGCCTCGGGCGCCGGCACCGCCTCCGACGGAGCCGGCGGCGCGGGCTCGGCCGGCGGCTGCGGACCCGGCAGCGCCTCCGGTCCCGGCCGGGGACTCGGCTGGGGCATGGGCAGGGGCCCCGGGGACCCGGGGGACTCGGGGGACTCGGGCCGGGAGTTGGTCTCTCCGTTGCCCTCGGGCTGGGGTGTGCTGTCGTTGCTCATCGGCCTCACGCCCGGAACACATGCCGCCGGATGGCGGCAGCGTTGGAGAAGATCCGGATGCCGAGCACCACGACCACACCCGTGGACAGCTGCGCCCCGACACCCAGCTTGTCGCCCAGGAACACGATGAGCGCGGCCACGACGACGTTCGACAGGAACGAGACGACGAAGACCTTGTCGACGAAGATCCCGTCGAGCATCGCCCGCAGACCTCCGAAGACCGCGTCGAGGGCGGCCACGACGGCGATCGGCAGGTAGGGCTCGACCACCGCCGGTACCTCGGGCCGGACGAACAGTCCGACCACGACTCCCACGACGAGGCCCAGTACGGCGATCAAGATGTGCCCTTCCCTGTGTCGGCCGCGCCCTGCCCGTCACCCGTGCCGGCTCCGGCGGTCCTCGGCTCTGCTGTACGTACGATCAGGCTCGGCGCGGCCGGCAGACGCACCTCGTCCGGGCTGGAAATGCTGGTGCGGATACCGAAGTTCTCCTGCAGCGCGTGCAGGTACTGGCCGTCGGCACTGTCCTGGAACGCGGTGCTCAGCTTCTTCCCGTCCCCCACCGCGAGCACCGTGTACGGCGGCACGAGCGGCTTGTTGTCGACCAGTATGGCGTCGCCCGCCGCGCGGATCGCCGACAGGGCGGTCAAGCGCTGCCCGTTGATGGAGATCGCCTCGGCGCCCGACTGCCACAGTCCGTTGACGACCCGCTGCATGTCCCGGTCGCGCACCCGGCCGGTGTCGGAGAACCCGCTGCTCTCCCGGGGCCCGCCGCCACCCTGGTCGGTGCCCTTGGCGTCGTCGACGACGAGCTTGACGCCCGGCCCCCGTACCTCGGTCGCACCGGAGAGCAGGGCGACGAGCTCCGCCTGGTCCCCGCCGTGCCGCTGCAACGCCTTGCGCTGGCGTTCCCCCACTTCGCCCCGCAACTGCTCGATCTGCTTCTCGAGGTCGTCCGCGGCCGATGTCTCCGACTCGATCCGGTCGATGAGCTCTTCGCGTTCCTTCGCCACGACCGGCGCGGATATCTGCGCCTGCGCGGCTCCCAGGGTGACGACCATGGCGGCGAGCACCAGTCCGGCCGCCAGCCCGAGCTTCGCCCGCAGCGTCCGCGGCAGTCCGCCGCCCTCGGCGGCCCGGCGGGCCGACGCCTCCGCGTAGCCGTCGTCGAGCGCGTGGTCCATCACATTGGTCAGCAGCGACATGGACGCGTCGGGACGCGGAGGTGGCGATCCGGTGCTCCGAACGGGGGGCTGCTGCGACATGCCGCACATCGTCGCACGTCGGAGCCGCTACCGCCGAATGGCCCCACCGATGTGCCGGAAGGCGCCCGTGGGCGTCCGCCGGCACATCGCCCGGGGTCAGTGGCCGGCGCTGTCCACCACCGCGGCCCACTCGTCGAGCAGCGCCTGCGCGGACGCGTCGTCCGGGCCTTCCGCCCACAGGTGGGTGACGGCCTCAGCGGGGTCGGGCAGCACCATCACCCAACGGCCGTCGGCCTCGACGACCCGTACGCCGTCGGTCGTGTCCACGTGCCGGTCCCCGGCCGCCTCGACGACCCGCCGCATGACCAGGCCCTTGACGGCCCAGGGGGTCGCCAGGTCCCGCCGCAGCACATGGGCTCGCGGTATGCGGGCGTCGATCTGGCTCAGCGTGAGCTGGGTCCGCGCGACCAGTCCGATCAGCCGCACGAACGCCGCGGCACCGTCGAAGACGCTGCTGAACTCGGGCACGATGAACCCGCCGCGCCCGTCACCGCCGAAGATCGTCGACTCCTCGCGTCCCACCCGCGTCAGATCGTCGGGAGACGTGGTCGTCCACTCCACCTGAGTGCCGTGGTACGCCGCGACCTGCTCGGCGATGCGGGTGGTGGTCACCGGCAGGGCCACCCGGCCGCTGCGTCGCTCGGCGGCCACCAGATCCAGCAGGACGAGGAGCGCCCGGTCGTCCTCGATGATCCGGCCCCGCTCGTCCACGAGCGAAAGCCGCTCGCCCACGGGGTCGAACCGCACGCCGAAGGCGGCCCGTGCCGACGCCACGATCTCACCGAGCCGCACGAGCCCGGCCCTGCGCGACTCGGCCGTCTCCGTCGGGCGGGACTCGTCGAGGCCCGGGTTGATCGTCAGGGAGTCCACGCCCAGCCGTCCCAGCAGGCTGGGGAGGACGAGCCCGGCGCTTCCGTTGGAGGCGTCGACGACGATCTTGAGGCCCGCTTCCGCCACCCCGGTCGTGTCGACGCTTCTCAGCAGCGAACCGGTGTACGAGTCGAAGACGCTGGACGGGAAGCTCAGATCGCCGATCTCGCCCGGGAACGCCCGCCGGTACTCCTGGCGCGCGAACACCCGGTCCAGCTTGCGCTGCCCCGCCTGCGACAGGTCGGCGCCCCGTTCGTCGAAGAACATGATGTCCACCGAGTCGGGAACACCGGGCGACGTCCGGATCATGATTCCGCCGGCGCTTCCCCGCGCTGTCTGCTGCCGGGCCACGGGCAGCGGTACGTTCTCGAGGTCGCGCACGTCGATGGCGCTCGTCTGGAGAGCGGAGATCACCGCCCGCTTCAGCGCCCGGGCACCACGGGAGTGGTCACGGGCGGTGGTGACGGTGGCGCCCTTCTTGAGCGTGGTGGCGTACGCGCCGGCCAGCCGCACGGCCAGCTCCGGGGTGATCTCCACATTGAGGATTCCGGAGACCCCGCGCGCGCCGAAGAGGTGGGCCTGTCCGCGCGACTCCCAGATGACGGACGTGTTGACGAAGGCGCCGGCCTCGATGGTCTTGAACGGGTAGACCCGTACGTTGCCCTGAACGATCGATTCTTCACCGACGAGGCACTCGTCCCCGATGACGGCGCCGTCCTCGATCCGGGCAGCTCGCATGATGTCGGTGTTCTTGCCGATCACGCATCCGCGCAGGTTGCTCTGCTGCCCGATGTAGACGTTGTCGTGGATCACGGCCCGGTGGAGGAAGGCGCCGCTCTTGACGACGACGTTGGAGCCCACGACCGTGTGCTCGCGGAGTTCCGCGCCGGCCTCGACCTTGGCGTAGTCACCGATGTAGAGCGGACCGCGCAGGACGGCGTCGGGATGGACCTCGGCGCCTTCGGCGACCCACACGCCGGGAGAGATCTCGAAGCCGTCGACGTCGACGTCGACCTTGCCTTCGAGGACGTCGGCCTGGGCCTTCACATAGCTCTCGTGGGTGCCGACGTCCTCCCAGTAGCCCTCGGCGATGTAGCCGTAGATCGGCTTGCCTTCCTTCATCAGCTGAGGGAAGACATCACCGGACCAGTCGACCGAGACATCGGGCTGGACGTAGTCGAACACTTCGGGTTCCATCACGTAGATGCCCGTATTGACGGTGTCCGAGAAGACCTGCCCCCAGGTCGGCTTCTCCAGGAAGCGCTCGACCTTGCCTTCTTCATCCACGATGGTGATACCGAACTCCAGCGGGTTCGGCACCCGGGTCAGGCACACCGTGACGAGTGCGCCCTTTTCCTTGTGGAAGGCGATGAGGTCGGTCAGATCGAAATCGGTGAGCGCGTCACCGGAGATGACGAGGAAGGCATCGTCCTTCAATGCCTCCTCGGCGTTCTTCACACTCCCCGCAGTGCCGAGCGGCTTCTCCTCATTGGCATAGGTGAGCTCCATACCGAGCTCTTCCCCGTCACCGAAGTAGTTCTTCACCAGCGATGCGAGGAACTGCACGGTCACAACGGTCTCATTGAGCCCATGCCGTTTGAGCAAACGCAGCACATGCTCCATGATCGGCCGGTTGACCACCGGCAGGAGTGGCTTGGGCATGCTCGAGGTCATGGGGCGAAGTCGAGTGCCTTCGCCGCCAGCCATCACGACGGCCTTCATGTCGGAAGCGTCCTCCTTGCAGAGATGACGGTCCAGCCGACTTCGCCCATTCGGGCTGCCGCTCACTCAGGCCAAGCTGCAGGAACGGTCACTGCACAGCACCGGAGACGAGCTCAATCGGCCGCGGTATCCGCCTTGACGAGGCGGCGGACCTGGACCACGTAAAGGATCCCTGCCCACCAATACAGAGTTGTACCCCATCCGGCGAACGCCCACCCGAAAACTTCAGCGAGTGACGACAGCCACCCGTCTCCGTCACTGAGCAGGAGAAGCGGGAAGGCGTACATCAGGTTGAACGTCGCCGCCTTGCCCAGGAAGTTCACCTGTGGGGGCGGGTAGCCGTGCCGGCGGAGGATCCCCACCATCACCAGCAGCATCAGCTCACGGGCCAGGAGAGCGGCGGTGAGCCACAGCGGCAGGATCTCGCGCCAGGTGAGGCCGATCAGGGTGGAGAGGATGTACAGCCGGTCCGCGGCCGGGTCGAGGATCCGCCCCAGGCTGCTGATCTGGTTCCAGCGTCGCGCCAGTTTGCCGTCGAGGTAGTCGCTGATGCCGCTGAGCATGAGCACCAGCAGGGCCCAGCCATCGCTCCTGGGTCCGTCGAAAACGGGGCGGAGAATCAGCCACAGGAAGAGCGGCACGGCTACGAGACGAGCCATGCTGAGGATGTTGGGGATGGTGAGGACCCGGTCGGTCTGAACGCGGGTCTCCTGGACCTCCACCCGGGAGCCTCCTGTGAGAACGAGCCAACGATGCCCCCTGACTTTACCGTCAGATACGACCGGCCTGTGCACAGGGGTCGTCCAGGGCCCTGAACGCAGGAAAGCCCCGCACCATAAGGTGCGGGGCTTTCCCACAATGATTGTTCGGCGGCGTCCTACTCTCCCACAGGGTCCCCCCTGCAGTACCATCGGCGCTGAAAGGCTTAGCTTCCGGGTTCGGAATGTAACCGGGCGTTTCCCTAACGCTATGACCACCGAAACACTATAAAGTTGAACTCA